>JBLFWM010000015.1:0-3100 GCA_047611265.1 Gammaproteobacteria bacterium | reverse complement strand
TACAATAGTGCGTTACCAAATTAATTATAATGCTTATTGCTTTATAATTAATCTAACAGATTTAAAGTCATACCTATTATTATATTAATAACTATACCATATGATGACTGTAAATAAAAAAAATGATTATTCTGCTTTTATTAAAGAAAGACTCGTTGATAAAGGATGGCAATTTATTGAATCTAAAGAAAATAATATTGTTCTTAATAAGAAATATTCCGAACTTGAAGAAATTAACATTATGATTAATGATAATAATAACGGCTCATCAGTATTTCATTTAACATTACCTCTTAAAAATTCCATATTTAGTTTTTATAAGAAGATTACTGATGAGGAAACATTTTCTACATATCTTAAACAATATATTGATTATATTAGTTTGTAACCTTTTTTTTATATATATCTATCAATTATAATGAATGATTCCCACTCCATATCTGTAGACTCAAATGCTACTACCGAACATAGTAATCCTATTGATAGTGTCAGCACTATTGCTCCTGAACAAGTCGCTCTTATTGATTTAGCAAGAGATACTCTTTTATTAGAAATTAAAGACCAACTTTTACAAGAATTTAAGGACCAAACTCTTGACAAACCTCTTCTTATGAAATTAATCATTAGAGGTATGGAAATTGTAGAAACTACTGATTTCAAAGGTAGTGACCAAAAAGATTTAGTCATTGATATTCTTATTAAATTATTGGAAACTGATGGTCTCAATGCTCCTCATAAAAATCAACTTGTTACATTTTTAAAAGAGGATGCCACTAATGTCATTGATGTTATTGTAGATGCTTCTAGAGGAAAAATCAATATTAATAAACTAGAACCAATAGTTACTCGATTAGTAACCTGTTTGTTTTCTTGTTTGAAGAAAAATCAACAAAATAAAGTATAAAAATATATTATGACTTCAAACTCTAAATTACAACTTGATAAGATTTTAAATTTTTGTGAATCTAAATTAAAATTAATATCTAATGACTCTAAGTTTAATGGTTTTATTGTATTTTTAATTCATTTACTTATTCAGTTGGTCAGTTTCTATTTTTTAATTTTACATCCACTCGATTTTATGTTCTATTTCATAGTTGTTGTTTGGACACTTATATTAATATCTAATTTTTACTTTCATGGATGTATATTAACCAAACTTGAGAGAAAATTATGGAATACCAAAGAATGGTATGGCCCTTATTTTTTGTATTGTGAATATTTCAACCTCTCTACAAACTTTCTAGACAACTTGTTCATTTGTAAAATTATACTCATTGCTACATTAGTTTTTTTAAGAATATTATTCAAATATTAATAATAAATTCAATTATCTTTTATTATTAATTTTAAACACTTAAGCACGCTTGGCGGCTCTGGCAGCACCGGCGGCGGCACCAGCAGCGGCACCAGCAGCACGGCCCATAGCAGCAGCACGACCGGCAGCCTTGGCGGCAGAGGCAGCAGCACCGGCAGCCTTGGCAGCGGAAGCACCCTTGGCAGCAGAAGCGGCTCTGGAAGCAGCCTTGGAAGCGGCCTTAGCAGCAGAAGCAGCAGCCTTAGCGGCTCTAGCAGCACCCTTGGCAGCAGCCTTTTTCATTGATTTAGC
Source organism: Gammaproteobacteria bacterium (assembly GCA_047611265.1). Taxonomy (GTDB): domain Bacteria; phylum Pseudomonadota; class Gammaproteobacteria. Next base: position 1,491 of record JBLFWM010000015.1, on the reverse strand, counting down.
GCGAGCAGCAGAGCGACCGGCAGAGCGACTAGCAGAGCGAGAGGCAGAGCGAGCGCGACCACCAGCACGTCCTCTTGAACGTCCTCTGGACGCAGATCTTGAAGCTTTACGAGTATAAGAAGCCATTATATAATATATAAACAAAAAAATTATAAACTCATCTATTTCCTAAATTCTTTTATTTACCATATAGTATCCGTGTTATGCCAATACATTCCATCCCCCTTTTTAACCTGATAAATCTCTCTAAATAATTTTAATCGTGCTAAAGGACAATTACATCTATATTTTTCTAAAGGATGAGGATTTGTTTTTAATTGTGCCGGAAGCGCTGCGTCAAAAATCTTTTGTCTTGATTGTATCGCACTATATACATAAAATGCTTCTAAAGATAAATTTTTTATTAAAGGAATATCTTTGTGTAATAATTGAAAGTAAAACAGATATTCTTCTGCTAACGCCAATCCTGATATATCTGCTAAATCTTCGCCTACACCTATTTCCGCATCAAATTTTATATTATCCTTTTTCGCAGCATCCTCGTATTGTTTTACTACATCCTTAATCTTATTATTGAATATCTTTCTATCATGATCTGTCCACCAATTATTCATATTACCATCAGCATCGAATTTACTTCCCATATCGTCTAAACTATGACTCAGTTCGTGACCTAAAGTGTATCCCATATAAGCTAAATTGTATTCTATTCCTCTTTGATCCATATCAATAAATGGTTTTTGAATGTATGCTAAAGGAACATAAATTGAATTACTTGTCGGTCTATAGTAAGCATTTACCATATATGCTTGTGTTCCTACCAACTTGAAGGCATTCCAATCTATTTCTGGGATATCTATTTTTTTCTCAGTTCCATCTAATTTTATAAATTCTTTTAATCTCCATTCTGCTAGTGTTTGCATATTATACCATGGATCATCCTCTACATAATCTAATATCTCATCATTCCTTATGTGTTTTGGTGAACCTATTTGAACTTCTAGTTTCTTTAATTTCTCTAATGCTGATTTTTTTGTACTAGGAGATAACCAAGTATTTCTCTCTATTTTTTTTATAAATATATATTTCAAATCTTCCACCATATTTTTTACATACAATTCTAGATCTGGATTATTTTTATGTTTCACATATTCTTCAGTTAAAAAAGTATTGAAAGCAAATGATAGCGGAAAAATTGAATAGGTTTTCTTTGGAAATTGAACTGGTTGCCCTTTGACAAACTTTCCATAAAATTCATAATATAATTTTGACCAATCATAATCCAATCTTATCATTTGTTTAAATTGTATGAATAACCAATATGCTTTCCATTTTTTACTTGACCAATTCTTCTTTAATAAATCTGTTGTACATTTTAATGCGTTTAAACTCGATACTATTATTTTATTTGGAACATCTCTTCCAGTTACTTTAAATTCCTTCATAAAATAAGTCCAATTAAATCCATATTCTTCTTCGATTTCTTTTTTG
>JBLFWM010000014.1:0-3416 GCA_047611265.1 Gammaproteobacteria bacterium | reverse complement strand
CTTTCAATAAGCTAATAATCCAAGGAATTATTGATCTTACAAAATTAAATAAAGTGAAATCTTTGAGATATGGAATTGATGAAAAAAATTTAGAGGCAACTGCGTTTGCTTGGCTAGCTTCAATGAGAATAAATAGGGTAAAATTTCCTAAATCTGAAATCACAGGTACTAGCAAATCTTACTACTTAGGCAATATTTATTAAGAGTTTTTTGAGTACTCTCTGTTGCCATGACCTGTGTAATTTTGAGTAGGTCTAAAGATCTTATTATTGCCAACTTGCTCTATCCAGTGAGCGAGCCATCCCGATGTTCTAGAAATAGCAAAAAGTGTTGTAAACAAGTCTACTGGAATGCCTATCTCTTTATATAAAATACCTGAATAGAAATCTACGTTTGCATATACTCCTTTCTTAGAGAGTCTCTCTTCACAAGCTTCCTCTAGCGCCATTGCCTTTTCAAACATTTCCGATACTTTCCCGCTTTGCTCTTTAAACAAGTCTTTAACCATGCCGGTTAAGATATTTGCTCTTGGGTCTTTAGTGGAATATTCTCTATGCCCCATTCCCCATACTACTTGTTTTTTTGACAGCCTTTCATCTAACCATGCTTTAGCATTTTCCTTTCCACCCATCTCATCTAACATTAAGATAACCTTTTGGTTAGCTCCACCATGTAATGGACCAGATAATGAACCTATTGCTGACGCAATAACCTGTGTTGGACTTGCTAAGGTTGACGATGTAACCATTGCGGTAAATGTTGATGCATTAATTGTATGTTCAGCATGCAATATTAAAGTAGCATCAATAATTCTATTAATAAGTGGCGTTACCTTAATTGAGTCATCAAGCATGTGCATAAAATTTTCAGCATAAGATAATTTATTATCTGGTTTAATATAAGCTTTATTATTTTTAATTCTATTCCAGGCAGCAACTATTGATCCAATACTACCAATCATACCTGCAGAAATATCTATGAAATATTCAGTAGTATATTTATTAGCTTTAAGATCTTCTGCGTCAAATTCTGTAGGATAAAAAGTTCCTAGAGAAGATACTGCAAGCTGAATAACGTCCATTGGGTTAGAATCTTTAGGTAAAGTTTGAAGAAGTCTTATCATCCCTTCTGGCAAATCTCTACGGGAATTAATTTTTCCTATGAAACTTTCGAGTTCACTTTTAGTTGGTAATTCTCCAGTTAAAAGAAGATAAGCAGTTTCTTCAAACGTACTTTTTTCTGCTAATTCTTCAATAGAATAGCCACGATAACTCAGAATTCCTTTTTTACCATCTATATCTGATATTGATGATTCCGTGGCAATTACACCATCTAGTCCTGGATGATAGTCTGTCATATTTTTAGCCTTAATTATTTATGTTGAGAAAGATGAACCGCAGCCGCATGTTGATTTTGCATTAGGGTTCTTGATTACAAACTGAGCACCTTCTAGGCCTTCTTGGTAATCAATCTCAGCTCCTCTGAGGTATTGCACGCTCATTGGGTCTACCAATAATTTAACGCCATTTTTTTCAATCTCAGAATCGCCATCTTGTATTTTTTCATCGAAAGTAAAGCCATACTGAAAACCTGAACAACCACCACCAGTAATAAAAACCCTGAGGTTTAAATTAGGATTTTTTTCATCCACTATTAGTGCCTTAACTTTATTGGCTGCGCTTTCTGTAAAAACCAAAACATCTTTAGTTTTTATTACATTTGCTTCAGTTTGCATTATATTTTAACCTTTCAATTTAATAATGGGTTAATTATATAGAAATTGATACCGAAACACAATTTAGTGCCTTATATTATTTCTCTTGTTTATCAATAGATTGAAGAAAACCCGTTGATTTATCATCATTTTCAATCTTTTTTTCTATAAGACCAGCTGTTTTACCCATATTTCTAATTAAACTACCATTTACAGTAGCTCCACCATGCATTTCTAAAATATCATAATATACATTGCCAGTTATAAGAGCAGAAGCATCAATCACTATTTTAGTAGTGGAATGAACATTTCCGTTTACTTCTCCTTTTAAAATAACTATCGGTGCAGTTAAGTCCCCTTCAACAACGCCATTTTGATCAATTACAACCTGAGCATCATTATCATCATTAGAGTCAATGTTGCCTTTTACGGTTCCAGAAATCTTAAGGTTTTGTGAGAACATAATATTTCCAGTAAATTGCGCATTTACACCAACCACAGTATCTTTACCAGACATAGCTACTGATTTATCTACTGAATTACCAGTTCCAATAATATCTGTAATTTTCATCGTTATTACCCCTATTTTCTTTAACACCTTTATTTAAAGGCGAATTTTAAGTCTAACGTAAGAAACAAGATAATGGCAAGGCATATCTCTAGATTAGAGATAATTTTTCATCTAAATTAAACATAATATTCATATTCTGTACAGCTTGCCCTGAAGCTCCTTTGACCAAATTATCAATTGTAGAAAGAATAACTAGGTTTGGTCCACTGATTGTATCTTTTGTTGCATGAAGGGATATTTTGCACATATTGGTTTGTGCTACCTCGGACGCCTTCGGGAAAGAACTATTCTGTGAAATTTCAACAAAAGGCGAGCTTTCATAAAACTTTTGATACTCAGAAATAACCTCTTCAATTGCTTTGTATGAGTGGCGCAAGTAAATTGTTGAATATATGCCTCTGATCATTGAGCTGAGGTGCGGAACAAATAATACATCTAAATCAGAATTATTATTATTCAAGATTTCCAACATCTCAGGATAGTGCCTATGATTCTCTACAGCATATGCTTGAAAATTATCTTTACCTTCAGGAAATAATTTTGTGCTATCTAGATTTCTTCCCGCTCCACTAATTCCAGATGTCGCATTAATGATTATTTTTTGCTGGGATAAAAATTGGTATATTGGCAACAAACCAAGCAATGATGCTGTGGGATAACATCCTGGATTGGCAACAATGAGCGCATCTCTAATTCTATTTTTCTGCCCAGGTATCTCAGGCAGACCATACACACTGTTCTTTAGCAATGAAGGAGAGGCATGCTTTTTGCCATACCATTTTTCCCATACTTCAACATTTTTTATTCTAAAATCAGCTGATATATCAATAATTCTAATGCCTTTATCAATAAGACTTTCAGCCATATCCATGGCTACACCATTAGGTGTGGCAAAAAATACTACATCACAACCAATTAAATTATTAATGGTTGGTGACTTAAAAGTTCCTTTTAATGGTTTTTTTAAATCAAAAATATCGTTTATTTTCTTCCCAGCATGAGACCTTGAGGTTAAAGATCTTATCTCTACCTCTGGATGATTTTGAAGTATCTTGACTAACTCTTCTCCCGTATAACCCGAGGCACCTATAATTCCAACTGATATCATATGTTTATTCTAGTGAAAATTTT
>JBLFWM010000013.1:0-3490 GCA_047611265.1 Gammaproteobacteria bacterium | reverse complement strand
ATAGATGTTCAAGTGCTACAAGAAACGTATGTGCGAATATCTAGAATGAGTTAGTCGTACAAAATACGCTTTACAGAATATCTAAAAAAGCTCTAGCCATGTATATGACTAGGGCTTTTTTTGTTTTGGGCTTATATAAATACTGGCTTATGGATAGGCGTTCCTAGATAAGCGACATTGGCCAAGAACTGATCTCAAATTGACAAGTGCGACATGGGAATATAGTGTTGTGGAAGTTATTAACAGAGATAGACTTATGATTTTAAAGAGTATTTATTTTCGTTCGCCTTTCCCATATATAAGGGTTTATGCGACATCATGTCGCATAAACCACTGTTAAATGGTAGGTCGATAAATGTTGGTCTATGGAAATAGAGATGAAGGTGGGAACTTAATATCATTTGACCTTGAGGTGGATTTCTCACGAAAAACTGCTGTCAGAATTATTGAATCTATACCAGGGGTGATAGTGCTAACAATCTCGAAAGAACCATTTTGGCTTCGAGATGAAGTATTTTGTAAGTTCAAGATAAATGATATGGATTTCGAAATTTGGGAGCCGTTTGGAGATAATTCTAGGTTCTCGATTATGTCAGAGAATAGTAACCCTAACGATATGGAAATTTTATATTCGTATCTTCTGAAGTATATTCATAAATCAGCCCCTATTCTGTTGTTATTTTCTTTGAGCGTTATGATTGTTATGCTTATAGTTATTAGCAGCACATTTAACAAATAAATGAATGAACGCCCAACAAGTTGGGCTGGACCGTCGCTTCGCTCCGGCCCATTATTTAAAGCGTTAGTTCAAATAAGATTGAGTCAACATTAACTAAGGAAAAGTAAATGAAAAATGTACTAGCGATGGCTGGAAACTTTACATCTCATGCAATCTGGAGTGTCTCTAGCGGGGAAACGCTAATACCAATAGTTGGTTTATTAAGTTCCGATGGTGAGCAAATCATGAAGAGACTTGTTATGGGCTCGGTTGAAGCTATATCAGTTGGTGAGAGAACAATAAATGACCTACCTGATGATCATAAGGGGGGCGCTTTTATAAAAGACGGCCTAGTAACACTAGATACAGGGAAAACTGATGCATTAATTATTGATGTAAAATTTAGTGATGATACCTCAAAAAAAGTACAATTTTTAATTCCATACAGAAATGCGAATCATGAAAATGGATTTGCTGTTCATCGATTGAAAATAACAGAAATAGCAGGATTTTCACATGAAGATCATAAGTGGGTATCCGATGCTTTCTTTGATGGATTAGAAGCTCACCCTGAAGGAGGTAAAATTTGGGCTGAACAATATGAAGACGAAGCTGGTGCAGGTACTGGTGCTGGAAGCTACGGTGATGAAAATACAGAATTTTCTATAGAAGACTTTGATAAACTAAAGAAAGCACCATTTCTAATTTTCTTCTTAGTAGCTGCTTCAGATGGGAAAATTGATAAAAAGGAAGTTACTGAATTTATGAAGGTACTTTCAAATCCAGAATTTTTGAACAACACGCTTCTTAATAGAATCATTACCAATGTAATAAATGATATTCCTACCATAATTTCTGAGATGGCGACTCAAAAAATAGATTATATTGCTGAACTAGGTTTACTTAAATCAATAGCTGATATTAATCTATCTGAAGCCGAAGCCAATCAATTCAAAATATCCTTATTCCTTGTAGGTAAGCAAATTGCCGAGGCTTCGGGTGGTTTCCTTGGCTTTGGTAGTAAGATCAGTAAGGAAGAGAAGGCGGCATTAGCAGCAATCGGTCTGTGTTTAGGTATTAAGGCTTAACAATTAGCATGCCGAGTATATAAAAATGTCATCCTGTGTGCATGCCAACATAGGGTGACATTTTTACTGCGCGGTTGTGCTAAATGTTAGTTTAAGGAAAATTACAGTGACACTGGAAGTATTAAAGCCAAAATTTGTTAACGAAGACTGCATACAACTTTCTAATGAAATGTTACGTGATTTGGACAGTCCTATCTCTGATGTTGATTTTTAATAGATAAAGAAATGGATTTTTCTATTGATGGTTTTGAGTATCTAGATGAATACTTAGAACGTAAAAACAATAATGAAATGACCACAAGAGAAGCAATAAATCTTACCCGAAGATGTGGTAGTTACTTGGGTGAAGTTATTAGGAAAATCTCAATAATTGATTATAATTGGTTGGGCTATTCTGGAACTGTTAAAGTTAATGAAAAAAATTAAATCTATTAAATTTCGATTTTAATTAAGCTACATGTTGTATTCAAATAGCGGCGGATTTGTATTTCCATTGGTAAAGACTCTAAAGAGAATAGAATATGGGCAAGAAGAAAACATAGTCTTCTTTCCAAAGATAGCTATATCTGGAGCGTATAGAAATAATAACCAACAAAGCCAGCCAGAGGGACACATTCTGCGCCCCTCTGGCTGGCTTTGAGGCTGTAGAAAAACTAATTGCTAATATTTATTTAAGACAATGAGTGAATATTAAACAAGAAATCGCGTCTGTACATGAATCTTAGATAGGTTTCGTTCGAGAAATTATATTTAATTCACGTGGGAGCGCACAATAAAAGGTGGCTGAGGTTTTCCTACAGCCCGTTAGGGTAACAGGAATGGATTCTGGTTGATGAATATAGAATTGATTAATTCGGAAGAAATGGATTCAATAATTCCGTTTCTTCAAATGTCTAACCCCAATATTGAAAAAGAAACTCTAAGGCTGAGAGTAAATGAGATGATTGGGCAATGGTATCAATGTGTAGGTGTCTTTGAAGAAAATAACCTGATCGCAATGTGTGGGCTTTGGATTATAACCAAGTATTATATTGGTAAACATATAGAACCAGATAATATGATCGTTTTACCTGAGTATAGGTCGAAAGGTTTAGGTAAAAAAATCATGCAGTGGGTCTACGAATATGGAGCCTCACAAGGGTGTGTAGCAAGTGAACTTAACTGTTATTTACCAAATACTAAAGAGAAATTGTTTTGGATTAACGAGGGCTATGAAGTAATTGCTTACCACTATCAAAAAACACTGTTACCCTAACAAATGATCATGCTATCTCATCTTTTGTTTGTTTTAGTCTGGTACTTACTTCAGGGGATGCAGCCCACTATTATAAGAATAAAAACAATAAATTATATTTTATAATTTCAGAAACTTTTTCTAAACTTGGCTGGTCATTATTATTGATCTCACTGGTTTGGTTTGCACTGACACCCTACGTATAATAATACGCTGAAATGCGTTGCGGCCAAAAAGACGGCCTTGATTGGACGTGCTAGACGCACGCCGTTTAGGACTCTGAAGGCCGATTTCCTCAAGGTATGAAATGGAATTTAAAATCGAAGCTACAAATTGTATGGACTTTTCTGATTCTGAATTGTCAGGTTTACTAAAAGAAGTTTATGTCGGGGAAGGTTATATTGACGCTGAGCAAGCGGAGACAATTCTTGAGGCTTCAGCGGTTCGTTC
>JBLFWM010000012.1:0-3655 GCA_047611265.1 Gammaproteobacteria bacterium | reverse complement strand
CTAACATTATCAGCTACAACCCAAATATTCAAAATATTATCACTACTCAGAGATTTTCTAACACGTCCAACGTATACCTTATCAGTACCATGACCATTTACAAAAGCTGTAGGATATTCATCCTTACTTGGATTATCAATTAATTCTATGCCTTCGTTATTTTTGAAATCAGACATAACATCCTTTATATCTACTGGTAACTCTGTTTCTATTGTTACTGATTCTGAATGCCCAATAAGAACTGGAACACGAACAGCCGTAGCATTAACAGTAATGTCTTTGCTTAGAATTTTTTGAGTTTCCCATACCATTTTCATCTCCTCTTTTGTATATCCATTTTCACAAAAACTATCCACAAATGGAATTACATTGAATGCAATTTGCTTAGGATAAATTGAAGGACTTATCTCTTGTTGATTTAAATACGAATATGATTGTTCTAGCAGTTCATCAACTCCTTTTTTTCCTGACCCAGATACAGCCTGATAAGTGCAAACATTGATATCTAATATTTTATATCTATCATGGATTGGCTTCAGTGCTACCAACATTTGGATTGTTGAGCAATTAGGATTAGCGATTATATTTGTTTTTACATGCTTTGCAATATCAAGAGGGTTAACCTCGGGAACAACTAACGGAATATCATCAACATATCTAAACTCTGATGTATTATCAATAATGACAGCGCCTGCTTTTGCAGCAATCGGAGCATAAACTTTAGAAACGCCACTACCTGCAGAAAAAAAAGCTATATCAATATTCTTAAAGTCATAATCATCTATAGCAATAACATTAAGCAAATTATCTCCATACTTAACTTGACTGCCTTCTGATCTTTTACTGGCAACAGCAATAATATTATTTGTAGGAAATTTTCTAGAAAACAAGATTTCTAATAGAGACTCGCCAACTATCCCTGTAGCACCAACAATCGCAATATTATATTTATCTTTAACTTTAAACATGTTTTTTAATTTCCTCTATGAGAGCATCACCCATTTGAGATGTGCTAACAAATTCTTTTTCTAGACTAATATCTTTTGTCAATACACCAGCTTTCAAGACATTTTCAACAGAATTTTTAATAATATTTGAAACCTCAACATTGTCTAAAGAATATTCAAACATCATCGCCACTGACAAAATCATTGCAATCGGATTCACTATACCTGTACCTGCAATATCTGGGGCAGAGCCATGGATTGGCTCATAGACACCATTGATATCGGATAACGATGCTGATGGCAACATGCCAATTGAACCAGTTAACATAGAGGCCTCATCGGATAGTATATCTCCAAATAAATTCCCCGTGAGTATTACATCAAACTGCTTTGGATCTTTAATTAATTGCATGGCAGCATTATCAACATACATATGATCTAGCTTAATTTCAGAATATTTATCACTATGCAATTTAGTCACAGTATCTCTCCATACTTGAGATGCCTCTAATACGTTAGCTTTATCTACTGATGTTACTCTAGATGACCTTTTCTTTGACAAATCAAAAGCATACTTAGCAATTCTAGAAACTTCATTTTCAGAATAGATCATAGTATTAAACCCAGACTTATTAGGTCCATCATGAAAACCTCTTGGTTCACCAAAATAAACCCCACCAATTAATTCCCTTATAATAACAATATCTAAATCCTTTATTATTTCTGGCTTAATTGTAGAACTTTCAAGCAAAGCATCAAATAAAAATACTGGTCTCACATTAATGTATAAATCTAATGATTTTCTTAATGCTAGTAGTCCAGATTCAGGTTTAAGTTTATTCTCATTCTTCTCATGTTTTTTTGTTCCAACTGCCCCCAATAAAATACAGTCAGCTTTGTCTGCTTTCATAGAAGTTTCTTTTGGGTATGGAGTTCCATGATTATCTATAGCTATGCCGCCAATATCAGCATATTCATATGATAGATTGCTTAGTTTTACTTTATTAAATAAATCAATAACTTTGATAGCTTCTGCCATAATTTCAGGCCCGACTCCATCACCAGGTAATAATAAAAGGTTTTTTTCAGTCATTGCTATTCTCAAATATCCATGGTTTTTTTAGCTTCATTTTATCTTCATAATCCCGAATCTTATCTTCATGTTTTAAAGATAGCTCAATATCGTCGTATTCAAATATAATTCTCTCTTTATCAGAGTCAGAAATAGCAAATGAATATCCTTGGCTATTAGGCGTTGTAATTGTCTGATTTTGAATGTTAATTGTCAAATTATATTTAGGAGATTCAGATATTTCACGGAACATCTTATCCAACTCATCTTTTTTAAGAGAAATTAAAAGCAAACCATTTTTAAAACTATTCCTATAAAATATATCAGCAAATGATGTGGAAATAATAGCCTCAATCCCATAGTCCCTTAAAGCCCATACAGCATGTTCACGAGAAGACCCGCATCCAAAATTATCATTAGCTAATATTATGTTGCCCCCTGAGTATGGTGCCATATTCAAAACAAAGTCAGAATTTAAATTTCTTTTTTCTACTGTACTCAAGTCTCCAGGATCAGTGTATCTTAGTGAATCAAAAAGGAACGGTCCAAAACCTGATTTCTTAATTGATTTCAAATATTGTTTAGGGATGATGGCATCAGTGTCAATATTTGATTGATCAAATGGTATAACCTGTCCTTCAATAATCTTATTTTTCATTTATAAATTCTATAACGTTACTGAAATGTCCTTTTATGGCTGCTAATGCAGCCATTGATGGGCTAACTAAATGAGTCCTTCCTTTATCTCCTTGCCTGCCTTCAAAATTTCTATTAGAAGTTGAGGCACATCTCTCATATGGCGATAGACTATCATTGTTCATACCAAGACACATTGAACATCCTGGTTCTCTCCATTCAAAACCAGATTTAATAAAGATTTTATCGAGTCCTTCTTTTTCTGCTTCAGCTTTTACATGTCCAGACCCAGGGACAACAATTGCTTGTTTAATATGATCCGATATTTTGTAGCCTTCTAAAATTTTTGCTGCTTGCCTTAAATCCTCAATTCTAGAATTTGTACATGATCCTATAAATATTTTATCAAGTTTTATAGATTTTATATCTTGATTTGCTTCTAGTCCCATATAGTCTAGAGCTCTTTGAATATATTGTTTTTTACTAGAATCATTTTCATTTTCAGGGTCAGGAGTTTTACCATTAACGTCAGTTGTCATTTCAGGTGATGTCCCCCATGTAACTTGAGGTAACACGTCAGTTGCATCAAACGATAAAGTCTTATCAAATTCAGCGTCACTATCGCTAACTAAAGTTTCCCAATATTTTATAGCATTATTTAAATGCTGTTTACTAGGTGTGTATTTTCTATTTAACATATAATCAAAAGTTTTTGAATCAAAGGATACTAGGCCAGATTTAGCGCCAGCCTCAATACTCATATTGCACATAGTCATTCTACTTTCAATGCTCATATTTTCTATGCAATTACCAGTGAACTCAATTGTATAACCAGTTCCACCAGATGTTCCTATTTTTTTAATGATATGTAAAATCAAATCCTTTGAAGAAACAAAGTCGCTAAGACTATTAGTGACATTAATTTTAAAATTCTTTTCTTTATTTATATTTATGCATTGCGTTGCAAGAACGTGTTCTACGTCGCTAGTTCCAATACCAA
>JBLFWM010000011.1:5000-10924 GCA_047611265.1 Gammaproteobacteria bacterium | reverse complement strand
TCTATTTTAATCATTTTTGGATATTCAGTAAGTATATTATTTTGTATTAAAAAGTCGAGAGAGAAGCCCAGTGTTTGATAGGAAAGAGACTTATTCATAGGGGTTCCATCATGCCCATATTCGACACCAAATGTAGATATTGTCCCTCCCTCTTCAAGCATTGATAACGAAAAATTAGCAAACTGGTTTTCCTTGGAAAGGGGGTTTGTAATTATTTGAATTAGTTGGTCAAGTTTATTTATATGAATATTTTTTGCCAATAAAGCCACATTAAAAACTGATGGCTCAAAAGCATATACTTTTGATTTTTTAGTCGCAGCATAATAAAGGGAATAAAGCCCTACATTAGCTCCAATATCAAAAAGTACACCATCGCCACCATATTCATCTATCCACTTAAGTGTTTCGGGTTCTTTTTTTGAAAAACTTTCTGCTCCATACCTACATCTCCAATTTGGAGTATAAAGTTTCAGTTTTAATTCTTTACCATTATTTAGTTTATGTGTAATTTGCTGAGTTATATTTTTATTTTTTTCTACTAATCTATCAAGCCAAAAATTTCCAAGGCTTGGTTTAATAAAAGAAATTAGTTTACTATAAAATTCAGCAATAAAGCTTAGTATAATTAAGGGGAAAAATATTATTTTTTTAATTATGCTTTGTAACATTAGGTCAAAGAATAATCACATAGAGTGATGGAGTCAACAGATATATGTAAGTTGTGACCAATATAGCGAACCGTGAGACTCACAAATATACTCTAACTGATCATTAGGATATGCATAGATAGACAAGGTATCTTGTGGAGCTAGTCGGGATCGAACCGACGACCCCCTGCTTGCAAAGCAGGTGCTCTCCCATCTGAGCTATAGCCCCGTATAAAATACGATGTTGGAAGTGTATTATTCTTAAAGGAAATATTCAACAAACATTAGTAATTTCTTTAAATATTGCTTGTTATGAAGGTTAATTAGGATAACTATGAAATATACATGATTTTTTTATTAATAGGAGGAGATCAATGAATAGAGTAAAAGTTGCTAACAAAAGCATTGATATTAATGAGCAAGGTTATCTAATAAATCTTAACGATTGGTCTGAGGCATATGTAAAAAGGATGGCCAAGCAAGATGGCATAAAACTTTACAATGATCATTGGGAGATAATATTTTATTTCCGCGAGTATTATCATCAAAATTTAGTTTCGCCTACGATGCATCATATGATTATTGAGTTGATGTCAAAGAACATTAAATTCCATGACAAAAAAAAGTATGAGTCGCATATATATGCTTTATTCCCATCTGATCCAATAAGAGAAATTTGTAAACTCGCTGGTTTACCAATGCCTCAAGCCGATAGTTAAGCTAATTTTTAATAATTCGGTAATTAGATAATCAAAATATGGCGTTATTTGGCATATTATAATCTCCTCATATTGAGGTAAGTCAATAGTATAAATTAATTTTTTATAACGCTTAAATGTTAAAATTAGTTAAATGAGAATTTATATAACACTTATGTATGCAAATGCTCACTATCAAACAGAGCATTCTATTGATGAGATTCTTCATCATGTTCACCATAAAGGCCAAACAAGAGATTTTGTTCTTGATAAATTGCGGCAAGGGTTATAATAAATTAAGCTTGCTAACCATGTAATTATTTTTCCCAAAACCAAATACCAATCAATCCTGAAGGTCAATGCCTCAAGCTGACAGTTAAGCTAATTCTTAACAGCTCTTGTCATTAAATAACTTTGGACTACAGTATTATTTTGGAAATACTCGAATAACAAATCTTCCATAGCATTTCTAAACTCAGTGAGTTTTTCTGGATTAGATTCTAATAGTTTTATAGTGGCACCTATGGGTCCAATATATGCCTCAAGAGCAACTCTCATATGAGCTGGGCTAAGCGCTGGGTTACCATATTCAGCTCTATGAAAAGTTATATCTCTGACGTCTTCACCAAGACGTTTTTTTATAACCTCAACTTCACCCCACATTACTGGAGGACTTATATCTTTTGGTGGTGGTGGACCATATTTTCCTGTGAGGATAAATAGTCTTCCAGTTAATAATTCTGGAGGCCATGTAGAAAAAGCAATAATTCCTCCAGGCTTTAAAACCCTCAACATTTCTTTCAAAGCTATCTCGGGGCGCGGTGCAAACATATGCCCAAATTGACTAAGAACAAAATCAAATTCATTATCTTTATATGGTAAATCTTCAACGTCTGCAACTTGGAAATCTATGTTGAGATTGGAAATCTGAGCATTTTCTTTTGCTCTCGTTATAAGTTCTGGAGTTAAATCAGATCCGCTAACTTTAGCACCAACTTGAGCTGCCGTTAAAGCTACTACACCTGTGCCACAACCTACGTCAAGTAATCTATCACCGTCATGAACACTAGCAAATTTAACAAGCTCAGGTGCCGCCAAAGCTGTAACAGTTTCAAATGCCGCAAAGGTACTCCACATTTTTTTCGCCTTATCTTTAATTAATAAAATATCTGACATAATTACCTCCATGATTTTGTAATAAATAAATAATAAAACGTAGCAAGATTATCTGGGCTTAAAATACATCCGATACAATGAATAAAGAAATACAACAAGACCCAAAGATACTAAATTGAAATTACTGAAGAACTGTCCCGCAAGGCTTAAGATCATTCCCGTAAGGATTAATATTAAATTATAATCTGATACTTTCATTTATTTTTAAACTCAATGATTAAGTATATTATGGCATAAAAACTTTATATTATTTAGAATGATGTAGGGTTTTGTATTGGAAAAAAAATTAGTGCAGAGCTAAGAAATGTAAGTTAAGTCTTAACTCTACAAGCGAATTATACATTGTTGTTTATATATGTATACAAAATTAGACTTTTTATTATGATACTTCCTTAAACAATACATCTTGATATTTAATAAGAAATACTACATGCTGACAACAATTAAAATCTACACTACATAAAAATGAGATCAATTAACCATACAATAACAATGAGATCAGTTAGTTCCATATATCTTACTCAAGTTTACGATATTCTGCGCAAGCAAAACCTATATCTATCTAGCAGACGGTTGAGAAGGCTGGCTTATTTAGATGTGTACTTGCAAAATTATAAGCAATTTAGTTTATACAACAAGTATAAAAAACTTGTAAATAATGATGCCTCAAAAAACCAAACTCTTGTTTTAGTAATTGTGGTTGGAATTATATCTTCTCTACTCGTTTTGATATATAAGATAAATTTTTCTTAAATATATTATTTCTTTTCCGCAACCTCTACCTAGTTAATACATAGCCTATATTCACGAAGTCTAATCGTGTATACTTTGAGGTTGTAGAGTTGTGGCACCGTTGCAGTGCTATGACTCTGCTCTATAAAGCCGACAAACTATAAGATAATTCCCACGCTACTCTAAATATTTGATTACCAGCAAAAACTATAGTCTGTTTTAACTTTATGTATAAAGCGTAACTGTGTATACTCTGAGCCTGTAGGGAACATGGTGCATGGTCGCGCCATGACCCTGCTTTCAATTACTCTTAATCTCTAAAATTATCAAATTGAATTGGAACAGCATACTTTTTATCTGTTACAAGCTGCATGGTCTCTTGTAATTCATCTCTTTTTTTGCCAGTAACCCTGACACTATCGCCTTGAATTGCAGCTTGAACTTTTATCTTGGATTGCTTAATTAAAGTTGTGATACTTTTTGCTAATTCTCTATCTATTCCTTCTTGAAGCTCAATGGTTTGCCTTGCAGTATTATTTGATATCTCGATTTTTCCAGGTTTCAAGATTCTAATATCCATTTTTCTTTTAGTAATAGCCTCTTGTAATACAGGTGCCATTTGCTTTATATGGAAATCTTCTTTAGCGGTCAAAAGAATTGAATCATCATTTAGCTTAAATTCTGCGCCCGCATCTTTAAAATCAAATCTATTTTTTAGAACCCTATTTGCTTGATCAACAACGTTTGTTAACTCATGTTTGTCAATTTCTGATTTAATATCAAATGATGGCATAGATTTATTATACCAATACTATACTCATATCTAAACAATTAAGAGTTATTTTGTCTATCATACTTAAAGTATATTTACTTAGAGATAGGAAATAAACTAATCATACATTTTTTTGGGGAATTAAAGCAGCAATTAGTTCAACACAAATGAAAATACCATGCTATAATGAGGCAGAGTTATTAGTTTAATAATTCAATTCCAAACTAATGAAACAAATTAAAGCTGAATATCTTATTGGGTATCTTGATTCTATTGCAGATAATAGGTTTCTATTTCTAATAAAGTAGGTGTTCCCGGTAGAGGGATATCTATCTTTCAAAACATCCCTCTGTACTTATCCTCTTAACTTAAAATTGATATCTCATGGATACATCAATCCCATAATTTGCTCCTTGAACAGGAACATGATCTTTGACCAGAGATGAATGATTTCTAATAGTTTTATTTAGAATATTATTTCCATAAAGGTTTAGTACTAAATCTTTATTAGAATCATAAGTAATCTTTTTAGAATAACCTACATCTAAATCAAGATGTGAATTTGTCTTGGTCTCAATAGAAGACATATCACCTTGAGATTCTGTATATATAAGATCTGCATAATAAGTATCATTTTTATTATTTTCATACTTTAGAGATAAAGTATTTTTAGCAGGAGTTAATCGAGGTATATATGTATTATCATCAAATACACCCGAAATATCATCTCTACTTAATGTTACTAATAGGTCACCATTTCCTATTATATATGAGCTAGACATTGATATTTCATAGCCTTGCATAACTGCATTTTTTTGACTCCAAGTTGCATCAGTCTTACCACTAGTAGTCGTAGACTCATCTTTCAAGTAAATAAAATTATTAATATTATTTCGATATAAGTTTAAGTTTACATCTATATCATTAAAATTATATTCTAAATCTAATTCAATATTTCTTGATACTTCTCTTGAAATTCTATTATTCCCACGTTCATATCTTGAAGTAGCTCCATGCACGCCGTTTGCAAACAATTCAGCTACAGATGGACTTCTAGATATATGGGCATAATTCATATTATACATGAATGATTTCCCAAGATTAGCAGCCAAACTTGTACCAAAACTCAAGGATGTATCTCCATATCTTTGGTTATTACTATCTCTAGAATTAGATTCATATCTACCAGCAAAATCTATTTCATATGGTCTATTTTTAGTCCTTACAAAATAAGATACTGATCTTCCATATGCTTCTGATGATGGCAGATAAGCTGCTGTCATCGGAGACTTAGTATGATCATACTGAAGGAGAAATCTTTTTTCATATAACTCATCATCTAAATTGAAATTGAAAGCAAATGATGTGCTATTGCTGTTTAAAGATGCAGCTCCATCCTCTTCATGTTCTTTTAAAAAAGAGTTTGAATTTCTAAAAGAATAGTCGATAGAATGAAAAAGTGGAACTGTATTAAACTTACCTTTTAAAGTATATGTTTCAGTTTCAGTTTTTGTAAATAATCTATGTTCTTCCTCTTCTTCCTCATGACCCTCTTCTTCAGCATGATATGGAATACCATAAACGCCATCCGTATTCTCAAAAGCGAAGCCAAAGTATCCCCACTCTCTTGGAAAAGATAGACCAAAACTAGTATTTTGATTTTTATGGTCTGAGTTAGCAAGTGTGCTTAGCTCTAACCCTGTCTCCTCGCTCAAAAGAGAGCCATTGGGTATATTATAGTTATCCATATGCTTGTTATTAATAGAAAAGAATATATTTGCATTTAAGTAGTTTTTCTTAAATAAGAAATTATGTCCATATCCATTATTAACTGTTGTGTAATCAAGCTTTATAACTTCATTGTCATATTTATTTTCGCTTATTATGTCTGTGATGACA
>JBLFWM010000010.1:0-12185 GCA_047611265.1 Gammaproteobacteria bacterium | reverse complement strand
TTGATATCAGAGCAAGACTCTTAAGAGCTACTAGAATTCTTGATACAGCTGCAAAGGATAAATATATATTTATCAGAGAATCATACTTACAGCAAAGAGAAGTATTAGTTAATGATGGAAAAAATACAGAAGAATTTGAAATTGATGTTGATGGGGTTGACTACTAAGCTTAAAACAAGTTTCATCTATGCCTAACTCAGTTTATCTTTTTTCCTTGATTATCGGCGGTTTGGTACTAATAGGCTTGGGCGCAAATCTGCTAGTAACGTCTACAGAGAATATTTCTAAAAAATATAATATATCTGGTTTTATATCGAGTTTTATCTTTATTGGAATAGCAACATCGTCTCCAGAAATTTTAATCTCTATACTGTCTAGCTTAGAAGGGAAAGGTAACATAGCAATTGGTAATGCGCTTGGGTCTAATATAGCTAACATAGCTCTTGTTTTTGCATTAACTATTTTATTATTTAACTCCATAAATTCTGAAAAAAATAAAATATTATCTAAAGAAGTTTTTGTGCTTTATTTAATTCTCGTAATATTATCTATTGTTATCTACCCTGTCCTTCACGATGGTATTGTCGAATTTAATGAAGGAATTTCTCTTCTATTCCTTTTTATATTATTGTTTATTTTTTATAAAAATAAGTATTATTCAAATGGAGATATAATTGAAAATTCAAAATATATAAGTGGGCTTCGTATTTTCAGTATTTTAATTGCTGGTCTTGCTTTCCTTTTAATCGGCACTAAAATATTTCTGATTGGCAGTACAGGTGTTGCAAAATCATTTGGGATCTCTGACTATGTTATTGGGCTATCAATAGCGGCAATTGGTACTAGCTTGCCAGAACTCGCATCAAGTATAGAATCAGCCAGAAAAAAACGTTTTGATTTCATCATTGGAAATATCTTAGGGTCTAATATATTTAATATTGCTATTGTAGTCAGCATTGTAGGAATACTAGATAATAATCTTCCTGGTAAGTCCTTATCAATAACACATATTAATAGAGATATGCTTATGATGTTCATTACAATGATAGGATTTTATTATATAATTAAAAATTATAATCAATATATAACCAAAATTTTATGCTTGGCACTGCTAATTTCTTTTACGCTCTACCAGTTTAATCTATATGGAATAAACATATGAAAATAATTAACAAAATATCTATAGCTAAAAAAGTGATTCTTTCCGAAGCAACAGCGCTTAAAAATATAGCTAATAAACTTGATAATAATTTTAATCTAGCATGTGAAGCTATATTGAATTGTAAGGGAAAAATCATAACAATTGGTCTTGGGAAGTCGGGGCATATAGCCACGAAATCTGCAGCAACATTATCAAGTACTGGAACTCCATCGGTATTTTTACATGCAGCCGAAGCATTGCATGGAGATATAGGTTTAATTGGGAAACTAGATTTAGTTATTTGTTATTCAAATTCTGGTGAAACCAAAGAGTTATTGCTTTTATTGCCTTTACTGAAACTATTAAAAATTACATTAATTACAATTACGGGAAATAAAAAATCAATGCTAGCAAAGTCATCAGATATAGTTTTAGACTCTAGCGTTCAATCTGAAGCTTGTCCCTTAAACTTAACTCCTACATCAAGCGTAATAAGTGCTATTGGTTTATCAGATGCATTAGCTATAACACTACTTAAATGCAGGGGCTTTACGTCTAAAGATTTTGCAAAATCACACCCTCAGGGTGAATTAGGAAAAAGGTTATTGAAGAAAACTGAGGATGTTATGATAATAAAACGTCTTCCTTATACACATGCAGATATGAAATTAATAAAAGCCATAGATATTATTACAAAGTTTAATTACGGCATTATTATCTCGTTAACAAAAGAGAAGAAATTATTAGGTATATTCACAGATGGAGACTTAAGAAGAACTCTAAGAAAGTATAATGACATATCATCTCTGCAGTTATATAAAGTTATGACAAAAAAACCTATTGTAGTCTCAAAAAATATAATGGCAGCTGAGGCACTAAATATTATGGAGTATAAACAGATCACCTCCCTAGTTGTAATTAATGATGATAAAACGGTTGCAGGTTTATTGACCCTCAATCAGTTACTCAAATCAGGTATTGAATAATGAATTATAAAAAATATTCTGATTACATGAATTGTATTGATCAGACCATAATCAATAAAGCTAAAAATATTAAATTATTAATCTTAGATGTGGACGGGGTAATGACCGATGGAGGAATAATTCTATCTGACACTAATTCTGAATCGAAGAAATTTTTTGCTCAAGATGGTCATGGTATTATGATTATTAGAGAATTAGGTGTTGAGGTTGCAATTATTAGCGGTCGTTATTCAAAAGCTGTAGAGCATAGAGGTAAAGAGCTTGGGTTTACAACCATAATACAAAGCTCAAGAAATAAGCTCTTAGATTATGAAAAAAAATTTTCTAAAAAGTATGATTTAGTAGACGTTTGTTTTGTTGGAGACGATGTTGTGGATATTAGTTTATTAAAAAGTGTTGGCCTATCTATAACAGTTCCAAATGCAAACTATAATGGTCCATTAAAATATTCTGATTGGATGACACCTAGAAAAGGTGGTAGCGGTGCTGTCAGAGATGTGTGTGATTTAATATGTCTGGCAAAAAATAAAAATGAAACTATCTGATAACCTTCTTAAGAACATTTCAAAAAAAAATATTATTATTCTCTGTGTATTATTAATATCTATATTATGGATTAACAACATACTATCTCAGGCATTAAACTATAACAGCCTAGATTTAGACCCAAAAGTTTCCAATCATTTTATGAAAAAATTTAAAATGGTCGAGACCAATGCAGATGGCAATATATCCTGGACCATGGAGGGAGATAAATTGGAAAAATTTCCAAATAGCCCTAGATCAGAAGTAATTAACCCAATAATGCATGTTAACTCTACAGAAACTGAGAAATGGGTCATCAGGGCTAAGCATGCTTTAGATCCTGACTCTCTTTTTAATTCAATCTATCTCACTGAAGACGTTGTATTCAATAAGTATGATAAAAATAATAATAATGAAGTTAGCATAATAACAACAGAAGCAGCAGTTTACCCTGACACCGAGATTATTGAGACAACACAATTTGCGACTATTACAACACCAGATTCAAAGACTACAGGGAATGGACTTATAGCTGATATGAAAAATGGTCAAATAAAGATATTATCTAATGCTAAACGATTATCATCTACAGATAAACAATCTCAGCAGCTAGAAGGTGACAGAATGATGTATGATTTAGCAAAAAAAACATGGGTTTTACTTAAAAAAGAAAACCAGAGTGATAAAATAAAACTCCAAGAAAGAACTAAAACAATTTTTAAAATAAAAAAAACAGAGAAGTAAAAGAATATGGCTACACTAGACTGTACAAACCTTAGTAAAAAGTATGATGGTAAAACTGTAGTTCATGACATTAGTATCAGTTTACAAGAAAATAATGTAATAGGACTTCTAGGTCCTAATGGAGCTGGCAAAACAACAACGTTTTACATGTTGGTTGGATTAGTAAAATCTAATAGTGGAATAATAAAAATTGATAACCAAGATATAACTTCCCTGCCTATGCATATGAGGTCGGACTTAGGTGTCAGTTATTTACCTCAAGAAGCATCAATATTTAGAAATTTATCGGTCAAAGATAATATATTGGCAATTTTAGAAACAAGAAAAAATCTTACACCAAAAAAACTTAATGATAAATTTGAATTCTTGGTAGATACTCTAAAAATAGAACATATCCTGGCTAATAAAGGAGTAAGCCTCTCCGGTGGCGAGAGAAGACGAGTTGAAATTGCCAGGTCACTAGCAACAGATCCAAAATTTCTTTTATTAGACGAACCATTTGCAGGAATAGATCCTCTTTCAGTTATAGAGATTCAGAAAATAATTAAAGATCTAACAAAATCAAATATAGGGGTTCTTATAACAGATCACAATGTTAGAGAAACTTTAAAGGTATGTAATGAAGCATATATTATTAGTGATGGAAAAGTTATTGCTCATGGAGAACCCTTAAAGATTATAAAAGATAAAATCGTTCAAGATGTTTATCTTGGTGATAATTTTAAATTATGAACATCAAGGGGAAGCAAAATTTATCCTTAAATAATAAACTCACAATGACTCTGCAGATCCAATTAGCTATTAAATTATTACAGCTTAACTCATTAGATTTACAAAAAGAGATAGATGAAAAAATATTAGAGAACCCTTTCCTGGAAAATGAAAATTCTTCAGAACTAACTGAAGTCACATCAGAAATACCTATGATGTCCTCAAATTATTCAGAGAGTAATTATGATGGTATAGACTATGATGCATATGAAAAATTATCTAGCTCTCATCAGTCTTTACGAGAATATTTAATGTGGCAAATAGGATTATCATCAATAAATGAAAATGATCAGTTTATAGCATACAATATAATTGATTATATTAATGATGATGGTTTTCTAACAGAGAGTATAGAGGATCTGTATATACTATTAAAAAAAAATATTGAAATTACTTTTCAAGAAATATTTGCAGTACTTCATAAGATTCAATATTTAGATCCAGTTGGGATTGGGGCTACTTCGCTTAAAAATTGTTTGTCTATACAGCTCAAGCATTATCACAAAGATCATGATGACTATAAGTTAGCAGAAATTATAATTAATAAACTTGAGGATGATATTAATCCATCTACTGTAAGCTTTGATGCTTTTACTTCTGAATTTGAAAAAGATGGTGAGAAATATATGGCAGCGACAGAGCTTGTCAAATCATTGAACCCAAGGCCTGGTAATATAATTGCCAGATCATTATATCAAGAACATATTACACCAGATATTATTATAACAAAAAAAGACGGTAAATGGCTTACAGAACTAAACCCTTCCATTAACCCTAAAATTAGAATTAATAAGACATACGAAAATTTAATGAAAAATATATCTAAACAAGAAGACAAGGAATATGTGAGAACAAACCTACAGAATGCTAAATTTTTTCTTAAAGCACTGCAAAATCGTAATCTCACTATACTGAAAGTTGCCAGAATTATTTTTCAAAAACAAGTTAATTTCTTAAACCAAGGGGATGTTGCAATGAACCCTCTTGGTTTAAAAGATATTGCTACAGAAGTAGACATGCATGAATCTACTATATCTAGATGCACAAACAATAAATATGTCCAAACACCGCGTGGCGTCTATGAAATGAAACATTTTTTTTCATCAGAAATTAATACAGATTATGGTAAGATGATTTCATCAACAGCTATTAAGTCAATGTTAGAAAAAATAATATCTATAGAGGACAAGAGTTGTCCTTTAAGTGATTCTCAAATAGCTGATAATCTGAACAAGAGTGGTATAAGA
This sequence comes from Gammaproteobacteria bacterium, assembly GCA_047611265.1. GTDB lineage: Bacteria > Pseudomonadota > Gammaproteobacteria. Next base: position 6,771 of record JBLFWM010000010.1, on the reverse strand, counting down.
GTGGCAAGGCGGACAGTTGCTAAATATCGTGAGACATTAGGGATACCACCATCAAAGAATAGAAAAAAAAGAGGTGTATGAATGGATTTAAATAATTTTTTTTCAGAAGAAAGTATAATTATGGACTGTCAGTCTAAAAGCAAAAAGAATGTTTTAGAATTAATTAGCGAGATAGCTTCCAGTATAAGTGCAACCAATAAAGATATTGTTTTTGAAAAACTTTATGAGAGAGAAAAGTTAGGGACCACTGCTTTTGGAAATGGAATTGCTATTCCTCATGCTAGAATAGATAATCTATCAGAAGCTAAAATAATAATACTTAAGCTAGAAACAGCGATTGACTTTAATTCAAGTGATGGTGAAAAAGTTGATCTAATAGTTTCATTATTAGCTCCAAATAATGAAAATGAGCTGCATATACAAATATTATCTAAAATTGCAGAAATGCTAGATGATAAAGTTTTTAGAGAAAAAATAAGAAACTGCTCTAATAAGTCAGAGATTAAATCAGTAATAAATAGTTACCAATAATCTAAGAGGTTATGTTTTGAAATCCTTAAAACCGAAATTAGTAATTGTAACTGGATTATCAGGATCCGGTAAATCTATTGCTCTACGCTCTCTTGAAGATCTAGGTTATTTTTGCATAGATAACCTCTCTCCCACAATGATAATTCAAATGCTTAGAGTCATCAAAAAATCCCATCAAAAAATATATGAGAAAGTAGCTATTAGTATAGATATAAGATCAATTAAAATGGATGATGATTATCAAAAATCTATTGCCACTTTATATGCAGAATTATTGAAATTAGATTTTAACAACACTACTATATTTCTACATTCATCCACAAAGATATTATTATCAAGATTCAATGCTACTAGAAGGCTTCATCCTTTAACAAATAATAAGGTAGACCTAAGAACTGCTATATCAAAAGAAGCGGTGATTATGCAGAAGTTAAAAGAAAATTCAAATCTAATTATAGATACAGATAAATTACTACCGTTAGACCTAAAAAAAGAAATTGCGTCAAAAATTTCAATTATAAAAAATAATAAAGATATGCTTATTCAACTTCAGTCATTTGGTTATAAAAATAGTATTCCCAATGAGAGTGATTTTGTCTTTGATGTAAGATGTTTAAAGAATCCATTTTGGGATAAATCACTTAGAGAGCTATCTGGGAAAGATAAAAAAGTAGTATCTTTTATAGAGTCTGATAAAACTTCAAAAGAGATGTTAGCGAGCATTATTAGATTTTTAAATAAATGGATACCTAGTTTTCGTAAGAGTGATCGTAATTATCTCACTATATCAATAGGATGTACTGGTGGTCAACATAGGTCTGTATATATGATAGAAATGGTTTCTAGACATTTTGTTGCTAAATATAATATCCTAGTAAAACACAGGGATATAAAATGACAATTGGCATACTACTTTTAACACATAATGATATCGGGGCTCAATTGCTATTAGCTGCAAAATCCACTTATGGCTCTATACCGATAAGAACTGAAGTTTTATCGATTGATCATTATGATAAACCATCAGATGTGATGAATCTTGCAAAACAATATGTAAAGCTATTAGACCAAGGAACTGGAGTATTGATATTAACTGACATTTTTGGCTCTACACCAAGCAATATTGCTAAAGAATTTTCATATTTAAAAACAGTTAACATTGTTTCAGGGGTTAATTTATCAATGTTACTTCATATATTTAATTATCCAAAACTTACTCTAAAGGATTTAACGGTGAAAGCCATTGAAGGCGGTAAAGGCGGCGTCATACAAATTAAAAATGAAAGAAAAAAAAATAATAATATCTAATAAGCTTGGCTTGCATGCCAGAGCTGCTGCAAAAATAGTAACGCTTACTAATAAATTTCAATCTATAATAGAAATAGCTAATGATGATAAAAGGGCAGATGCCAAGAGCATTATGAAAATATTAATGTTAGCAGCTCCTCAGGGAACAGAAATAAAAATAACTGCCTCAGGCGAAGATGAGTCTGCGGCAATAAAAAGTTTAGAAAATTTAATTAAGGCTAAATTTAATGAAGAACACTAGTCCAATTATATTGAAAGGTTTGCCCGTATCAAAAGGGATATCAATAGGAATGGCTCATGTTATAGAACATGGAAATAATGTTATAGAAGAAAAGTATATAGAAAAAAAATTAGTATCTAAAGAAATTAAACGGCTAAAAACAACTTTTAAAAAAACACTAATTGAGCTAGATATTATTAAAAATAAAATAAGCCCTTCTATTAAAAAGAATATAGGTTTGTTTTTAGATACACATATACTTCTTGTTAGTGATAAAACATTTTTAGAGAGTATAAAATCTAGAATAACAGAAAATCTTAATTCATCTGAATGGGCCATTCATACTGAATATCTAAATATTAAAGAATCATTTGAGAATATAGAAGACTTATATATTAAGCAAAGAATCGATGATGTTAATCATGTTGCAAAAATGTTGTTAAATAATCTCATTATAAAAAAAAATAAAATAAATATTATTTCTAAGAGTTTTAATAACGTTATAGTAGTTACAGATGACTTGAGCCCGGCAGACGTGATAATTACTCACGAATCTAAAGGCTTGGGTCTAATATCTGAATACGGGGGAAGATCGTCCCATAGCTCAATTCTAACTAGAGGTTTAGAGTTACCCTCTATAGTTGGAGTCAAGAATGCTCTGAAGATTATTAAAAATGATGACTATTTAATTTTAGATGGCAACGAGGGATTAATTTTTATTAACCCTGAAAAAGATCTAGTAAAGCATTATCAAAATTTGAAAAAAAGTTCTCTGAAAAAGAAAAGAGTTCTGTCTACTGTTTTAACTAAAAGAAATATCTCTCTTGATAAAGAAAAATTAGAGATTATGGCTAACCTAGAGCTTCCTCAAGAATTAAAAATTATAAGTGAAAAGAATATTGACGGTATCGGACTCTTTAGAACGGAATATCTATATGCGGATAGGGATGATTTCCCTACTGAAAATGAACAATTTTTTGCATACAAGCAGATAGTTAAAAAAATGAAAAATAACCCAGTAATTTTTAGGACACTAGATACAGGTGCAGACAAAGAAATACCTGATAATGTCAAGACAGGATCTATAGCTCGTAACCCAGCATTAGGGCTACGAGGTATTAGATATAGTCTTGGAAACCAAACAGTATTTATTAATCAAGTTAAAGCTATACTTAGAGCGGGATATTATGGAACTGTAAAAATAATGCTTCCAATGATTACTAATTTCTCAGAAATATCAGATGCTAAGAAACTGATTGATATTGCTAAAAATAATCTTAAGAGCGAAAAAAAGAAATTTAGCAGTAATGTTAAAATAGGGATAATGGTTGAGGTTCCATCATGTGCAGTACTCGCAAATAGATTTGCACAGCAAGTTGATTTCTTTTCAATCGGTACAAATGATCTAGTTCAATATACTTTAGCTATAGACAGAGTTGATGATGAAGTTAACTATCTATATGATCCAATTAATTCAGCGGTTCTTAATCTTATCAAGATAGTTATTGATGCTGGCACCAAAAATAAAATACCAGTTTCTTTATGTGGCGAAATGGCTGGTGACTCCAATTATACTAGACTATTACTGGGATTAGGTCTGAAATCATTCAGTATGCACCCAAGTGCAATACCAGAAATAAAAAATATTATGATAAGTTCAGATATAAGTAAACTAAAAAGGCTTTCTAGAGAAATTATCAATTGTGACTGTCTTATTAAGAAAAATAAATTGCTCGCTAAAATAAATAATATCTAATTATTTAGATTCATTTAATAAAAACTCAATTAATGCTTTGCTAGTGAATAGTCTATTATGTGCTTGTTGCCATACTCTACTTCTTGGGCCATCAATTACATCTGCATCTACTTCTTCACCTCTATGGGCAGGCAGACAATGCAAGAAAATTGCGTCTGACTTAGCTTTATCAAATAAATTTTGATTTATCTGATAACTTTTAAATAATTGTTTGCGTTTCTCAGATTCACTTTCGTCACCCATACTTGTCCAGACATCAGTTGTAACTAAATCACAATCTTCAACAGCCTGCCCCGGAAGATCACACAACTCAACATTATCCTTTGCTAGCATCAATGTTTTATGATCAGGCTCAAACCCTGATGGAGTTGCAATTTTAAGTTTAAAATTTAGAATTTTTGCTGCATTAATATATGAATTACACATATTACATCCATCACCTATCCAGGCGACCGTCTTGCCTTCAATAGAACCTCTTTCCTCATAATAAGTTTGCATATCAGCTAATAATTGACAAGGATGATATTTTTCAGTTAATCCATTTATTACAGGCACTGAAGAATTATTAGCCAACTCTTCTACTTCACTATGGTCATGTGTCCTAATCATAATTATATCAACCATTCCAGATAAAACTTTTGCTGTATCAGCTAAATCTTCTCCCCTAGTAATTTGTGTTGTATCTGACGATAAAAAAATAGCATGCCCACCCAGTGTCACCATTGCTGTCTCAAAAGCAACTCTTGTTCTAGTTGAGTTTTTTTTGAAAATCATGGCCATGGTTTTATTTTGAAGAGAATTATTAAAAATATTTTTTTGAGACTCCTTTTTAAACTCAATAGATCTTTCTATTATTCTAATAAATTCATTTTTATTTATATCTAATAGAGACTTAAAATGTCTTACTTTATTCATATTTAATTTTACCTATAATTCTCTGCAAGGTAGTTACAACTATATCTGCCTGAGATCTATTCATGATTAATGGCGGCAACATTCTGATAGTATTCTCTTTTGTTACGTTAATTATCAGTTTCTTCTTCAATGCGTCCTGGACAAGATGTATGCAGTTTATTCTTAACTCTATACCTATCATTAGTCCCTTGCATCTTATCTCTTTAATAATCTTAAAATGTAATAGTTTTTTATTTAATTCTGATTCTAAATATAATCCAATATCTCTAGCGTTTTTACATAGATTTTTTTTCCTCATTATATCTAATACTGCTAAACCAACTGATGTAGATAAAAAATTACCACCAAATGTTGAACCATGACTTCCTGGGACAAGAACTTTTGCTGCAACATTATTAGCAAGGCAAGCTCCGATAGGCACACCATTACCTAAAGCTTTTGCAACAGATATTACATCTGGAATTATTTCACTATGTTGAAATCCAAACCACTTTCCAGTTCTACAAAATCCTGACTGAACCTCATCTATCATAAGCAACCATTTAAATTTATTACAAATATTTCTTAGTTCACTTAAATAATTTTCGTCAGGTATAATAATGCCTCCTTCGCCTTGAATAGGCTCAAGCAATATAGCTACAATATCATTATGTTTTTCTGAAAGTTTTTTTATAGCATCCACGTCATTGTAGGGAACTCTAAGTAAGCCATCTAATAAAGGATAAAAGCCTGCATGCGCTTTTTCACCCCCAGTTGCTGACAATGCAGCCATTGTTCTTCCGTGAAAGCTGTTTTCCATAACTATAATTTTTGGATTATTTATCTTTTTATCATTTCCATATTTTCTAGCAATCTTAATTGATGCTTCCACTGCTTCTGCCCCAGAATTACAAAAAAAAGCTGCATGCATGCCAGATAACTTGCATAACCTTTCACCTAACTGCTCTTGCTGCTTAATCATAAAGGCATTAGATGTATGAATTAATGTTTTAGATTGCCGCGATATCACATCTGCAACATCAGGATCTGAATGTCCTAAGCTTGTAACGGCTAAGCCGCAAAGAGCATCTAGGTACTTATTATTATCTGTATCCCACAAATATACTCCCTTGCCTTTAACAAAGGATATATTTTTACGGTTGTAGGTATTCATTAAGTAATTTTTCATAAGATCTGTTCAGTAAAAAAATAAAGAAGTATTCTAATACAATAGTAGTATAAAACATAACAGTCTTTAAGTTTATTCTATTATGTGTGGTGTTAAACTATTACTATATAAAATTCTATATAAGAAAAACATTATATACATCCTTAAATTAATCAAAAATCCTTGTGTTAACCTAATTTTATGTCAAAATACGTGGTAATAGACAATTATAATAAAACCGGGGAGATTATGAATAAGTTATTTACCGCAGTCGCTTTTATGGCTGCTTCTTCTACTCTAGTATTTGCTGGTGGACATGGCGGGTCAAGTGACAAGTCTAGTGTTTCCGCTGCTCATTCTGGCAATGGGGTACACTTTTTTGGCCGTTTATACGTAGGGTATGAAAACAAAGCTTCTGCTTCAACAAACTCTGTTGACAGCATTAGAGATAATGGTGGAAAAAGTAGATTAGGAATTAAATTTAAAGAAAACTTAGGCGCAATGAGCTTAATCGGACATGCTGAATGGAAATTCGACATTGCTGATGGCACTGCGGGTAATGACAGTTCTACTGCATGTACTGGCGCTAGAGATTGTCGTACGATCAATTTACATGTTGGAAACCTTGGTTTCTTAACAGGATTGGGTTATGTCGGCATAGGTTCATTTGAATCTCCATATAAAACAATGGGTAACTATGACTCAAACATGGATACTGGTCTTGCTCTAAATGCGCATGGCGGTACAAGTAATGGTTCATTTGGTCAAGCTGGTACATGGGAGTCAACTCTTTCTTATCATGCTGCAATGGGTCCAATTGAAATTGCTTATATGCGTGGTATGGCTGAAGCAGACACTGAAGCTAATGTTTCAAAAAGTGATTATGCATTTGGT
>JBLFWM010000009.1:0-18263 GCA_047611265.1 Gammaproteobacteria bacterium | reverse complement strand
GAAACTGAGGTTGGATATATAGGTGGCAATACCAGTAATCCAACATATCGTGATGTATGTACAGGAAATACCTCTCATGCAGAAGCTGTTAGAATATTTTTTAATTCAGAAATTATAAGTTATGACGGATTATTAGATTTATTTTTTACGATACATGACCCAACAACCTTAAATCAACAAGGCCCAGATCGTGGCACACAATATAGGTCTGCTATATTTTACTTAAATGACTATCAAAAACTTTCTGGAGAGAATAAAATAAAAGAATTGAATGCTAAACAGTTTCAAAATAGAATAGTGACCACGCTTGAGGAGACTCAAGAGTTTTGGATAGCAGAAGAGTACCATCAAAAGTACATTAGAAAGCAAAAGTTTAGTAACTATACTGAATAGTTTATAAACGGGCCTGTAGCTCAGTTGGTTAGAGCAGTAGACTCATAATCTATTGGTCGGAGGTTCGAGTCCTCCCGGGCCCATAAAAATTAATTAGCAAGGTTTTGATATGAAAAAAATAATTATAAATTATCCTTCAGCCATGAATTTATCTGAATTCAAAAAAGAAAAATCAAATATAGCAAAGTATGGTTTACCAGAAGAAGTCAAGTTTTGTAAGAAATGTGTAATGACAAATCAAATGCCTCAATCTGCAGTTGAGCATCAACATAATATCTCCTCAAAAAAAAAATCTCTAGACTTTCATGATGATGGCATTTGTGCCGCATGCCACACTACTTTTACTCAAAAAGAAGTTGAGGTAGATTGGGAGGAAAGAGAAAGACAACTTAAGGACTTATGCACGAAGTATAAAAGCAATAATGGATCTTATGATTGCATATGCCCTGGATCTGGTGGAAAAGATAGTTTTTATGCATCGTATTTATTAAAATATAAGTATGGCATGAACCCACTAACTATAACTTGGGCGCCAAATATTTATACTGACTGGGGTTGGAGAAATTTTCAGAGATGGATAGCCTCTGGTTTTGATAACCACCTTATAACTCCAAATACCAGAGTTCATAGGTTATTAACTAGATTATCGATTGATAATTTATTACATCCTTTTCAAAATTTTATCGTTGGACAAAAATCACTTGCTCCGAAGATGGCTGCAAGATTAAACATACCGCTAGTATTTTATGGTGAATCTGATGCTGAGTATGGAACTGGGCCACAATCAAGATTTGAAACAGCAGAAAGAGACATGTCATTTTCATCTTCTAAAAAAGATGATAATTTATTTTTTGGTGGCTTAGATATGGATACTCTAAATACTTCTTTCGGAATTACAAAAGAAGACTTGTCTATTTATATACCTGAAGATCCAAATACACTTTATAATGCAAAATTAAATTTTCAAGACTTAGGTTGGTATTTAAAATGGCACCCACAGTCATGCTATTATCTAGCTCATGAAAAAGGTGGGTTTGAAGCTTCTCCAGAGAGAACTTCTGGAACTTATAGTAAATATAATAGTATTGATGATAAAATTGACGACTTTCACTATTACACAACAGGAATTAAATTTGGAATTGGTAGGGCAACATACGATGCATCTCAAGAAATCAGATCTGGTGATATCAATAGAGAAGAAGGCGTTGCATTGGTTAAAAAATTTGATCATGAATACCCAGAAAGGTTTAGCCAAGAAATTTTAGATTATCTATCAATTAATGAAGATCAACATCCTATTGCATATAAATCTTTTGAATCACCAATAATCACAAGAGAATACTTTGACAAGCTCTGCGATAGTTTTAGATCACCACATATTTGGAAGTATGATAATGGAATTTGGAAGCTACGGCATATAATTTCTTAATAGTTAGTTAGTAATAATTATGACCGGAAGCAAAGGCAAAAAATTAATGCCTTTAACAAAAAATACTCCAAAGCCATTGCTAACTATAAAAGATAAATCTATTATAGATATATAATGCATGAGAGTATCGTAAATAATATCAAAAAATGTCTTCCCTCGAAGGTTAAGAGTTATGCAGTTCATGAACCAACACTGTCACAGAAAGTAAAAAAAGAAGTTGAAAAATGTATTCAATCAACTTACGTCTCATCTTCTGGAGATTATATTAATAAATTATCTAGTTATTTAAAAGAAATAACAGGTGCTAAATATATACTATTAACGACTAGTGGCACATCTGCACTTTTTTGTGCTCTTAATGAAATAGACATACAAGATCAAGAGGTTATAGTGCCCTCAATGACATTCGTTGCAACAGCTAATTCCGTAATATATGCTGGCGGGACTCCTGTTTTTCTAGATAGTTCGAAAGAAAGTCTCAATATTGATGAAGATATATTGCAAAAGTACTTAGATGAGAATTATAAAATCCTTAATGGAAGATGTATAAATAATAAAACTAAAAAAATAATAAAATGCATTGTTGTGGTTCATGCATATGGAGCTGCTGCAAATATAAATGCTATTTGCAAGATAGCTAAAAAATATAATATCGAGGTAATAGAAGACGCAGCTGGAGCCCTTGGTAGTTATATCTATAATAAACATGTTGGAACTATCTCTAGAATGGGAATATTAAGTTTTAACGGAAATAAAATAATAACTACTGGCATGGGAGGAGCGTTAATTGTCAAAAATAAACGTGACTATGAAAGTATTAGTCATAAAATATCAACAGCAAGAGTTAAGCATAATTGGAAAGTAGAGCACAATATGGTTGGGTATAACTTAAGAATGGCAAATATTAATGCTGCATTGGGTTATGGACAGATTACTGACTTTGAGGAAATATTAATTAAAAAAAAGAAATTATATGAAAGTTATTGTGATATTTTTTCAAACAACAAATATTGTTATATTAAAAAATCAGCCAAAGAGGCAAGTAATAATAATTGGGTTACTAATTTATATCTAAAAGATAAATATAAAAGCAAACATCAGCTGCTAATTAAAAGTTTGCATAAAAATAATTTGATGGTTAGAGAGTTATGGAAACCAATGCATTTACTTCCCATGTTTAAAAACCTACCTCATGGCAAAATGATAAATTCAATAAAAAGTTGGAAAACAGGTTTTAGTTTACCTAGTAGTTACTATAAATGATTAAAAAAAGAAAAATTTGTATAGTTTCATCTAGTAGAGCTGATTATAATCATCTATTTTTATTAATGAAAAGTCTAAAATCTTCTAAAGACATTAATTTTAAATTAATAATTACAGGGATGCATCTTTTAAAAAAATATGGAAATACTTATCAAGAAATTCTCAAGGATGGCTTTAAAATAGATGGATTTATAAAAAATAAACAACCAAGTAATTTAAACAATAATACTTTAAGTATTATGTCTGACCAATTAGGTAATGCTGGAGTTGTATTAGATAAAATTAATCCTGATATTATTATTGTCTTAGGAGACAGATATGATATTTTACCAACTGTAATTGCATGTCATATAAAAGGCATACCTGTTGCTCACTTTCATGGCGGCGAAGTAACCCATGGTGCTATTGATGATGCAATAAGACACTCTATTACAAAATTTTCTGATATACATTTTGTTGCCAATATTGATTTTAAACGAAGGATTAAACAGCTAGGTGAAAATCCAAAAAATATATATAATATTGGTTCATTGGGTGTTTTAGCAATTAACTCGACTAAAAAAATCAAGAAAGTAGAAATTTTAAAAAAATTAAAGATAAATGGTAATTATATGTTAGTGGCTATACATCCAGAAACCATTAATGATGATAACAATTTAATCATAAAGGCTCTTTTTAAAGTATTATCAGAACAGAAAAACCATCATGTAGTATTTACATGTCCTAATTCAGACCCTGGTAATGAAAAGATTATTAAAAATATTCAGAACTTCTTAAAATTATATCCAACTAGATCAACATTTATAACATCAGCTGGAAGAGAGGTTTTTATAAATTTAGTAAGGCATGCTGAACTTTTAATTGGGAACTCATCTTCATGTGTTATTGAGGCACCTGCAGTTGGGACTAAATCAGTATTAATTGGTAAACGTCAAGATGGCAGGCCACTAGCAGCAACTATAAGTAAAGCAGATATATGCTATACTTCTATTAATAATAAAGTGAGTAGAATTTTCAAAGAAAAACATTCAGTAAGTCAAAAAAATAAGCTGTCTTATAAGGCTGTTGACTCATTGCCAAAAATATTAAAAATACTATCTACTATACCTCTTGATAAAATAAAACTTAAAAAATTTTACGACCAATAAATGACTTCTAAAAACAAAAATAAAGTCCATATAATTGCTGAAATTGGTGTTAACCATAATGGTGATATAACTTTAGCTAAAAAACTGATATTAGAATCAAAAAGATCAGGTGCTGATTCTGTTAAATTACAAACATTTAATACAGATGAAATGATTATCCCAAATACAGAGAAAGCTAAATATCAAATTATTAATACGCAAAACACTGAATCACAATATGAAATGTTAAAGCGTTATGAATTTAATCATAAGGATTATTTATTATTAGTTAAATATTCTAAAAAAATAAATATTGAACTATTCTCAACTGCTTGTGATATTAAGAGTCTTAGATATTTAAGCAAAACATTAAAATTAAAAACAATAAAAATATCTTCTTCTGATTTAACGAATATTCCGTTACTTCTACAAGCTGGATCAACTAAAAAAAATATTATAATATCATCAGGAATGGGAAATATTGAGGAAATAGATATCGCCTTATCTGCATTGTCTTATGGCTATAATAATACTAGTGAATTAAATTTATCTAAATTCAATATATCTAAACATCAAAAATACTATATTAAACATTATTCATATCTATCTAAAAAGGTAACTTTGTTACATTGTACAACTGAATATCCAGCACCTATAGATGAGCTTAACCTTAATATTATTGATTCTTTCAAAGAGAGATATAAAATATCAATTGGTTATTCGGATCATTCGAATGATATGACTACGCCAATAATTGCCACAACAAAGAATATTGATGTAATTGAAGTACATGTGACTCTAGATAATGATTTACCTGGACCAGATCATATTTGTTCTCTGAACATGAATGAGTTTAAAAAATATGTTAAAAATATTAGAAAAACAGAATTAATGTTAGGTTCTTTTAAAAAAATACCTACTAGGTCAGAACTTAAAAATATAAAATCTGTAAGAAAAAGTTTAGTAATCAGTAAACTATCAAACAAAAATGACAAGCTTTCTTATAAAAATTTAACGGTTAAAAGACCTGGAAGCGGCATTCCATCTTTACAATATAATGAATATTTAGGGAAGACTTTAAATAAAAATTTAAAAGAAAATCATTTCCTCAAAAAAAATGATGTGAAACCTAAGTAATACTATTATGATGGAAAAAATATTATATATTTTTGGTTTGGGTGGTCACGCTAAAGTTATTTTATCTGAAACGATAAACTCTCAAATATTTAATAAAATTATATTTATTGAATTAAATGATTATAATAAAGATAGCGTTATAATTAATAATATAACCTATAAGGTAATAAATAATTTAGATGATTTACATAAATTATATACTCATGATTCATATGGAATTATAGGCATCGGAGATATATCAAAAAGGCTTTCTATAGTTAAAGAAATAAATATAAAAATACCTACTTTTAAATGGACAGCAATTATCTCAAAAAACAGCACTATTGCTAAAGATGTTGTGATTGGTCATGGGACAGCAGTTATTTCTGGATCAATAATAAATACTGGAACGAAGATTGGGAAACATTGTATCATTAATACTAGGGCAACTATTGATCATGATAATGAAATAGGAAATTTTGTTAATGTTAATCCTTGTGTGGTAACAGGTGGATCTGTCATTATTCATAATGAATCAGAAATTGGAATAGGTTCTACTATAAAAAATAATATTCTAATTAACAGGAATGTTCTCATTGGTGGCAATTCATTTGTTAACAAAGAATGTCTTCCAAATTCACTGTATTATGGCAATCCAATAAAAAAAATAAAATAAATTAAGCTATCAAGCTTAATCCAATTATTAGAAGTGTTGCATATATTCTAGATATATATATTAATATATACCCTACGTATATCTAAGAGCTGGTAGAAATTCTAGCCCTTAACTTTAAATACCGTACCAACGCTAATTTCAAAAGCATTAACATTAGCTTCAGTATTTACCCCAAATAACACAGAAATAGCACGAATTGTATTCCCATGCGAAACAACAAGTATTTTATTCATTAGTAGAAGTATCAATAATTAAAGTTTTTTTATAGACCATATCTGAATAAGTATATGGTATTCCTCCTATACCTTCTCCAGAATGTTTGATACCTCCAAAGGGCATCCAGTCAACTCTAAAAGCAGTCTGCTCATTTATTAAAACTGTCTTAGCGATTAATTTTTCATAACAATACATTGCTTTATTTAGATTATTAGTAAAAACAGAGGATTGAAAAGCAAACTTATTATGATTCGCCATCGAAATTGCTTCATCAATATCGTTGAAGTTAAAGATATTAATTACTGGACCAAAAATCTCTTTCCGTGATACTTCAGATTCTAAAGGAGGGTTCTTGAGAATTGTACATTCATAGGTTGTGTTTGAAAGTTTATTTCCTCCACAAACTAAAACAGCTCCATCTTTAACTGCCATTTTAACCATTGCATGAACTCTATCAACTTCTGATGGCCGTATAAGTGGACCTACATCAGTTTTTATATTAGTTGGATCACCAATTCGTAGTTTAAGCACTTCTTTTTTAATTAAATCAGTGAATTCATTAATAATATTATTATGTACAATAACATTTTGAATTGATACGCAGACTTGTCCTGCATGATAAAATCCTCCCTTAACGACTGAGGAGATAACTTTTCTTAAATTAACATCTTCATCAATAATTATAGGGGCAACCCCTCCATGTTCGAGCGCACATTTTGCCCCTGGAGGTAGTTGTGATTTTAATTTCCATCCAACATCTGCACTTCCAATAAATGAAAAAAAAGATATGTTTTTATTTTTTACAAACATGCTATTAACTTCATGATTAGCAGTATTTATCATTTGGCAAAATTCAATTGGCAAATTAACTTCATATAAAAGTTTTATAAATTCATAGCAAGAATAAGGAGTATCTATGGAAGGTTTAATAATTATTGGGCAACCCGATGCGATGGCAGGGCCAACTTGATGTACAATTAAATTAAGGGGGTGATTAAAAGCACACAGTGCTAGAACTACTCCAACGGGGAATTCTCTCTCTACAGCTATTTTATTCATCGAGGCAGCATTTAAATTCATTGGTATCTCAGAACCACGCCTAGATTTAATTTCATCTCTACATAATTCTAGACCATTTATAGCTCTATTTACTTCAATCTTTGCATCTTTTAGAGGCTTTCCTCCTTCTTGGGCAATTAATAAAGCAAAAAAATCAGCTTTCTTTTTTAATTTTTTTCTGACGTCATCAAGAATCTTAATTCTAATATTTTTATTAAAATTATCACTTAAATTTTCAAATGCATTTAGGGCAACCTTAACAACATCATCTACATTATTTTTTCTAATACATTCCACAGTCCCTATTTGAGACCCATCCCATGGCGAAAATACTTTCTTAATTATAGGATTACTTATTTTCACAGGAGTAAGATTATTTATTTTAGGATACATGTTATTCTACTTCCAAATCATTTAGTTTTTGAGTAAGTTTTAAGTTTTCACTGTAATCAATTGGAATGATGAGTAAAGTTGGCCCTTTTAATTTTTTTATTTTCTTTAGTGTTGAAATCAGTTGAGAGCTTTCATCTTCAAATGTATAATTCCAACCAAAAGATTTAGCTAATAATTTCCAATCAGGATTAGTAAAATCTAAATCAGTATTCTCGCCAAATTGAACCTGCTGCTTCCATTTTATCAGACCATAAGACCTATCTTCCCATATGATTACAACAATATTTACTCCAAGACGTTTCGCTGTTTCCATTTCTTGAAGATTCATTAAAAATCCTCCATCACCAGCAATAGCATAAATTTTATTTCCAGTGTTTAATAAATCAGCAGCAATTGATGCTGGAAGAGCAAAACCCATTGAACAAAACCCATTTGGAATTATGCATGTATTTGGCTCATAACAATTAAAATTTCTAGCTATCCACATCTTGTGCGAACCTACATCTGAAATTAATATGTCATTTTTTTCTAAAGATTCCCTTAGGTCATATAAGAATTTTTGTGGTTTTATTAAACCACTACTTTTATCGGAACCATGCTCGTTAATATCAGACATATTGTTCTTGCGGATTTTTTCATAATACTTATCATCAAATTTTTCTATACCATGATAATTTATATAACTATTTAATCGCCACAAAGCATGTGCAATATCACCAACTATTTCAACTTCGGGTATATAGTACTCATCAATCTCTGCAGGTTCAAAATCAATATGAATAATTTTTGCATTGTTATCTTGATTCCATAGTTTAGGATGGTATTCGACCATATCAAAACCTAAAGTAATAACTAAGTCTGAGTGCATTACAGCATAATCACCATAGTCAGTTGCCCCAAGACCAATGGTTCCAATAAAGAACTCGGATTTATAGTCAACTGCTCCCTTACCCATGAAAGTTGAAACAACAGGAATATTTGTTCTTTTACATAGTTTTCTCAATTGTTTAGAAGATCTTAGTCTAATTGCCCCGTTACCAGCGATTATAATTGGAGAACTTGATTTCTTAATAAGGTCAAATGCCTGTTTTACTATTTTATCACCAGGTACTGGCCGTCTATTTTTTTTTGGGTTTAAAGGTATCTGGTTAACCTCCATTTTTGCAATATCTTCTGGAAGTTCTATATGAGTTGCGCCAGGCTTTTCATATGTAGCAAGCCTAACTGCTTTCCTAATAATTTCAGGTATTGTATAAGGATTTTTTATTGAAGTTGTCCATTTTGTCACTGGTTTAAACATTTCACAAACATTCATAATTTGGTGTGATTCCTTGTGAAGTCTATGTGTTGAACCTTGCCCTGTAATAACAAGGATGGGTGCATGGTCCATATTAGCATCAGCTACACCCGTGAGTAGATTACTTGCACCTGGACCAAGTGTACCTAAACAACAAGCGGGCTTACCTGATAATTTTCCATGAGCCTCAGCCATAAAAGCTGCGCTTTGCTCATGCCGAGTCAAAATAAATTTAATCTTTTTCGAATATTTTAAAGATAGTAAAAGGTCAGCATTCTCTTCACCCGGTACTCCAAAAATATATTCTATTCCCTCGCGCTCTAAACACTTAATAAATAAATCAGATGCTTTCATAATATTACCTTAAGCCTCCATATTATAATCATAACCATATTTATGGCTGTCATAATAGATATTTGTGGTTAAGGGAGTGGTTAACGTGATGTCTTCTTTTATAAAATTCAATGAATAAAGGGAATTAGAGTACAAGTACATGGGTCCTGCTCAAGGGGCAAATTATGGTATTGATGATCTATGAGATATAAATTTTAGCGAAAGGTTCAATTTATATTGGATTTATATAATTATATGCTAATATACTTATATACACCTCCGTATGAAAGAGCTAGTAGAGATACTAGCTTTTTACCTTAAACACAGTTCCAACTTTAATCTCAAAAGCATTAACATTACTCTCGGTATTAACACCAAATAATACAGATATAGCACGTATCGTATTGCCATGAGACACCACAAGAATATTTCCAGATTTAGGTAACTCATCTATAAAGGGTTTAACTCGTAAGCTTACATCTTTCAAACTTTCACCATTAGGAGGACTAGTTTCCCATCCTCTTCTAGCCGCATAATAATTATCAATACCTTCGGATAATTTTACTTCTTCCTTATTCTTAGCTGACCAGTCTCCATAACTTCTCTCTTTAAGTCTGTCGTCTATCTTTATATCTTTATCGTCAGATAATATTTGTGCTGTAGATAGAGCTCGTTTTAGAGGTGAAGAATAGATATGGTCAAACATGACCCCATAAAGCTCTTCTTTTAAATCATGTGCTTTATGTATACCATGTTCTGTTAAATCAGGATCATGCCATCCTGTAAAAAGTTTTTTCTTGTTATATTCTGATTGAGCATGCCTTGCAAACCAAATAGTTCTAGTCATAGTTAATTATCATCCTTTTTATTATCTTTATTATCTTTATCAGCGATATCATCATATAAAACAACGTCACTACTACTTCGATTCTTAGTTAGGATTCTTGCAAATATAATCCCAACTTCAAATAAAAACCAAATTGGTATCGCTAATAAGGTTTGAGAAATAATATCTGGTGGCGTTAATAACATTCCTATTACGAATGCACCAACAATAACATATGGTCTCTTTTTAGACAAACTGGTAGGCGTACTTACATTAGTTAAAACTAATAAAACTGTGATCACTGGAACTTCAAATGCAAAACCAAATGCAAAAAAAAGTGTTATTACAAAATCTAAATACCTACTGATATCAGTCATTACGGCTATTCCTTCAGGAGCAATACTAATAAAGAAAGCAAATATCAAAGGGAAGACAACAAAATATGCAAAAGCTGCACCTAAATAAAATAATATACTACTAGACACAAGAATTGGTAATACGAGTTTTTTTTCTTTCTCATAAAGCCCGGGAGCTGTAAACATCCATAAGTGGTATAGAAGATAAGGAATTGATATAAAAACAGATAAAATCATTACTAGCTTAAATGGAATAAAAAATGGGGAAGCAACATCAATAGCTATCATGTTACTACCTTCAGGTAGTTTTGATATCAAAGGTTCTGCCAATTGAGTATATATTACATCTGAAAATGGAAATAATATTATAAAAAAAACAAGTACAAATAATAAACATTTTGAAATTCTTGATTTTAATTCTTGAAAATGAGGGACCAAAGATTTAAAAGAATTATTTATTTCATCCTTGGAATCCATTATTTATCATCTTCCTCTTTCTTGTCACTAATTTCTTTTTGTAATCTATCCATAGAAGATTTCTGATCATCCAACAATTTATTAATTTGGTTGCTAGGCTCTTCTGTTTCGCGTTGTATAGAATCCTTAAGTTCAAAGAAATATCTTTGAAACTTTCCAAACCATTTTCCTAAATAACCAGCGATTGCTGGAAGCCTTTCTGGCCCAACAACAAACAAGAGTAGTAAAAATATTAGGAATAGTTCCCAAAAACCTATATCAAACATAAGGCTTACTTGCTATCTTCTTTTACAGATTTTTTTGCCGAAACAGTTTTACTGCTAGCATCATCTTCTTTTGATGACTTTTTAAAACTTTTTATGGCTGTTCCTAAATCTGACCCAACATTTCTAAGTTTTTTAGTTCCAAATAAAACAACTACTATAATTAATATTAGTAATATTGACCATGGTGATATACCGCTTAACATTTTTAATACCTCATTTTTTTCTTAATCTTTTTTCTTCCAATCCCGATAGACCAAATCTATTCTCAAGCTCTTTAAGGATATCATCTGATGATATTCCATTCAAAGTTAATGATACCAATGTATGAAACCAGAGGTCAGCAGCCTCATGAATGATATGGTCACGATCAGAGTTACTGACTGCATCTATGTATTCATTTGCTTCTTCTATAATTTTTAAATTTATAGACTGATTCCCTTTTTTATACAATTGCGAAACATATGAGTCTTCCGACACACTATGTTTTCTATCATTCAAAATATCTTCTAGCTTTGCAAGAATGCTTGATTTAGTATTTTCAATCATATTACTAGGTTAGCACAAATTATTATATTCGTACTAAAACTCCATGTTTTTTCATATATTCCTTGGCCTCTTGAATTGAGTATATTGAATAATGAAATATACTTGCAGCTAATACAGCATCTGCCTTGCCAACTATAACAGCATCTCTTAAGTGCTCTAGTGTTCCAGCTCCTCCAGATGCAATAACAGGTATAGATACTTCGCTAGAAATAAGATTTAATAAATCTAAATCAAAACCTTTTTTAGTGCCATCTCTATCCATGCTAGTTAGCAGTATCTCGCCTGCACCTCTATCACATAGTTCTTTAGCCCATTGGAAAGCATCTATTCCTGTTGAGTTTCGCCCCCCATGAGTATAGACAGTCCAACTATTATTTTTAGTTTCTTTGACATCTATTGCAGCTACAATGCATTGCCTACCAATCTTATCTGTAACCTGATTTATTAAATTTGGATTAGTTACTGCAGCACTGTTTATTGCAACTTTATCTGCGCCCGCACTTAAAAGATTTAGTACATCATTATAATTAGAAACTCCACCTCCAACAGTTAGTGGAATGAAAACCTCGCAAGCTACTTTTTCAACAGTTTCTATAATTGTTTTTCTATCTTCATGCGTTGCAGTAATATCTAAGAAAGCAATTTCGTCTGCGCCTTCTTGATCATAACGCTTGGCTACTTCAACTGGATCACCTGCGTCTACAATATTTACAAATTTAGTTCCTTTAACTACACGGCCATTGGCAACATCTAGACAGGGTATTATTCTTTTATATAAAGACATTAGTTTTTACTAGATAGTTTAATTGCTTCTTTGAGATTAATTTTATTTTCATATAAAGCCTTGCCAATGATTACGCCAGATATTTTAATTTCATTCATTCCACAAAGATGTTTGATATCATCGATTGAAGTTACACCCCCAGAAGCAATTAATGGAATGCTAGAAAATCTTAAAATATTTGAAATCTCTGAAAAATTCATTCCTTCTAACATCCCATCTTTACTTACATCTGTAAAAACAATTTCTTTAATATTATTAGCCTCCAAAATTTTAATGAAACTCTGTAGTGTGAAATCTGATGAATTATTCCAGCCATGAACAGCCAGCTTACCATCCTTAACAGCAAGATCAATTATCACTTTTTCTTTAATATTAGATGGTATTTTTTCTAAAAAGCTTGGGTCTGAAACTACGCGGGTTCCAACTATAACTTTATTAATGCCAATATTAAGATATTTATTTATATTTTCAACATCTCTAATTCCACCACCAATCTGAATGTAGATATCTGGATGATTATTCCTGATTTTAGCGATAATATCGTAGTTAATGGTTTCTCCAGATTTTGCCCCGTCTAGATCAACTATATGTAAATTCATAGACCCTTGATCAATCCATTTCTTTGCCACATCTAATGGGTTATCAAAATAATGAGTTACTTGACTGTAATCACCTTTAGCAAGTCTTACACATTTGCCATCTTTAATATCAATTGCTGGAAGTATTTTCATTAAAGCTCACCATTCCAATTTATAAAATTCTCAAGTAGTCTTAATCCCATCTTAGAGCTCTTTTCAGGATGAAACTGAACTGCTGCAATATTATCTTTATAGAGTGCCGATGCAAAATCTATATCATAATTAGTAGTTGATAGTATATTTGATTTATTTGAAGGCTCAACAAAATAACTATGCACAAAATAAAAAAATGACTCATCAGGTATGTTATTCCAGAGAGGGTGCTTACTTTCTTGTTTGACTTTATTCCATCCCATATGAGGAACTTTAAGTTTTGCATTCATTTTTCTTTTTATACTAAGAACTTCTCCATTCAAAATATTTAAGCAGCTAGACCCTTCGTTCTCTTCACTATGAGTCATTAATACTTGTAAACCCATGCATATTCCTAAAAAAGGTTTCTGTAATATAATTTTTTTAAATTCTATAATATCTAAATTTTTATCAATATTAATCATACATTCTGATGCTGCACCTTGCCCGGGAAAGACAATATGAGAGCAATCTAATAAATCATTGAGCGAATTAGTTATCTTTATCTTGGAATTTTTACCTAGGACTTTATTCAGTGCTTTGTGCACACTATGAACATTACCCATGCCATAATCGATGATAGCAATATCTGCCATTAGATTAATTCTTTTGTAGACGGTATTTTGTCTGCTTGCCTTGGGTCGATTGTGACTGCCATTTTTAAGGCTTTGCCAAATGCTTTAAATATAGTCTCTGCTATGTGATGAGAATTACCACCCCTAATATTATCAATATGGATAGTAGTTTTAGCATGGTTAGCAAAACCTTGAAAAAATTCTTGCAATAAATCTATGTCAAACTCTCCAACGCGAGATCTTGGGAATGTTACATTAAACTCTAAGCCAGGTCTGCCTGAAAAATCTAAGACAACCCTAGACAATGATTCATCTAATGGGACATATGCTGACCCAAATCTAGTTATACCTATTTTATTACCAAGTGCTTTTTCTAAAGCCTGACCTAAAACTATGCCAACATCCTCAACAGTGTGATGAGCATCTATTTCTAAGTCGCCCTTGGCTAAAATTGTTAAATCAAACATACCATGGCGTGCAACTTGCTCCAACATATGTTCTAAAAATGGCAAATCAGCTTTAATTGATGAGTCACCCTGACCATCTAAATTTATCTCTGCTTGTATTTGCGTTTCTTTGGTTATCCTTTCAACTTTCGCTATACGTTTTTTCATATGATATCTATAACATATTATAAAGATTTAAGCCATGAATTTACAATATCTACTAGTAAATTACTTTCGCCTAAATAGTTATGATCAGAATCTCTAATTTCTATATTTTTTGAAAAAGAATCATTTTTATCTTTAATGACATCATCAAAAATAGCTGCATAATTTTTTACCGAACCATGGTCATATTCTCCATAGATATTTAAAATCGGTATATCAATAATATTATAATCTAAACTATTTATCATTTTTTGACTCTTATCTACTGCCCCTGCTCCAATTAAAATAAAGCCAGACAAGTTTTTAATATTATTTTTTTTAGCCCAAGAAATAAGCATATGGGAGCCACAACTATGTGCAATGATAATGAGTTTTTCAGGCTTTATAAAATTAATAGCAGACGTGATTCTTGCATCTGAATATCTGAAAATCTGTTTATATTCATTATATGACTCACCTTTATCTAAAACAGGTAACTGTAATGAGTAAGTATCAATGCCTCTTTCAACAAATGATATTCTCAATGGATCCATAACGTTAGGTTCCGTAGGATAAAGGCCTCTTCCGTGCAGCAATAAAATTGAATATCTAGATTTATTATTTTGATTAGCAATTAAATTAAAGTTGTTTTCAATGCCAGAAGATATTTTTATAACATCAGCATCAAAAATATATTCAATGATTTGATTATTTATATTTTCTTCACGAATTTTATTTGGAATAATATCGGCATATATATCTGTTAATATAAAAAATACTAATATTAAGCTGTAAGAGAATTTAAGATATAAGTTCATTGGGTTTTGAAAATATTTCAAGAACTTTATTTGTAATGCCAGGCTCTAAAAGAGAATGTCCAGCAGCATCAATAATATCTATATTAGATCCTTTATAGACCCGATGTAAATCATATGCTTGCTTGAAGGGGCACACAATATCAAATCTCCCGTGAATAATATGGCATTTAATATCAAGGATTTTATCAATATTATTTAAAATTTGATTTTCTTCTATAAAGCAGTCATTCATAAAGTAATGAGTTTCTATTTTTGATAATGATTCAGAACAATCTGAAAAATTATTTACAACATTTTTAGACGGCAATAGAGTTGAACACTTACCCTCCCATTCTGCCCATTTCTTACATAAGTTAAGACTAATATTTTTATCTTTACCATGAATCCTATTATGAAATGCTGCTAAAATATTATTTCTTTCTTCAATGGGAATATCAGAAATAAATATATCCCAATAATCTGGGTATATTTCATGAGCTCCTTTCTGGTAAAACCAATTAATATCAGCTTCTCTACATAAGAATATACCTCGTAATACAAGGGAATAAACTAGTTCTGGATATTTTTCTGCAAATAATAATCCTAATGTAGAACCCCATGAGCCACCATATATTATGGATTTTTTAATATTAAGGTGGTCAATAATTTTTTTGATGTCATCAGTTAAGTCTTGAGTTGTATTATTAATAATGCTCGCGTAAGGTTTAGATTTTCCAGCACCACGTTGATCAAACAAAATTATTCTATAAACTTCAGGATTAAAAAATCTTCTATATAAATAATTAGCTCCTGCACCTGGGCCGCCATGCAAAAAAATAACAGGGATGCCATTTGGGTTGCCAGATTGTTCAATATATAGTTCATGAGTTATATCAACGGATAGATATTCATGCTTATAATCTGTTATCTCTGGGAATAAGTTCATATAAATGATTATAAAGAATATTAAATAAAGTTAATAGCTAATGATTAATATAAAATTATGCTATTTGTATGGATAGCTTTTGCCATCAGGTCGTGTTTGAAACAATCTAAGGCTCCACATATATTGTTCTAAGTCGCGTGAAATAATTTCCTCTAGTGCAATATTTATTGTATTAGCATCTTTTTGTTTATCATTAGATGGAAAGTTCTCCAATGGCTTGCCAATATATGTTGTGTATTTTTTAGATATAGGACAGTAATAATTAATGCATGGCATAACAGAACAATTAGATAACTCTGATATTTTACTCACAGAGATTAGTGTTGATTTTTTTTCATCAAAAAATTTTGAGAATACTGAATTATCCTTTCCTAAATCTTCATCACCAAAATAGTAGAATATAGATTTTTTTTTAAGCGCTTTTATTATTTTTCGGAATGAAAAATTATCTCTTGGGTAAACTATAATGTTATCAATTTTTCTACTACGAGCACTTCCAATAATCCAATTTAATAATTTATTTCTAAATGGTTTATACATACTTATAATTGGATATCCCGACAAGGACCTCCCGCCAAAATCTAGAAAAACAGAATGTGCAACTAATAATATCACACCTTTATTTTTAGATAATTCTTGATCAAGATAATCTTTATTAAAAACTTCACAATTTTTTTGCAAGAATGAATTACTTCTCCACCAAAGTAACGGCATATCAATAAAAGCTCTTCCTAGGTAAATAAAGTATGCTTTACAAAGATTACCAATTTCAATTTCACTCTTACTCTTAAAACATAAAGCAAGATTTGCTGTTACTATGTTTCTTCTTTTAGAATTTGTTAAGAATATAAGCTTGCCTACAATATTTCCTAACATAACTCTAATGGCATTTGGCATAAAAGAAAGTAAAAAAGATAATAATAATAATAACCATGTTGGCCAGTAATGGGGGAGTAAATATTTTAATGAAAAATGTTCTCCATTGCTTTTGCTAATGTTTAAAGGATTATTTTTAGATAAAAAAGGTTTTGCTTCATTTCCCATAATATTATCAATATTTCCAAAAATACGGTGTCATTACAATCAATAGTGTGAAAATTTCAAGCCTACCTAAAATCATAGCAAAGGATAAAACATACTTAGAAAAGATATTAATATCCCCATAGTTTAATGCAACATCACCAAGTCCTGGTCCAAGATTATTAATACATGAAGCCACAGCAGAAAATGAAGTAATCATATCAAGCCCAGACATCAAAAGGAGGAACGATAAAGCCAGGTAAGATAAGATATAAAATATAAAAAAATTATATAGTGTTGCTGATGTCTCTTCGTTAATAGCTGACTGATTTATACGTATTGGAATTTCTGCAGTGGGATGTATAATCTTAAGTAATTCTTTTTTCAATAACTTAAAAAGTATTACTACCCTTATTACTTTTAATCCGCCACCAGTTGATCCCGCACATGCTCCTATAAAACTTATTGCAATCAACAATGATGTGATGAATGATGGCCATGAATAATATGTTGTGGTGGTGAAGCCAGATGTTGTTATGAATGATACTGACTGAAAAAGTATCTGCATAACCGTTAAGTCTTCATGCTTTCCAATATTTACATATAAAACTATACTAAGAAATACAAAAAATATAACCCAAATATATGATTTAAATTCAGTGTCATTAAGATATGTCTTAATATCTTTTGTTTTTATTGCCATGAAATGTAAAATAAAATTTAATGCAGAAATAAGCATGAAAAATATACAAATCAGTTCTATTAAATTACTATCAAAATATCCAATACTTGAGTTATGTGTAGAGAATCCACCAATCGCAATAGTAGAAAAACTATGTGCTACAGAATCAAATATCGACATTCCAGCTAGGTAATAAGCGGCGGCACATACTATGGTTAATCCTAAATAAATTGACCAAAGACTTTTAGCTGTTTCTGCAATTCTAGGTGATATTTTATTATCTTTAACCGGCCCAGTAGACTCAGCTTTATATAAATGCATTCCTC
>JBLFWM010000008.1:0-26429 GCA_047611265.1 Gammaproteobacteria bacterium | reverse complement strand
GTGTCGAATATGGGCATGATGGAACCCCTATGAATAAGTCTCTTTCCTATCAAACACTGGGCTTCTCTCTCGACTTTTTAATACAAAATAATATACTTACTGAATATCCAAAAATGATTAAAATAGACGTTGATGGTATAGAACATTTAATATTGGCTGGGGCATTAGAAACCTTAAAAAACCCTATTTGCAAAACAGTTTTAATTGAAGTTGCTTATAATTTCCTTGCTCAATCTGATGGGATAACTAAAATACTAACAGACTGTGGCTTTACTACGAATCAGAAGTTGTCAGATTATATTGGAAAAGGCGACCCTACAGATTCATCATTTAATCAAATATGGATAAAAAAATAGTTTTATTAGGTTCATGAAAGCAAGTAAATTTAATATAATAAATCGATTTACAATGAACTTAAAAAATAGAATTTAATTTCTGATAATCATTTAGAATGGTTTGTGAAAAGAAAACTGATGCTTTAATTATTACAATATATTAATATTTTCATAAAAATATAAAATCATCTAATAGCGTATA
Organism: Gammaproteobacteria bacterium; assembly: GCA_047611265.1. Lineage (GTDB taxonomy): Bacteria > Pseudomonadota > Gammaproteobacteria. The sequence goes on along the minus strand of JBLFWM010000008.1, from coordinate 25,892 downwards.
CAATTACAATTATTTTAGCTATCAGGCTGGCCAAAGCAGCAAGCCGGTAAGCTCAAGCATTCCTCTTAATGAGCCAGATGAGAGAGTACCTGCTAGACAATCAAGAGGGTTGCCGGTTTGACAGCGACTAGCTCTATAAAATATTGAAATCAGTAGAAATAAAGCTTCTAATTCCCTACCTATCATATATAATCACTCTCAGTGAGCGTTAAAAGCGATGCTCGCTTTTTTTTGCTCTGAAGAAAATTTAGGAATTAATTGTACATGTATCTTTTTAGATCTTAGAATCTAGAATCAAACCGCAGTATTTATGTAAATACTGTAGTGTAAAAATGTTACTTTATTGATGAGAACCAAGTTGAAAAGACTAATTTATTAGGATTTTTGACAAACGAACGATTTAAAAAAATAACTCAATTTATTGAGCTTTTTTAAGTTATAAGGTCAAGTGAATAAGCGCATGTGGTGGATGCCTAGGCGGCATAAGGCGATGAAGGACGTAGTAATCTGCGATAAGCTTCGGTGAGTTGATAAACAAACTTTGACCCGGGGATTTCCGAATGAGTGAACTCAGTCTACATAAGTAGATTATCTCCATCTGAATATATAGGATGGTAGAAGCAAACCTGGAGAACTGAAACATCTAAGTACCCAGAGGAAAAGAAATCAATTGAGATTTCCTTAGTAGCGGCGAGCGAAAAGGAAACAGCCCAGTTATTTTAATCCACATTTTAACTAATAAAACAATCTGGAAAGGTTGGCCAAAGAAGGTGATAGCCCTGTATGTGAAAGTTTTAGTGTGGTGGATAACGATGAGTAGAGCGGGACACGAGAAATCTTGCTTGAACATGGGGGGACCATCCTCCAAGGCTAAATACTCTATGCCGACCGATAGTGAACTAGTACTGTGAAGGAAAGGCGAAAAGAACCCCTGTTAGGGGAGTGAAATAGAACCTGAAACCGTGTGCGTACAAGCAGTGGGAGCCCTTTCGAGGGTGACTGCGTACCTTTTGTATAATGGGTCAGCGACTTACTTTTTGTAGCAAGCTTAACCGTAATAGGGTAGGCGAAGGGAAACCGAGTCTTAATAGGGCGTCTAGTTGCAAGGAGTAGACCCGAAACCGGGTGATCTATCCATGGCCAGTGTGAAGGTGGGGTAATTCCTACTGGAGGCACGAACCCACTTATGTTGAAAAATGAGGGGATGAGCTGTGGATCGGAGTGAAAGGCTAATCAAACCCGGAGATAGCTGGTTCTCCGCGAAAGCTATTTAGGTAGCGCCTCGTGTATTACTGTTGGGGGTAGAGCACTGTTATGGCTAGGGGTCCATCCCGGATTACCAAACCATTGCAAACTCCGAATACCAACAAGTAGAGCACGGGAGACAGACTGCGGGTGCTAACGTCCGTAGTCAAGAGGGAAACAACCCAGACCAACAGCTAAGGTCCCAAAATTATGACTAAGTGGAAAACGAAGTGGGAAGGCCCAGACATCCAGGAGGTTGGCTTAGAAGCAGCCATCCTTTAAAGAAAGCGTAATAGCTCACTGGTTGAGTCGGCCTGCGCGGAAGATTTAACGGGGCTCAAGTCATATACCGAAGCTTTGGACTCTAGTTTACTAGAGTGGTAGCGGAGCGTTCTGTACGTCACTGAAGGTGTATCGTGAGATATGCTGGAGATATCAGAAGTGCGAATGCTGACATAAGTAACGATAATGTAGGTGAGAACCCTACACGCCGAAAACCTAAGGTTTCCTCCGCAACGTCAATCGGCGGAGGGTTAGTCGGTACCTAAGGCGAGGCCGAAAGGCGTAGTCGATGGAAAACAGGTTAATATTCCTGTACTCCTTTATATTGCGAAGGGGGGACGGAGAAGGTTAAATCAGCCAGTCAACGGTTATACTGGTTTAAGCAGGTAGGAATGTTTCTTTGGTAAATCCGGGAAGCTCTATTCCGAGACGCGACGACGAAGTTTTTTCTTCGGGAAAAACGAAGTGATCTATACCATACTTCCAAGAAAATCCTCTAAGCATCAGATATAAAGAAGCCGTACCCTAAACGGACACACGTAGGTGGGATGAGAATTCTAAGGCGCATGAGAGAACTCAGTTGAAGGAACTAGGCAAAATGATACCGTAACTTCGGGAGAAGGTATGCCCTTTGTATGTGAAGCCACTTGCTGGCTGAGCAAAAGAGGGTAGCATTAAAACGATGGCTGCGACTGTTTACTAAAAACACAGCACTCTGCAAACACGTAAGTGGAAGTATAGGGTGTGACGCCTGCCCGGTGCCGGAAGGTTAATTGATGGGGTTAGCTAATTTATTAGCGAAGCTCTTGATCGAAGCCCCGGTGAACGGCGGCCGTAACTATAACGGTCCTAAGGTAGCGAAATTCCTTGTCGGGTAAGTTCCGACCTGCACGAATGGCGTAACGATGGCCATACTGTCTCCAACTGAGACTCAGTGAAATTGAAATCGCTGTGAAGATGCAGTGTACGCGCGGCTAGACGGAAAGACCCCGTGCACCTTTACTACAGCTTTACACTGAACTTTGAATTCAATTGTGTAGCATAGCTGGGAGACTTTGAAACTGATGCGCTAGCAACAGTGGAGTCAACCTTTGAAATACCAGCCTATTGCCTTTGAAGTTCTAACCCAGAACCGTAATCCGGTTCGGAGACAGTGTATGGTGGGTAGTTTGACTGGGGCGGTCTCCTCCTAAAGAGTAACGGAGGAACGCGATGGTACCCTCAATACGGTTGGAAATCGTATGATGCGTGTAAAGGCATAAGGGTGCTTGACTGCGAGACGGACATGTCGAGCAGGTACGAAAGTAGGTCTTAGTGATCCGGTGGTTCTGTATGGAAGGGCCATCGCTCAATGGATAAAAGGTACGCCGGGGATAACAGGCTGATACTGCCCAAGAGCTCATATCGACGGCAGTGTTTGGCACCTCGATGTCGGCTCATCACATCCTGGGGGTGAAGCAGCTCCCAAGGGTATGGCTGTTCGCCATTTAAAGTGGTACGCGAGCTGGGTTTAGAACGTCGTGAGACAGTTCGGTCCCTATCTACCGTGCGCGTTTGATATTTGATGGAAGTTGCTCCTAGTACGAGAGGACCGGAGTGAACCTATCCCTGGTGTTCCAGTTGTCTCACCAGAGGCATTGCTGGGTAGCTATATAGGGTTGTGATAACCGCTGAAAGCATCTAAGCGGGAAGCCATACCAAAGATAAGATATCACTGGACCTTTAAGGTCCCTAAAGATCCGTTCAAGACTAGGACGTTGATAGGCTGGGTGTGGAAGCTAGGTAACTAGTGTAGCTAACCAGTACTAATTGATCGTGAGGCTTGATCTTATAACATTAAAAATGAAACATTTTTTTGTTCTAAATATTTAAGATCTAAAGAATAAGCGTATAATAATAATTCCTAAATTAAATTTATGTATGATGGCAATAGCGCCTGGGAACCACCTGATCCATTCCGAACTCAGTAGTGAAACCATGTTGCGCCGATGGTAGTAAAGGGTCTCCCTTTGCGAGAGTAGGACACTGTCAGCTTAAATTTTTAGAAAGGCTCCTTCGGGGGCCTTTTTTTATTTATAATATAAATATGAAATATATTTATGAATTAAAGTTACAAAATTTTCTAGAGGCTAGGGAATTCTCAAGATCTTTAAATTTAAAGAGTAAAAAGGACTGGGATACCTGGTGTAAAGGCAATATAAAACCTAACAACATACCAGTACTTCCAAACGTGGCATATAAAAATAAAGGATGGGTGAGTTACAAAGATTGGCTTGGGTACTAAAGAGTATCTCAGCTATTTTCTAAAATTTCTTTCATTCCATACTTAGTCATTGAGGTATCTATATCATCAGCCCATTGATCAACACCACCTTTTAAGTTGATAACATTGTCAAATCCCTTTTCTATAAGCTCCAGGCCTATATTCAGACTTCTTCTTCCGTTATGACAAACTATAACAATAGGGTTTGTCTTTTCTAATTCTGACACTCTTAGGATAACTTCAGCAATGGGAATATGTATGGACGCGGGTATATGACACAAATCAAATTCCCATTGTTCCCTAACATCTAAAAGCATTATATTCGATGAATCTTCATCAAGCATTGCTTTTACTTCGAGTGGTTCTTTTTCAATCAAATCAAACTCCATTTGAAAAGCAGGTCTTTTACCAATATTTTTCTAATGTAATATTGCCAGGTTTACTACGCCTATTTCTTTCCAAACCTTTTTCATTTAGTAGTTCAACCGTATCATTGATCATATCTGGGTTTCCACAAATCATAAATTGTGAGTCATTATTTATAACTATCTTTGATAGTTCTTCAAATTTTTTAGATTTAATCCCTTCGGGTATTCTAATCTTTAGACACCCATCTATATTTTCTCTGGTGACTGTTGGTATGTATTTAAATTTTCCAGGGTTATTCTTGTCAAACTCAGATATTTGATCTTGATAAGCTAATTCATTAGAGTGTCTGACACCGTGAACAAGGATAACATTATCAAATCTTTCCCATGGTTCTGGGGTTTTCAGTAGAGAAATAAATACTCCTAGTCCTGTTCCTGTCGCAAACATCCATAAATTTTTCCCATCCGGAACTTCGCTCATTGTAAAAAATCCTACAGATTTTTCCATAACTTGTAATTTATCACCCACTTTAAGCTCATGTAGCTTTGGAGTTAGAACCCCATCAGGCACATTTACATAAATTATTTCAAGAAAATCATCATTGGGCGAACTTACATATGAATATGGTCTAGAGATCAACTCTCCACCTATATGAAGACCAACTTTAGTATATTGACCAGCAGTGTATGTGGGAATATTTCCTTTAAATTTAAGCGATGCCAGAGTATCTGTCCACTTAATATGCTCTATGATTTCCGTCTCTATCCAATTAATTGCCATTTTATGCTATGTTATTCCTTATAATTATGATTTGCTAGGCCATCATAAGTGAAACCTAATTTTATGTCAAAAATATGTTTATAGATTATAAAATAAAAAATAATATTGAACGCATGAACATTAATATATTCTCTAAAAACTATGTTTCTTCAACTAATGATTACTTAAATTATGGTTATATTCGAGATCAAGCTCCCATAATTATTTTATCAAATAATCAACGTCACTCAAGGGGAAGAAGAGGCAAGAAATGGGTTAACTTTCAAGGTAACTCACTAGGTTTTAGCTTATGTTTAAGATTTAATAAAAGTTTAAACGAATATTTTGTCTTGAGCCATTTGGTAGGTATCTCAATTATTGAGGCTTGCAAGGTGCTTGGTAATCATGAGCTAACTATTAAATGGCCAAATGATATTATGCAAAATGGTAAAAAGGTCTGCGGCACTTTAATAGAAAACCTCATAGATAGCAAAAACTCATTTTACTCTATGATTGGCTTTGGTTTTAATATCTCTATCCCAGATAATTTAATAAATTTTATAGATGGTTATCCAGCAAATTTAAATATAGAAAAAGATAATACTAGTCTATTGGTTGGCACCACTATTTCCGTTTTATTAAAAAACATATCATTATTTGAGAAACAGGGGTTTACATCTTTCCAAAAAAAATGGAATGAATCTATGTATGCTAAAAACAAAAATATTATTTTAATAAGCAAGGATAAAGAGATTACTGGGAAATTGATTGGGATAAATGACAAGGGTGAATTACAAATACAAACGAATGATAAAATTGTAAATGTATCAGATATAAATTATTCAATGAGATTATTGAAATGAAGCTTTTAATAGACATTGGGAATACAACTACATCAGTAAGCCTGTGGGGAAATAGTAAATTATCTATGACCAGTAATAGTGGTAATAATAAATTACTCGTTACTTTGAAAAAATATTTAAAAAAGGAAATAGATGAAATATTGCTTACAAGCGTCATTAGCGTTAAAGAGAATAAATTAATCATAGATAAATTAAAAAAAATATTTAAATGTAGAGTTAAGCAAATCAAATCATCGTCTAACCTGTTGGGTGTGACTAACGGTTATACGCAACCAGAAAAATTAGGAGATGATAGATGGGTAGCAATTGTAGCCTCTTTTTTTCTTCACAAAAAACCTTTAATAATTGTTGATTGTGGGACTGCTATATCAATTGATATAGTAAACGCTAAGGGAATACATTTAGGGGGATATATCCTAGGAGGATTTGATGGTTACAGCAAGTCTTTTAAAAATGCTTATCATTTAAAAAACATTAAAATAAAAGAAGACACGGCATCACAAAAAAAATATTTTCCTAAAAAGACAGAGGATGGTATTACGGAAGGATATTTATTAATGGTAATATCTGCAATAGAGAATACTTATAATCAAATTAAAGAAAATCAAAAAACATTGCCAAAATTATTGATCAGTGGTGGTTATGGAAAAATAATTTCAAAAAGATTGTCTGTCAAAAATAAATACGAACCTAATTTAGTTCTTAAGTCTATAGGCTTAATAGCAAGCCACCTATAACTAGCAGAATATTTTTAAGAAGAAGAGTCTAGGAGCTCATCAATTTTTTTGATAATTTTATTGCTTCCAGGACCTGTCACAGTAGAAAAGCTGTCCACTATAACTCCATCTTTCCCTATAAGGTATTTGTGAAAATTCCATTTCGGAGAGCTATTGGTTTCCTTGGTAAGTAATTTAAAGAAAGGATGGGCGTTTTTCCCTCTAACTGTTGTTTTTGTAAACATTGGGAATTGAACGTCATAAGTTAAATTACAAAAATCTTTTATCTCTTTTTCTGTTGAGGGCTCCTGGTAGAAATCATGGGAGGGGAAACCTAATACCACAAAACCATCATCTTTCTTTTCCTTATATAACTTTTCCAAGCCTTCATATTGCGGTGTGAAGCCACATTTACTTGCAGTATTAACAACAAGTATAACTTTACCAAGATATTCTTTGCAGAGATTAACTGTTTTATCTTCACCTAATAATTTAATATCAAAATCTAGAGAGCTAGGGCATGATGCATTAACATTGTTAGTCATGGCGAAAAACGCTCCTATGTACATTAATTTTTTGAAGAATCTCATATTATAATTATGAGCTAGTTCCCTGTTTACATCAAGAGATGTCTACCGAATGCTCTTTTAAAGAATCTAGGTCTATTATCTCTAAGGCCCTGAGGTGAGTGGATTTAAGTTTGATTTTGGGAGCAGAACCATTTTGATATGCTTCAAGCCAGCGATTAGCGCATAAGCACCATGAGTCACCAGGTTTAAGACCTTTAAAGCCTAGCTCTGGTCTTGGGGTTGATAAATCATTGCCCATGCTTTTTGAAAATTCTAGAAATTTATTTGTAATTGATGCACATACTGTATGCGAACCATAATCAGTATTATCTGTATTACATGAACCATCTCTGTAGTAGCCAGTAATAGGATCTTCCCCGCAAAGCTCTAGAGGCTCACCTAAGACATTCTTTTGAATAATATCATTCATATTTAACTTTAGAGATTTCATACTCTGTAATTCCGCTTGGCATCTTGAGCTCAATAACATCATCCTGATCTTTTCCTATTAAGGCTCTAGCTAATGGAGAAGTAATTGAAATTTTCCCAAGCTTAAGATCCGCCTCATCTTCGCCAACTAACTTATATGTAACTTTCTTACCATCATCAAGATTAATTAATAATACGGTAGAGCCAAATATTACCTTTGTTGACACAGGCATAGTTTTTATATCTATAACATGTGCTTTAGAAAGTTTTGCCTCAATATCTTTAATTCTACCTTCCATAAAACTTTGTTCTTCACGCGCAGCATGATATTCAGCATTTTCTTTCAAATCGCCTTTCTCTCTAGCTTCTTTAATAGCTGAAACAATTCTTGGTCTTTCAATGCTTTTTAGGCCGTGTAACTCTTCTTTGAGTTGTACAGCGCCATCAGCCGTCATAGGGATTTTATTCATACGCTTAATTAATGAGCCACCTGTCAGATTCGAACTGACGACCTGAGGTTTACAAAACCCCTGCTCTGGCCAACTGAGCTAAGGTGGCAAAAATTTTATTTTCCTAAAGATTATATTGTTTCATAATCATATAATAAAAACAGTATCATATAGAATAATTAATCATGAATAAAGACTTACCAATCATTATTAAAAAAGTTTTTGCTAATCCAGACCCTATTGTCTGGCAAGGCATATGGTTATCTACCATGGAAAATTTACTAAAAGACCCCAAAATGCTCAAGGTATGGGAAGAATTAGTAAATATATTTAAAGCTAAACATTGCGAGGGCTCAAACCTTCAACTTAATCAATATATGAAATGGGAACTAAAAGCCTTTGTTGCGCAGATAGTTAAACTTAGGATTGCTGATGAAAATCATAATATATTCATTAAGACTTTGGATGGATACTTTCAAAGAAAAGGTATGAATCTAGATGATGTGCTAATTTCCGAGATATATAGGGTGACAGATGAGGGTTAAGTATATATTAATTTTAATGGTGGCATCGAAGGTTAGCTTTGCTCAGCCATTAAATTATCCGATCTTTAATGATTTTGTTCAGTATTCAAGCAGCATTAACGCTTATAGTAATATTTGTGTGAAAAATTTTAATGAAGAAGAGGTTAAGTCTGAATTATTTGAGCTAATTATATTATTTCAAGAAAAAACAAACTTAAGCGAGAAAGATATATTTAAGCTAAAAGATAAGTATTCTAGTATTAATAAATCAACAGTCTCTCAATTAATACAATTAGGCATAAAGAAGAATAGAGCCTTATGCCCAAATTACTTAAAAATTTTTGAGCGGTTCGATGTAAAAAAGAATGCTGCTCTTGATAAATTAATAGAGATTACATATAAATAAAGAGGCTGCCGTTATAGATTTGGAGCCTAGTCCTCTGATATCTTAGAAAAACATGAAATTGATGTTGTATGGATATATGAGATAATGAGAGAATATAGACTATACGATTTAAACAAAAACATTATTTTAAAAATAAAGGAAATTACATAATGGCAATGCCTCCACTAGGTCCACCCCCAAGAATTTTTGGTATCAAGATTACTTCTAATAGAATTGAGGCGTTATTAATCCTTTTCGCAGGGGTATGTTTAAGCTTAATTCTGTATGGTAACAATATGATTAATGGGGCAAAAATTATAATTTCCCTTGGAATAATTTGGTCATTGTATTCGTGGATATTTAAAAATCCTGAAAGACCTTATTAATTTTTTCAAAATATTGCTCATAGTAAATAATGATTTATGTTATAAATACATATTCTGGAATATTGGAGGGGTACTCAAGCGGTCAACGAGGGCAGACTGTAAATCTGCTGGCCCTGCCTTCGCAGGTTCGAATCCTGCCCCCTCCATATAATTCGAATGATGCGGGTATGGTACAATGGTAGAACCTCAGCCTTCCAAGCTGATGATGCGGGTTCGATTCCCGCTACCCGCTCAGTGGAATAAATATCAAGTTATGAATAAAATAAGAAATCTCTTTAAGGTAGAAACTAATTTTCAGTTATTGAAAGTAAATGTAGTTTTTGCTGCAACTGGCACAGCATCTGTATATTTTGCAGGAATAGTAATTAATTTTTTAGGTTTAGACCTATATATCCTTGGAGATTTCTTCTACTGGGTCTTAAGAATAATGCTGTTAGTGCCAGTTTATCAGCTTTTACTGATAGTGATTGGAAGTATATTTGGAGAATTTAAGTATTTCTGGAGAATAGAGAAAAAAATGCTCGGTAGGTTTGGAATTAAGTTTTCATAACAATTCTTCTAAATTACCTATAATTTCTTAATATATATCACCATTATCCTATATAAATTCATTCGCCCATATAGCTCAGTCGGTAGAGCACTTCCTTGGTAAGGAAGAGGTCACCGGTTCAAATCCGGTTATGGGCTAAAAATTACTATATTTTATTGAAATTTTAGTGTATTTGACTAGAAAAGTAGTTTATCATTGCTCTACTTGAAAACTGTAATTACTAAACCGGGGTTTAACAATGGCAAAGGAAAAATTCGAACGAAATAAAGACCATGTAAACGTAGGCACAATTGGCCACGTAGATCATGGGAAAACAACACTAACCGCAGCTATAACAAAATGTATGGGTGAAAAACACGGTGGTGAATTCAAAGCATATGATCAAATTGATAATGCACCTGAAGAAAGAGCGAGAGGAATAACTATTTCTACAGCTCACGTAGAGTATGAGTCTGAGACAAGACATTATGCACACGTAGATTGCCCAGGTCATGCTGATTATGTTAAAAATATGATTACCGGCGCAGCACAAATGGATGGCGCGATACTTGTATGTTCAGCAGCAGATGGCCCAATGCCACAAACACGTGAGCATATCCTATTATCTAGACAAGTAGGTGTACCTCATGTAGTGGTTTATTTGAATAAAGCAGATCAAGTTGACGATGAAGAATTGGTAGAGTTAGTAGAAATGGAAATTAGAGAATTATTAAATAAATATGATTTCCCTGGCGATGATACTCCAATCATTAAAGGTTCAGCTTTAAAAGCACTTGAGGGTGATACTTCAGAAATTGGTATACCATCTATTGAAAAATTAGTGGAAGCTATGGATACTTTCATACCTATGCCTGAGAGAGCAATTGACGGTAAGTTCTTAATGCCTATAGAGGATGTATTCTCTATTTCAGGTCGTGGAACAGTGGTTACCGGAAGAATAGAGAGAGGCAAAGTAAATGTGGGAGATGAGATCGAGATTGTTGGAATCAAAGATACTGTAAAAACTACATGTACTGGCGTAGAAATGTTTAGAAAACTACTTGATAGTGGACAAGCTGGCGATAACGTTGGTGTTCTGCTTCGTGGTACAAAACGTGAAGAGGTAGAGCGTGGACAAGTGTTATGCATACCTGGTTCAGTAAAGCCGCATACAAAATTTGAATGTGAAATCTATGTTTTATCAAAAGATGAAGGCGGAAGACATACTCCATTTTTTGCAAACTATAGACCACAGTTTTATTTCCGTACAACAGATGTAACTGGCGCAATAGAGTTGCCAAAAGATGTTGAAATGGTAATGCCTGGTGATAATGTCAAAATTAAAGTTGAGTTAATCACCCCAATCGCTATGGAAGAAGGTTTGAAATTCGCGATTCGCGAAGGTGGTAAAACAGTAGGCGCTGGAGTTGTTGCTAAAATAACTGAGTAATCTACTTAATCATCTGATTTAATATTAATAAGAATGATTAGGCTAGTAGTTCAATTGGTAGAGCAACGGTCTCCAAAACCGTAGGTTGGGGGTTCGAGTCCCTCCTAGCCTGAGAATAAAGGAAAATTTGCCATGGTTGTTGAGTCGAAGAATGTAGAGGGTAACGATAACGGTACGCCTCTTCTGTTAGTGTCACTGCTATTGCTTTTGGCGGGTATAGTGGCGTTTTATTATTTTTCTGAAATACGCTTGTTTTATCGTGTGTTGGGACTATTTGCAGTTCTTGGTCTGGCTGGCTATATAATTTATCAGACAAGCTTTGGTAAGACTGTTTATACATATGTTTTAGAGTCGAAAATAGAATTAAAAAAAGTTTCATGGCCAACGAAGCAAGAAACTACTCAGACAGCGATAGGCGTGATTGTGATTGTTGTCATTATTGGCATACTTTTATGGTTGTTAGATATGTTATTGGCATGGTCAATAGGGACGTTATATGGAGTCAGATAAAGTGGAAATGAAATGGTACGTTATACAAGCCTTCTCTGGTTATGAGAATAAGGTTAAACAGACTCTAGAGGATACGATTAAGCGCGAAGGATTCGAAAAATCTTTTGGTGAAATATTAGTGCCAACAGAAGAAGTTCTTGAAATAAAAGATGGTCAGAAAAAAAGAACTGAAAGAAAATATTTTCCCGGATATGTTTTGATTAAAATGGATTTAGATGATGACACATGGCATATGGTAAGAAATGCTCCTAAGGTTTTAGGCTTTATTGGAGGCACCGGCGATAGACCGATTCCACTTGCAGAGCATGAGGCGCAGAATCTAATTCAATCTATGCAAGAAGGCGTAGATAGTCCGAAGCCAAAAGTTATGTTTGAGCCGGGTGAAGTTATCAGAATAACAGATGGACCATTTAACGATTTCAACGGAGTAGTTGAAAAAGTCGATTTTGAGAAAAACAGATTAAAAGTATCTGTATTAGTATTTGGTAAACCTACTCCAATTGAATTATCATTAACGCAGGTTGAAAAAGGGTAACATATTATGGCAAAAGAATTAGTAACTCAGGTTAAATTACAAGTACCAGCAGGTAGCGCAAACCCTGCTCCACCAGTAGGTCCTGCTTTAGGACAACATGGTCTGAATATTCAGGACTTTTGTAAGCAGTTTAACGATAGAACAAAAGATACCGAGAAAGGCTTAGCATTACCTGTAGTTATAAACGTATATCAAGATAGAACATTTGACTTTATAGTTAAATCAACGCCTGCAGCCATTTTATTAAAAAAAGCTGCCGGTATAGAGAAAGGAAGCCCTACACCTCAAAGTAAAAAAGTAGGAAAGGTTACTATTAAGCAAATAGAAGAAATAGTTAAACAAAAAGAAGGTGATTTAAATGCTGGCGAGATGGCACAGGCAGTAAAAATTATCTCAGGAACTGCACGAAGCATGGGAATAGAGGTTGAATAAGAATGACTATAACTAAAAGAAAAAAATTAATTGTAGAGAAAATTGATGCTATGAAAGCGTATGAATTAATCGAAGCATTGGAACTTGTACAAAGTCTTCCAAAAGTAAAGTTTAATGAGTCAGTAGACATTAGTATTAACTTGGGCGTTGATCCAAAGAAATCAGATCAAAATGTACGCGGATCATCATCTCTTCCTCATGGTATTGGAAAGACTTTAAAGGTCGCTGTCTTTGCTGATGGTGAAGATGCCGCTGAAGCTAAGAAAGCTGGCGCTGAAATAGTGGGGTTTGAAGATTTAATTGCAGATGTTAAAAAGAATAAAGATTTAGATGCAGATGTGGTAATTGCGACACCAGATTGCATGGCAAAGCTAGGAGCTCTCGGAAGAATTCTTGGGCCTAAAAATCTTATGCCAAATCCTAAAGAAGGAACAGTTACGAAGAATGTGGTGGATGCAGTAAATAATGCTAAAAAAGGTCAAGTCAGATATAAAACTGATAAAGCCGGAATAATACATACAACTATAGGTAAGATAGATTTTGAAGCTCAGAAACTAGCTGAAAACATAAATTTCCTAATAGATGATCTGATTAAAGCGAAGCCATCCACGGCTAAAGGAAAATATATGACAAATATTTCAATATCTTCTACAATGGGTCCCGGAATTAAGGTAGACTTAGCCACAGTTGGAAATGAGAAGTAACTGATATGCCATTGAATTTAGAACAAAAAAAAGAACTTGTTAAGGAAGTATCAACTATATTAGCTGATGCTGATACTATTTTGACTGCTGATTATCGTGGCTTAACAGCAATTCAGCTAGGTGAGTTTAGAAAAATTGCACGCAAGCCAGGCATACACATTAAAATTGTTAAAAATAATATGTTAAAAATGGCACTAAAGGATTCTGAGTATTCCTCAGTAATTGAAAAAATTTCTGGTCCTCAAATATTAGCGACATCAAGCGACAACCCAGGTGAGTTTGCCAAACTAGTTAAAAACTTTATTGATGGTAACGAAAATATTGAATTAAAATCACTTGCATATAAAGGAAAGGAGCTTGATTTAACGGAAATAAAAAAATTAGCTTCACTACCAACATATGACGAAGCAATATCAATGTTAATGTCAATCATGCAGGCACCAATCCAAAAATTAATGGCAACAATGGTCGCAGTTCCAACAAAAATGGTTAGAACTCTTGACGCAGTAAAAGAATCAAAGAATTAACAACTAAATTCAATAGGAGAAGAGAAGATGGCGGGAACAAACGATAAAATTTTAGACACTATATCTAATATGACTGTAATGGAAGTAGTAGACTTAATTTCAGAAATGGAAGAGAAATTTGGAGTTAAAGCAGCAGCAGCAGTAGCAGCAGCACCAGCAGCAGCAGGCGGCGGTGAAGCAGTAGCTGAAGAAAAATCAACTTTTGATGTTTCTTTAGAAAGCTTTGGTGGTAACAAAGTTGCAGTTATTAAAGCAGCAAGAACAGTTACTGGACTAGGCTTAAAAGAAGCTAAAGAAAAAGTTGAATCAGCACCGTGTGTTTTGAAAGCAGGCGTAGATAAAGCTGAAGCTGAAGGCTTTAAAAAGCAACTAGAGGAAGCAGGCGCAACTGTTGAGCTCAAGTAATAAACTTGCATAACGCATAATTTGAAAATTTATTTAGTAAGATATTACTAACTATTTGGCGTGTTCCAAAGGAAAAGTATTAATGAAATATAGTTATACAGCAAAAAAAAGAATCAGAAAAAATTTTGGTAAATTAGGTGATATTTTACCTATACCTAATTTGATAGAACTTCAGGTTCTTTCATATAACAAATTTTTAGGCAAGGATCCTAAGGGTAGACTTGATTACTCTAATTCTGCGCTGGATGCTGTTTTTAAATCTGTATTTCCTATATATGATTACGCTAATAACTGTAAACTTGAGTATAGTAAATTTACGTTAGGTAAGGAAGAGTATAGCGAAGAAGAGTGCAGGATAACTGGGAAAAGCTACTCTGTCCCTATTAAAGTAGATTTAAAATTATCAGTTAATATAGATCCTAAATCTGCTGGCAAACTAGAAATATTTGAGAACAAAGAAGTGTTCTTGGGTGACATGCCTATAATGACGAAGTTTGGGACATTTATCATAAATGGTACAGAAAGAGTTGTTGTGTCTCAATTACATAGATCACCCGGTGTATTTTTTGACCATGATCGCGGCAAAACACATTCGTCTGGCAAGTTATTATTCTCAGCGAGAGTAATACCATATCGTGGGTCTTGGTTAGATTTTGAATTTGATCAAAAGGATATTATCTTTGCAAGAATTGATAGAAGAAGAAAAATAGCGTCAACAATTATATTAAGAGCTCTAGGCTATGATACGAAACAAATCATAGATTTATTTTATGAAAGTAACAAGGTTACTATTGAGAAAGAACAATTTTTTATTGAACAGAAACTAGACGACCTTAAAGGAAGTATTGCTGCTTTTGATATTTTACATGGTAAAAAAGTTATTGTAGCGAAAGGTAAGAGAATTAATATACAGCATATTGAGTCAGCTAAAAAAGCCAAAATGAAAAGTTTCCCTGTTCCAAATGAATTTCTATGGGGCAAAAGAATTTCTAGTGATGTCATAGATAAACAGACTGGCGAGGTAATCTTATCTTGCAACCAACAAATCACACAAGAGCTAGTTGCTACTATATTAGAAACTGGATTGAATAAATTTGAGATACTTCATACTAATGAACTTGATAGAGGACCATTCATATGTAACACATTGGATGTCGACCCTACAACTGATCAAGAAACAGCTCTTATAGAAATTTATAGAATGATGAGACCAGGCGAGCCTCCAACTAAAGACGCAGCATCTACATTATTTACAAACTTATTTCAATCAACTGACAGATATGATCTATCTGCAGTAGGTAGAATGAAATTTAATACTCGTGTTGGTAGAACTGAAACAGAAGGCGAAGGCATATTATCAAATGAAGATATAATTGAAGTTTTAAGAACATTAGTTAATATTAGAAATGGATATGACTCTGTTGATGATATTGATCATCTAGGAAATAGAAGAGTAAAATGTGTTGGAGAGATGGTTGAAAACGTATTTAGGATTGGTTTAGTTAGAGTTGAAAAAGCTGTGAAAGAGAGAATGAGTACAATGGAAATGTCTGATAGACTTCAACCAAAAGATCTTGTTAATTCAAAGCCTATCACCGCAACACTAAAAGAATTTTTTGGAACAAGTCAGTTGTCGCAATTTATGGATCAAAATAATCCTCTTGCTGAAATTACACATAAAAGAAGAATATCTGCGTTAGGACCTGGTGGTTTAACGAGAGAGAGAGCTGGGTTTGAAGTTAGAGATGTACATCCGACCCATTATGGTAGGGTTTGTCCTATAGAAACTCCAGAGGGTCCAAATATTGGACTAATCAACTCACTTGCAACTTTTTCAAGAACCAATAATTATGGATTTTTAGAAACTCCATACAGGGTAGTAGAAAAAAACAAAGTTAAAAATGAGATACAGTGGTTATCGGCTATCGAAGAAAGTAAATATATAATTGCTCAAGCAAATACTGAATTAGATAAAAATAGTAAAATAGTAGGAGATTTAATTTCTTGTAGAAACAACAATGAGTTTATAATTTCTTCTCCAGAAAAAGTACAGTTAATGGATGTATCGCCTAAACAAGTTGTATCTGTTGCAGCTGCGTTAATACCATTTCTAGAGCATGATGATGCGAATAGAGCGCTGATGGGATCTAACATGCAAAGACAAGCTGTACCGATACTTAAACCAGAAAAGCCAATTGTTGGAACAGGTATTGAAAAAACTGTTGCCATTGATTCAGGTGCTTCGTTTACCGCTAAAAGAGGTGGGGTAGTAGATTATGTTGATGCATCAAGAATAATTGTAAATGTAAATGAAAAAGAGGTATTAGATGCAGATGATACTGGGGTAGATATTTATACATTAACTAAATACACCAGAACAAATCAAAACACTTGTATTAATCAAAAGCCACTCGTAAGTACTGGGGATATCATAGAAAAAGATGATGTTATAGCTGATGGCCCATCTACAGACTTGGGAGAATTAGCGCTTGGTCAAAATATCCTGATTGCATTTATGCCTTGGAATGGATATAACTTTGAGGATTCTATTCTGGTATCAGAAAGAGTTGTCCAAGAAGATAGGTTTACGTCTATACATATTGAAGAACTTGAGTGTGTAGCAAGAGATACAAAACTTGGATCTGAAGAGATTACGTCAGACATCCCTAATGTAAGCGAAAGTTTACTTGGTAAGCTTGATGAATCTGGAATTGTCTACGTTGGAGCTGAAGTTAAATCAAGTGATATATTAGTTGGTAAAGTTACACCGAAAGGAGAAAGCCAACTTACCCCAGAAGAAAAATTATTGAGAGCAATCTTCGGTGAAAAAGCATCTGATGTAAAAGATACTTCATTAAAAGTCCCATCTGGAATGGATGGAACAGTAATAGATGTTAGAGTCTTTACTAGAGAAGGTATTGATAAAGATAAAAGAGCTCTGGAGATACAAGTAGAAGCTATCAAAGAAGCTAGGAAAAACTTAGAAGATGAACTAAGAATTAATCAAGAAAATCTTTATGCAAGAACAAGAAAAATTATATTAAATAAACAGGTAACGAAAGCTCCAGGTAATATTAAGTCAGGAACAAAAGTTATACCTGTGATGCTTGAGGAAATTGATAATTCAGAGTTATTTAAATTTACTTTAAAAACAGAATCTGGAAATATTTCTCTTGCAGCTATTTCTAATCAATTTGATAAATTAGCAGAAAAATTTTCTGAAGACTTAGAAAATATTACTCAGAAAATATCACAGCATGATGATTTAGGTCCTGGAATACAGAAAAAAGTTAAAGTTTATTTAGCGGTGAAAAGAACATTGCAGCCAGGCGATAAAATGGCGGGAAGACATGGAAATAAAGGTGTCATTTCACAAATAGTTCCAGTTGAAGATATGCCTCATACTGCAGATGGTAGACCGGTTGACGTGGTATTGAATCCACTAGGTGTTCCGTCAAGAATGAATGTTGGGCAGGTGCTTGAAACACATTTAGGTTGGGCAGCGAAAGGTATAGGGTTTAAGATTGCTGAAATGGCAGATGACAAGGCTCATCCAAAAAAACTTAGAAGTTATTTAGGAGAAGTTTATTCTACATGCCCAGGGTTTGAAAAACATGATCTAAAAGGTTTTTCTGATGACGAGATAGATACGCTAGCAGATAATTTAAGGTCAGGTGTTCCAATGGCAACACCAGTTTTTGATGGAGCGTCAGAACAAGAGATCAAGGCAATGCTTGAGCTTGCTGATTTACCTTTAAGTGGTCAAGCTGAATTGTTTGATGGAAGGACTGGAGAAATGTTTGATAGACCAGTTACTATTGGTTATATGTATATTATTAAACTAAACCATCTGGTTGACGATAAAATGCATGCTCGTTCTACTGGACCATATAGTTTAGTTACTCAGCAACCGCTAGGTGGTAAAGCACAATTTGGTGGACAAAGATTTGGAGAAATGGAAGTTTGGGCGCTGCAAGCATATGGTGCAACCCATACTTTACAAGAAATGTTAACAGTTAAATCTGATGATGTAGCTGGAAGAAATCGTATATACAAGAATATTGTAGATGGTGACTTTACAGCAGAAGCACATGTTCCAGAATCATTTAATGTGCTATTAAAAGAAATAAGATCTCTAGGTATCAATATTGACCTTGATTTAGAGAATAAAGAAACTTAAGGAGTTTATTATGAAAGACATGTTAAATTTGTTTAAAAAAACTACTAAAGAAGATAATTTTGATCATATTAAAATTTCCTTAGCTTCACCTGATCTAATGAGATCTTGGTCTTATGGAGAAGTTCGTAAACCTGAAACAATTAACTACAGAACATTTAAGCCAGAAAGAGATGGCTTATTCTGTGCAAAAATTTTTGGCCCTATAAAAGATTATGAATGTCTATGTGGTAAGTATAAGCGACTAAAACATAGAGGCGTAATCTGTGAAAAATGTGGAGTTGAAGTTACGTTGTCTAAAGTCAGAAGAGATAGAATGGGTCATATTGAACTGGCATCACCAGTTGCTCATATCTGGTATTTAAGATCATTACCATCAAGAATTGGATTGATGTTAGATATGACTTTAAGAGAAATTGAAAAAGCTCTCTACTTTGAGGCATATATTGTAATTGACGGAGGTTTGACGCCTCTAGAAAGAGGACAGTTATTATCTGAAGATGGCTATCAGCAAGCTATAGCTGAATATGGCACAGATTTAAAAGTAGGCATGGGCGCTGAAGCTATAATGGAGTTATTGCAAGAAATTGAGCTCAAAAAAACGTTTGAAGATTTAAAAGATGAGATTGCTAATACAAAGTCTCAAGCTAAGAACAAAAGAAATGTAAAACGTTTAAAGTTAATTGAATCATTTATTAAATCTGGAAATAAACCAGAATGGATGATACTCAGTGTACTACCGGTATTGCCACCTGATTTAAGACCTCTAGTTCCACTAGAAGGCGGAAGATTTGCAACTTCTGATTTAAATGATTTATACAGAAGAGTTATAAATAGAAATAATAGATTAAAAAGACTTTTGGAACTTAAGGCTCCAGAAATCATCGTGCGAAATGAAAAAAGAATGTTACAGGAATCTGTAGATGCGCTTCTTGATAATGGTAGAAGAGGCCGCGCAATCACAGGCACAAATAAAAGACCGCTTAAGTCACTTGCGGATATGATTAAAGGTAAAGGCGGAAGATTTAGACAGAATCTTTTAGGTAAAAGGGTAGATTATTCTGGTAGGTCTGTAATTGTTGTTGGACCAACATTAAGGTTGCATCAATGCGGTATACCGAAAAAAATGGCTTTAGAATTATTTAAACCACATATATTTGGTAAATTACATTTGCGTGGTATTACAACTACAATTAAAGCTGCCAAAAAAGTTGTTGAAAAAGAGGGAGAAGAGGTTTGGGATATTCTTGATGAAATTATCAAGGAGTATCCGGTAATGTTAAATAGAGCTCCAACACTTCATAGGCTAGGTATCCAAGCATTCGAACCTATTTTAATAGAAGGAAAAGCAATTCAGCTGCACCCATTAGTGTGCGCAGCATTTAATGCTGACTTTGATGGTGATCAAATGGCAGTTCATGTACCGCTATCTTTAGAGGCACAAGTTGAAACTAGAGTGTTAATGTTATCAAGTAATAATATTTTATCACCGTCTAATGGAAGTCCAATAATTGTCCCTTCTCAAGATATTGTTCTGGGAATTTATTATATGTCTAGAGAAAAACCTAATGCCATGGGCGAAGGTATGATCTTTAGTGATGTAGAGGAAGTTCATAGAGCTTATCAACAAAAAATTGTTAGTTTACAAGCTAAAATACGGGTAAGAATTGAGATTAAAGAAAGTGAAGATGATGATTTACCAGCTGTACCAAAAATTGTATCCACTACTGTGGGTAGAGCAGTTTTAGCTGAAATACTTCCTAAAAATATACCATTTACATATATAAATAAAGATTTAGATAAGAGAGCTATATCAGCATTATTTGATGCTTCATATCGTCTTGCAGGTCTCAAGGCAACAGTATTGTTAGCTGATCAAATTATGTATACAGGTTTTAAATACTCTACAATTTCAGGAGTATCGGTTGGGGTTGATGACATGGTTATACCACAACAAAAAGAGAAAATGGTTATTTCTGCTGAGAAAGAAGTTAAGGATATTGAAAAACAATATAATTCTGGTCTTCTTACATCTGGCGAGAGATATAACAAAGTTGTTGATATTTGGTCACATACAAATGATCAGGTTTCGCAAGCGATGATGAAAGAATTAGGGGTAGAGAAATCAAAAGTAAAAGGTGGAGGAACAGTAGAGCATAAGTCATTTAATTCTATTTATATGATGGCAGACTCTGGTGCCAGGGGATCCGCAGCACAAATTAGACAACTCTCAGGAATGAGGGGTTTGATGGCTAAGCCTGACGGGTCAATTATTGAAACACCTATTACTGCAAATTTTAGAGAAGGATTAAATGTAATGCAGTACTTTATTTCTACTCATGGGGCAAGAAAAGGATTGGCTGATACCGCACTTAAAACTGCTAACTCTGGGTATTTAACAAGAAGACTTGTAGATGTATCCCAAGATTTAGTTGTAGTAGAGGATGATTGTGGTACGGAGTCTGGCATTCTAATGAAGCCGCTTATTGAAGGCGGAGATATTGTGCAACCATTAAGAGAAAGAGTATTGGGAAGAACATTATTAAGAGACTTAAATGCTGTAAATTCTAAAAAGGTGATTCTTCCAAAAGACACTCTCGTAGATGAAAAAAATGTAGTTTTACTTGAACAAAACGCAGTTGATGAAGTCTGGGTTAGATCAGCAATCACTTGTGAGACTAGACATGGAATATGTGCTAAATGTTATGGAAGAGACTTAGCAAAAGGTAGAAAAGTATCTTCTGGTGAAGCGGTTGGTGTTGTAGCTGCTCAATCTATTGGTGAGCCTGGTACTCAGTTAACAATGAGAACATTCCATATTGGAGGAGCCGCATCAAGGTCTGTGGCAGCCAACAGTATTGAGGTTAAATCTTCAGGAACGGCAAAATATCATAATCTTAATGTGGTAGCTAATACAAAAAAACATAATGTTGTGGTTTCTAGATCTGGAGAATTAGGAATTTTAGATGCTAGTGGAAGAGAAAAGGAAAGATATAAGATCCCATATGGTTCCGTTATTACTATTAATGATGGAGATAAAGTGGAAATGGGCCAAACAACTGCCACGTGGGACCCATATACAACTCCAATTATTACGGAAACAGCCGGTATTGTTAAATTCATAGATTTTGTTGAAGGAGTCAGTATAGAAAAAATTACTGATGATATGACAGGTATATCTTCAATACTTATTAAAGATCAAACAAGTGTTTCATTTGATAAAAATTTAAAACCTATGGTTACGCTGGTTGATAGCAAAGGAATGGATTTGAATATAACAAACTCAAGTTTACCAGCGCACTTTATATTGCCATCCAAGTCTAACGTATCTTTGACAGATGGAATGACTATTGGAATAGGCGACACAATTGCTAGAACTCCAAGAGAAACATCAGGAACAAGAGATATAACAGGTGGCTTACCTAGAGTTGCTGATTTATTTGAAGCAAGAATTCCAAAAGATAAGGCTGAGCTTGCTGAAATGACAGGCATTGTTTCATTTGGTAAAGAGACTAAAGGAAAAAGAAGATTAGAGGTAACCTATATAAACGAAGATGGCGTCGAGGATAAACATGTCCAGATGTTAGCAAAAACAAAACTCTTAAATGTATTTGAGGGAGCAAAAGTTGAAAAAGGCGAGGTAATCTCAGAAGGAGCTTTAGATCCACATGATATTTTAAGATATAGAGGTGTTACAGAGCTAGCAGAGCATATCGTGAAAGAGGTTCAGGATGTTTACCGTCTTCAAGGTGTAGCGATTAACGATAAACATATCGAAGTAATCTTAAAACAAATGTTGAAAAAGGTTGAAATAGAATCAATTGGGGATGCTGATTTGATAGTTGGAGAGCAAATGGAAAAAACAGCTATGCTAGAAGTTATAGATGAACTTAAGTCTTCAAACTCTAATGCTGTGTTGCCAACCTTTAGACCTATATTGCTTGGTATTACCAAAGCTTCACTTGTAACTAATTCATTTATATCAGCAGCGTCATTCCAAGAGACTACCAGAGTCTTAACGGATGCAGCTGTAAATGGTAAAAAGGATTTCTTGAGAGGACTCAAAGAGAATGTAGTTGTTGGAAGATTAATACCATGTGGTACGAGTTTATCCACCAAGAGAAATGAAAAAACCAAGGACGATCAAACTGCTCTAATTGAAAAAGAGCTAGCGGAAGAAATGATTGCTTATACGGAAAATAAAAATGCGGTTATTGACGAGGAAACACCAGTAGATCCTGTTTAAACGATTATTTCATTAAATCATTGGCTCAAAAACCAAGGTTTAATGAGATGTTTGTTGCAATATCTGCCTGACAGCTATATGCTGTGCGAATAGAATTTTTGAATTAAATTAAGAAGTATTATGACTACAATTAATCAACTTGTTAGAAAACCGAGAAGGGATAAAGTTTATAAAACAGCTGTTCCTGCATTAGAAGCATGTCCTCAAAGAAGAGGAGTATGTACTCGTGTTTATACGACAACTCCAAAAAAACCAAATTCAGCCCTAAGAAAGGTAGCTAGGGTTAAATTAACGAATGGTCAAGAAGTCACATCATATATCGGTGGAGAAGGCCATAATTTACAAGAACATTCTGTTGTGGTTATACGTGGCGGAAGAGTAAAAGATTTGCCGGGTGTGCGATACCATGTTGTAAGAGGAAGTTTGGATACTCAGGGAGTAGAGAACCGCAGACAAGGAAGATCAAAATATGGAACAAAAAAGCCAAAAGCTTAAATAAAAATTATGCCTAGAAAAAAGACTATATTTAAAAAACATTTAAAACCAGACCCTATTTTCAATAGTACTGTAGTTTCAAGATTTACAAACATGATTATGTCTGATGGTAAAAAAAGGACAGCTGAAAAAATAATTTATGCAGCTTTAGAAATCATGAGCGAAAAGAACAAAGCAGACCCATTATCAATGATGGAAAAAGCTCTGCAAAACGTAAGCCCATCTGTTGAAGTTAAATCAAGAAGAGTTGGTGGGTCAAACTATCAGGTTCCAGTAGAAGTTAATCCAAGACGAAGACTATCTTTGGCTATGAGATGGATTTTAGATGCTGCATTGAAAAGAAATGATAAGGCAATGAAGAATAAATTAGCATCAGAATTATTGGATGCCTGTGAAGGTAAAGGTTCTGCCGTCAAGAAAAGAGAAGATGTTCATAAAATGGCAGAAGCTAATAAAGCATTTGCACATTATAGGTGGTAGTAAATGGCTAGAAAGACTCCCATAGAAAATTATAGAAACATAGGCATTATGGCTCATATTGATGCTGGTAAAACAACCACTACAGAAAGAATATTATATTATACAGGCGTATCCCATAAGATTGGCGAGGTACACGATGGTGCCGCAACAATGGACTGGATGGAACAAGAACAGGAAAGAGGTATTACCATAACATCAGCTGCAACTACATGCTTTTGGAAAGGTAGTCTCGGCCAGTTTCCAGAGCATAGAATTAATATCATTGATACTCCCGGACATGTTGATTTTACAATTGAAGTTGAAAGATCACTACGAGTACTAGATGGTGCTGTTGCAGTATTTTGTGCAGTAGGTGGCGTTGAACCTCAATCAGAAACTGTCTGGAGACAAGCTAACAAGTATAATGTACCAAGAATGGTATTTGTAAATAAAATGGATAGAGCTGGAGCAGACTATTTTAGAGTTGTAGAGCAAATAAAAACAAGACTTGGCTCAACACCCGTCACTTTACAAGTTCCAATAGGATCAGAAGATCAATTTAAAGGTATTGTTGATTTACTAACAATGAAAGCGATAATTTGGGAAGAAGAAAACATGGGAATGAAGTTTGAAACTTTAGATATCCCGTCAGACTTACTAGACAAGTCAAATGAATTGAGAGAACAACTATTAGAGACTGCAGCTGAAGCAAGCGAAGAACTTATGGACGAGTATCTTACTAATGGTGATTTACCAATAGAGAAAATTATAGAGGGATTAAGAATTAGAACTCTAGCTAACGAAATAGTTTTAGCACAGTGCGGCACTGCTTTTAAGAATAAGGGCGTGCAAACAATGCTTGATAACGTTATAAATTATATGCCAGCACCAATTGATGTGCCTGCCATAACAGGAATTTTAGATGATAAAGATGAAACGCCTGCCGATAGAAAATCATCAGACGATGAGCCATTCTCGTCACTAGCGTTTAAAATTGCAACTGACCCATACGTAGGTTCCTTAACATTTATAAGAGTATATTCAGGTGTGCTAAAAGCTGGAGATTCAGTCTATAACGCAACAACTATGAAAAAAGAGAGGGTTGGTAGAATATTATTAATGCATGCTAACTCAAAAGAAGATGTTAAAGAAGTTAGGGCTGGTGATATAGCTGCGGCAGTAGGATTAAAGTCAGTGACTACTGGACATACATTATGTAGCCCAGACTCAGTGATTACATTAGAAAGAATGGAATTTCCTGAGCCTGTAATATCTATTGCGGTAGAACCCAAAACAAAAGCTGACCAAGAAAAAATGGGATTAGCATTAAGTAAGTTAGCACAAGAAGATCCATCTTTTAGGGTAGCAACAGACCAAGAATCAAATCAAACAATAATTTCTGGGATGGGAGAACTTCATCTTGAAATAATCGTTGATAGAATGAAAAGAGAATTTTCTGTCGAAGCAAATGTTGGGAAGCCACAAGTTGCATATAGAGAAACAATTAGAACGCCTATTGAGCAAGAAGCTAAATATATTAAACAAAGTGGTGGTAGAGGACAGTATGGTCATGTATGGCTGAAACTTGAACCTCAAGAGTCCGGCACAGGTTTTGAATTTGTGAATGCTATTGTGGGTGGAGCAATACCTAGAGAATTTATTAACCCTGTTGAAAAAGGAATTGTTGAGCAAATGGAAAATGGAGTGATCGGTGGATTTCCAGTTGTCGATGTTAAAGTAACTTTATATGACGGTTCTTTCCATGATGTTGATTCAAGTGAAGTAGCATTTAAAGTAGCTGGATCACAAGCATTTAAAGAAGGTGCTAAAAAAGCTAGACCAGTTATACTTGAGCCAGTCATGGCTGTTGAAGCAGTAACTCCAAAAGATTACCTAGGAGATGTTACTGGAGATTTAAACAGACGCAGAGGAATTGTTCTTGGAATGGAAGATACTGCAATGGGTAACATAGTAAAAGCAGAAGTACCGTTATCAGAAATGTTTGGGTACTCAACATCACTAAGATCAATGTCTCAAGGAAGAGCAACATATACAATGGAATTTACTAAATATGCTGAACTACCATCAAGTGTAGCTGAAGCTTTAATACAACAGGCATCATAATGGTTATAAAAAAAGATACACCAACTAAAGTAACTGCAAAAAAAAGCACAGCTACTAAAG
>JBLFWM010000007.1:0-79933 GCA_047611265.1 Gammaproteobacteria bacterium | reverse complement strand
AGCTGGTACATGGGAGTCAACTCTTTCTTATCATGCTGCAATGGGTCCAATTGAAATTGCTTATATGCGTGGTATGGCTGAAGCAGACACTGAAGCTAATGTTTCAAAAAGTGATTATGCATTTGGTCTAAGAGTTAAACATATCGTGCCAGGCCTAGAGTTTGGTTACGCTAGAGCACATGATAAAAGTTTGGATAGTAATCGTGGTATGAGTAATGATAAATTCTTTGGTTCGTATAAAGTAATGCCTAACTTAGGTGTTTTCTATACTGCTGAAGAAGTAGAAATTGCTACAACAGTTGCGAATGCTGGAACAGTTCAAGCTGCTGGTGATATCACAACTATGGGTATTCACTACACTATGGGCAATAACATGATTCAACTTGTTGCGGCAAGCGGAAACATGGACGCTGCGACTACAGACTATGATGTTATTAGTATCTCTAATCAGATGAACTTAAGTAAGTCTACTGATCTGACATTTGGTATTACTAGAAAAGGTAACGAAGGTACTGACGCATCAGTTCGTACATACGGCCTTGGACTAACACATAAATTCTAAAGTTTAATAACTAAAGATATCTAAACCCATTTCATGTGAGATGGGTTTTTTTATGCATCTACATTTAACTGAAACCATCTTTCGAGTAAAGCTAAGTGCCAGAGTTTGTTACCGTTTAATTTAGTAAAATGTGAGTTAGGGTTGAGCAGTAAAGTATTCATATGCTTATTATCATAAAGCCCTCTTTCTAAACAACTCTTTGAAAGCAATATTGTTTTGACATAATCAAAAAATTTACCCTCAAGTATTTTTAGCGGAGGCACTGGAAAGTAAAATTTCTCTCTATAAATTAAGTCCTTACTTAAATATTTTTCTGCTATCTTTTTTAAATAATACTTTCCATTATTTTTAAGTTTTTCTACCGATGGGATTGAAGATAAAAATTCAACTAAATTAATATCTAAAAAAGGTACTCTGGTCTCTAGGCCATGAGCCATGGTCATGCTGTCAATTCTTTTGACTGGATCATCAATTATCAGTGTTGATAAATCTATTCTCAAAACTTTATCAATATAACTAATATCATCTCTTTGTTGTTGAAAGAGAGACTCAATCAATTCTTGGCTATAATTATTTGACACATACTTTTCTTTTATAGTTTTAGAATAATCTTTATGGTCTCTATCAAAATAATGTTCGATAAATCTTTCTGAGTCACTACCTTTCGTATCATTCATTTTTTCATACCAAAAATATCCACCAAATAATTCATCAGCACCTTGTCCACTCAAGACCACCTTTTGATGTTTTGATACCTCTTTGGCTAAAAGATAGAAAGCTGAGGAATCTTGGCTGAACATTGGCTCGGGCATCTCTCGGATAACATCATCAAGAGACTCCATTAGATGGTCTTGGTTAATATTATATTTATAATGGTTAGTATTAAATTGTTTAGAAACCATGTCTGAATAATAAAATTCATCTCCAACCTCATCATTAATCGTTGGGAAGCCAATAGAAAAAGTATTAATTTTAGATAATTTACTTTTAGCCGCCATTGCAACTATCAAACTAGAATCCAATCCTCCTGAAAGTAAAACACCTACATCTACATCTGCGGTATAAAATCTTTTTTCAATTGCATTCATCAGTAACCTTTCAGACTCTTCTATGATTTCATTTTCTTTTATATTGTAATTAATCTCAATATCATCAAGAGCATAATACTTGGTTTTTAAAACTTTGCCATTAGATGAAACCGTTACTGAGTGTCCTGGTTCTAACTTATATATATTTTTAAGAATTGTATTTGGCGCAGGAACAACTGAATGAAGAGTAAATTGGTGATGAAGACTTTCATGATTAATCTCATTGTCATTTCTACCAATAAGTGCTTTGGTATTAGATGCGAAAGAAAAATGTTTGTTATCCAACTTATAATACAAAGGTTTTATTCCGAGTCTGTCTCGTGCTAAAAAAAGTTTTTTTGTATTCAAATCATAAATACAAAATGAAAATACACCATCAAGGTATTTGACACAGTCTTCTCCATAGTAATCATAACTTTTTAAAATTACTTCCGTGTCTCCATCTGATGAAAAATTATAGCCTTTCTTTGCAAGAAACTTTCTTATCTCTTTATAGTTATAAATTACTCCATTGAAAACAATAGCTTTCTTTGACTTTTCATCTATCATTGGCTGGTGCGACTTACTGGATATATCTATTACCGACAATCTACGATGTCCTAAATATACATTATTATGCTGATATTCATCACTATGATCTGGGCCTCTTTTTGCAATACTTTCCATCATATGACGCATTTTTGACTCATCTACACGAGTATCATTAAATCTTATTTCGCCACAAATTCCACACATATACTGTTGTTCCTTCAAAAGACCTAAATTTATTAAACTTACTGATAGATAAAATAGCTTACATCATTTATTATATCACCCATATCATAATTATTTTTGAGGCATGTATGAACCCACTATTATCAATAAAAGGAACAATTATTTCAGGATTTATATTAACAGCAGTACTGGTACTAGCTATTGGTGGAAAATTGGTTGAAATTGAACATTACATTAGATGGTTACATTACCTATCAGGTATAACTTGGATTGGTTTACTCTATTATTTTAATTTTGTACAAGTTCCAGCTATGGCAACTGCAATCGCAGATAAAGAGCCTGGTCCAGCAGCTATTGGTAAATATGTTGCTCCTTTAGCATTAGTTTGGTTTAGATGGGGAGCGGTTGTGACATGGGTTACAGGTGCTTGGTACTTACAGGAACATGGAATGTTACATGCTGCATTTACGCTCTCTGGTGGAGCTGCAGGAATAGGAATAGGTGCTTGGTTAGGGACTATAATGTTATTTAACGTGTGGGTTTTAATTTGGCCAAATCAAAAGAAAATACTTGGCATGGTGTCTGCAACTCCAGAAGAAATAGCTAAAGCTAAAAAAGTTGCATTACTAGCGTCAAGAACTAACACGTTGCTTAGTATTCCAATGTTATTGTTTATGGGTTATAGCCATAATGGATTAGGCATGTAATTAAATATATTTAGTCATATCTGGCTTATTGGTCAGATATGACTAAATAATCTATATAATAAATTATAAGGAGAAAAAAATGTCAGCATTAGAAAGAATTAAAAAACAAGTTACTGAAAATTCAGTCATGTTATATATGAAGGGAACCCCGGCAATGCCAATGTGTGGGTTTTCATCTAGAACAGTAGAAGCTTTGAAGCAATGTGGTAAAGAATTTGGATATTGCAATGTAATTCTCGATCAAGAAGTTATGCGGGATCTACCAAGCTTTAAAGATTGGCCTACTTTCCCTCAACTTTACATTAAAGGTGAATTGATTGGCGGATGTGATATAACTTTAGAACTTTTTGAGTCAGGTGAATTAAAAAAAATGATTGATGGCGCCTAATAGACTAAATAAGACTACTTATTATTAGTTGCATGGATTATATTCCAATAATCAAATATATTCACTTTAGACATCTCTTGTACGTTTAAATTCGCATATTCATTGAACTCAGTGAACGGAAAGTATGGCTTCCAGCCTAATAACTTACTAAGAGGCATTAAACCTTTTTCAAACATCTTGACTAATGTGTTATCTGACTCATTACTAAAATGATTGACTATGTAAATATCACCATCATTTTTACAAACCCTTTTCATCTCTTTAATTAATTTTCTAGGGTCTCGGGTGACAGAAACAACATACATCCCAACTACTTTGTCGAAAGTATTGTCGGCAAAAGTTAGTTCCTCGCCATTCATTAATAAAATATGTTTATTCTGAGCTTGGTCTTCAATAATTCTTTTTTTTGCTACATCTAACATATCGGGGGATAAATCAATACCAACCACTTTAGTCTCATTAGGATAATATTGTAATGACGAACCTGTGCCAATACCTATTTCTAATACGCTATCAGCACTGCTACAATCCATTTTTTTAATGATAGCTTTTTGACCAGGTCTAAAAACTTGACCAAAAGTAGCATCATAAAATCCAGAGACTCTCTTGTAAGATTTGATTATAGAGTTTTCGTCCAATATGTTATCCTGGTTGTTAGTTATGAAGGTATTAATTATAGCATTAATATGATATTAAATTTAAAGATTTTTCTAGATATTCTGATGTTTTCGAGTGGTCCCCAGGACCTCCCTTCTAGCTCTAACCTGTTAAAAGCAATCATATTAATTAATATTATCATTGGCTTAATATCAGTTGACCCTAATACTGGTTATACTTTAAGTATTTTCTTTGTAGCTATTTATATACTTGTGACACTTATATTTATAAAACTATGCCTTGGAATAAAAGATAATAGTAATGGGACTCCCAACTTATACACATCTAGATACATTCAGGTCTCCTCGGGAACGTTAGGTGTCCATGCTCTTGTAGCTTTATTTGCAAGCATAGTTACCATGTATGTTTTCACAGATGAAAACTCAATATTACTTATTTTTCTAGCAATTTCATTATATGCCTGGTTTGTAAATGGTCATATATTTAAAAATGCTTTGGACACTACAATGTCAATTGGACTAGGAATTTCACTACTCCATAATATTGTATATGTGTTTATTATAATGATTTTAGTTCAAGTGCTACTGATATGAAAATACACATTTTAGGAATAGGCGGAACGTTTATGGCTGGCATAGCAATAATTGCTAAGCAGCTTGGACACCAAGTTACAGGTTCAGATAAAAATTTATATGATCCAATGAAATCTGTTCTAGAAAAAGAAAATATTATTTTTACAGAAGGGTACGGTCCTAAAATTTTAGATAAAAAATTTGACTTAGTAATTGTTGGAAATGTAATGTCTCGTGGCATGGATATCATAGAAAAATTACTTGAGAGTGATATTAAGTATATTTCTGGCCCTCAATGGCTATATGAAAATGTTTTATACAAAAAGAAAGTTATAGCAATATCGGGTACTCATGGTAAAACTACAACATCTTCACTTGTCACATGGATATTGAAATATGCAAAATTAAATCCATCTTATCTTATTGGTGGCCAGCCAATTAATTTAAATTCACCAGCAAAACTTACTAGCTCAAAATTTTTTGTAATAGAAGCGGACGAGTATGATACTTCATTTTTTGATAAAAGGTCAAAATATATACACTACCATCCAAATGTATTAGTAATAAATAATATTGAATTTGATCATGCAGATATATTTGAAAATATAGATGCTGTAGTTAAAAACTTTCATCACCTAGTAAGAATAGTTCCAAAAAATGGGAAAATTATTTATAACTATGATGATAAAAATATTAAAAAGTTAATTAAAAAAGGTATTTGGTCAAAAGAAATTTCTATGACATCAAAAAATTATAAAAACGCTAACTGGTCCCTTTCCCAAAAAGGACATAACTTCTTCCTTTCAAATATAAAAACAAAGGCTCCAAGTTCAAAAATAATTGAATCTAGTCTCCTGGGAATACATAATTATAAAAATATTTCATTAGCAATTTTAGCTTCTATGGAGGCTGGAGTTTCATTCTCTGTATGTATTGATGCTATAAAAAAATTTAAAGGTGTTAAAAGAAGAATGGAGAAAATTGAAAGCAAAGGCATGCTGCAAATATATGATGACTTTGCTCATCATCCAACAGAAATAGAAAGTTCTATTAAATCATTAAAAGAAAATTTTAAAGGGAAAAAGATATTGTCAATATGTGAAATAAAATCACATTCAATGATTTCCGGGGCTCACAAAAAAGATCTTCCTATTGCGTTAAATAACTCACATTATAGTATAATAATTAGGCCTCCATTATTGAAATGGACTCTTGACAGTATAAGTAAAAACTTATATATAGTTGATTCATATGCTAAAGCAATTGAATTTATAAAGAAGATTAAAAATAAGATTGATATTATATTAATAATGAGTAATAAAAGCACAGTTAATCTTCGGGATTATATTAAAAATGAAAAAAATAAATAAATCAGATGCAGAATGGAAAGAACTTCTTTCTACTGGTACTTATAATATTACAAGAAAGAAAGGGACAGAAGCTCCATTTAGTGGCGCCCTCTATCTAAACAAAGATGATGGATCCTATCATTGTGTTTGTTGCGATAATATTTTATTTAAATCTGATGAGAAATTTGATTCTGGGACAGGTTGGCCAAGTTTCTATGACGTGGCTTCAAATGTATCTGTTCATACCAAAACGGACACATCGTTAGGAATGTCTAGAGTTGAAGCACTATGTATGAATTGTGACGCGCATCTGGGACATGTTTTTGAAGATGGCCCTAAGCCTACCGGGAAAAGATATTGTATTAACTCAGCTTCTCTGAAATTTAATAATGAAAAGTAAATTAATACCATTTTTCCCACTTCAAAGCATAGTTTTGCCAGGCGGTTTATTTCCTTTAAGAATATTTGAAAGAAGGTATTTGGATATGATTAAAGATTGTATGAAAAATGATACTGGATTTTGTATTACATTAATCAGGAATAACTCTCAAGAAAATTATGTAACAGATATATATAACTATGGGTGTTATGTAAAAATAATAGATTGGAATCAGTTGGATGATGGTTTACTAGGAATAACAGTTGAAGGAATAAATAAAGTTAAAGTGCTAAGTCATGATTTAGATAAAACTAATTTGCTTACTGGGACAATAGAAAATCTAGAGCTTGAGAAAGAATATATGATTCCTCAAAAATATTTATTATTATCTAGGTTTTATAAAAAAATATACCCAGGAATTAAACATGTTATTAATTTTAAAAAAGAAAGGTATTCAGATGCATCTTGGGTAGGTTTTAGACTCATAGAGTGTTTGCCGCTCGACTCTTCTACTAAAAATAAATTAATAGCTATAGATCATGCGATTGAGAGATTAGATATGCTGCATACGATAATTCAAAAGATATATAAGGCTGAAGTAAACGAACTAATGTCTAGTCAACAGTGATTGCGCCCTTATCTGCCTGACTTACTAGCTTTGCATATTTAGATAAAACTCCTGGTGTAGTTTTATTACGAGGCTTTTTCCAGTTACCTGTTCTTTTTTTAATTTCAGCATTAGTAATTTTAATAGATAATTTTTGAGTGATTGAATTAATTTCAATCATATCTCCATTCTTAACAATGGCTAGAGGGCCTCCAATGTATGCTTCTGGTGAAATATGGCCAACTACAAAACCATGACTTCCTCCAGAGAATCTTCCATCTGTTATTAGCGCAACATCTTTACCTAAACCCTTTCCCATTACTGCTGATGTAGGTGATAACATTTCTCTCATTCCGGGCCCTCCCACAGGACCTTCATATCTTATAACTATAACAGTGCCTTTTTTCACTTTGTCATTAAGAATATCTTTTAAAGCTTGTTCCTCTGAATTATATACTTTCGCTTTTCCAATAAAACTAGTTCCTTCTTTTCCAGATATTTTTGCAACAGAACCTAATGGTGATAAATTACCTTTAAGAATGATCAGATGTCCTTTATCTTTGATTGGAGAATCAAATGGCATTATAATTTTTTGGCCTTTACTATAGTGTTTTATATTCTTTAAATTCTGTTTCAGTGTCTTACCCGTAACAGTTAAGCAGTCACCATGAAGAAGCCCTTTTTCAAGAAGCATTTTCATTAATGGGGCAACGCCACCAATTTTAACTAATTCAGACATTGAATATTTTCCACTTGGTTTAAGATCAGCCAGAACAGGTGTTCTCTTTCCAACAACATCAAAATCATTTAAATTAATATTAACCCCTGCAGAATCTGCTATAGCTAATAAATGTAGAACAGCATTAGTTGATCCACCTAAAGCCATAACTATGGTTATAGCATTCTCAAGTGATTTTTTATTTATAATATCTCTAGGTTTAATATCTTTCTTAACACAAGCCATTAAAGCTTTAGCTGAATCTTTGCAGTCAACTTTTTTAGAATTAGATATTGCTACCTGTGCAGAACTGTTTGTTAAACTCATTCCTAAGGCTTCAATTGCACATGCCATAGTGTTTGCAGTATACATGCCTCCGCATGACCCTGGACCTGGTATTGCTTTTTTTTCAATTGCATATAATTCTGAATTAGACATTTCTTTATTTGCATTCTTTCCTACGGCTTCAAATACGGAAACAATATCAATATTTTTAGATTTATGACTTCCTGGCAATATTGTTCCTCCGTATACAAAAATAGAGGGTCTATTTAATCGAGCCATAGCCATGACACATGCAGGCATGTTTTTATCACATCCTCCAATTGCTACAAAACCATCAAAACCTTCACATCCAACAACTGTTTCAATAGAGTCAGCTATAACTTCTCTAGAAACCAATGAATACTTCATTCCTTCAGTTCCCATGGATATGCCATCAGATATAGTTATTGTGTTGAAAATAACAGATTTACCTCCATTAGAATCAATTGACTTAGCAGTTACTTTTGCTAGATCATTTATGTGCATATTACAGGGCGTAACCATACTCCAGGTTGAAGCAACGCCTATTTGTGGAAGCTTAAAATCTTTATCTTTAAAACCAACAGCTCTCAACATTGACCTGCTTGGAGACCTGTCTTTCCCATCTACTACTTTTGAAGAATATTTTCGCATTGCCTATTGTACCAACTTACCAAATATTTTAAATCTCCAACCTTGTAAAAACCTAATATCTTTCTTGCCTCTTGCAAATAAATCAATGTCACGCTTATTTGCAATTAATGTTGAGGATACCTTATATTCCTCACATACAACTTCTAATGTTTGATGACATATATTGACTCTCTTGTTATACATTGAAGGGTCAAAATTTTTAAACTCTACTGGCGCTTCATCGTACTTTAGTTCTAAGATAGAAATAATATAATCGATATCTTCATTGCTAGGCTGATGTTTTAGGTTATCTAATATAGCGGTTAATTTATTCGAGCGAGATAAAGTTATCTTAATTAATTCGCTATCACTAAAAATCCACCTTTTCGGCATATCATTTTTAACGGCTTTCTCTTCTCGCCATTTAGATAAAATTTTCAAATGATTCAACTGTGTCTCAGTTATCTTTGAAGGTAAGTTAATTTTTTTCCATGCCATACCTGGGTCAGTAACTATATTTGTCTTTTTAAGTTCAAGCTCTTGTTCTTCAATAAACCAATCGTATCTTTTTAGGTTTATTAGTTCATTTTTTAATATTTTGTGTAAATCTATCAAATACTTTACGTCATTCCCCGCATATTCAAGTTTGTCATCTGAAATAGGCCTTTTCAACCAGTCAGTTCTCCATGAACCTTCTTTGAGCAAAACTGAAAAGTGTCTTTTAACAAGATTTGAATAGCTAATACTTATTGCTGGATTTAGAAAATTATCAGCTAACTGGGTATCAAATATATTTTCTGGATAACAATTAAAATAATGATTTAAAACCTCGAGATCCTGCTTAGAGGAATGAATTATTTTTATAATATCTTTATCTCTTAATAAATCTATAATTGGCTCTTTATCATGCAATGCAAGAATATCTATACAATAAGTATGACTATTATCGCTTAGCTGTAATAAAGCTAATACGGGATAATAAGTAGACTCTCTGATAAACTCAGTATCCAGGCCTATTGCGCTTGAGGATTTCAACTCTTTGATGATATTTTGTAATTTTATATCTGTATTAATTAAAAAGTTTGGCATAATTAAGAATAGTTAACATGATATCAGCGAATGATGAGTTCTTGTATAAAAAATGCTTAAAATTAATATAAATTCACACTTAATCGAAGGTATCTTGTATCTTCCTTCTGATAATTACGACCTCAGACCAAATAACATGGATATTGACACGATAATCATACATTGTATAAGCTTGCCAGAGGGTTCTTATGGTAATGATAACGTCAGTGATCTATTTACAAATAAGTTAGATTTCACAAAAAATAAATCATTTTCTTCATTAATAGGGCTCAGGGTGTCATCACATGTATTTATTAAGAGAAGCGGAGAGATAATCCAGTTTGTTCCATTTGGTATGAGGGCTTGGCACGCAGGAGTCTCAAAGCATAAAGATAGGGAAAATTGCAATGATTTTTCTATTGGCATTGAATTGGAAGGCACATCAAATTCAGTATTTACAGATGAACAGTACAATAGATTAAAGGAAATAATTAAATTAATGAAGACTTGCTATCCTAAAATTGTAGAGGGTAATATAATAGGTCATAATAAGGTTTCACCAGATAGAAAAGAAGATCCCGGGGCTTTCTTTGACTGGGACAGAATAAAAGGTTAAAAAAATGATTACAGCTTTATTAATATTCTTTGCGTTGATTCTTGAATATGTTTATGACCCAGTATCAAACATGAAAAATACTGCTGTCATTGATGCTACCTTTGAAAAGTTTAGAAATCTTGTAAACAATTACATTGATAATAAATATTATGTTTACCTATTATTTCCAATTTCCATAATCATAATCTATTCAATAATGATCTATATCACAGATAATTATTTACATGAATTCTTTTCGTTTATTATAAACTTAATAGTACTTGTCTATTGCCTAAAGCCAAGCGAATTTAATAGCAAAATAGAAGATCTCAAAATTTTACAAGATAATAAAGAGGGAGATCAAAGATTTGATTATGTTTTATCTAGTCATAATAATAAAGACTTGATTGACAACATATTTTATAATTCCACAAGAAGCATATTCACTGTATTTTTCTGCTTCCTTGTTTTAGGGCCCTCAGGTTCTCTGGCTTTCATTATTTTAGATAACTATATTTATAGTAAAGAAATTAAAATTGACCAGAAGTCTAAAAAAGGATTAAAAAATATCATATCTATAATTGAGTATATTCCTGTAAGACTATGTTCTTTTGCATTTGCAGTAGTAGCAAATTTTGAATTATGCAGCAGAGCATGGAAGTCTTCAAAAAAAGAAAAAAGCTTGTATGATTTAAATATCAAATTAATCAATACTGTTGGAATATCATCTTATTCAGAACCAGAAAATGACAGTGGAAACAACCGGGAAGACAAAATAATATTTATTCAATCCATTATATATAGAACTTTTCTATCATGGTTGAGTTTGACAGGGTTTTTAATTATCAGTGGTATTTTTGTCTGAATGTGAATAGAATTTTTTTCCAATCTCTACTGCTGGTCTTAGGTTTTTTTCTCTCCAAGCGTTGGTATCTCTTAATGAATATACACAACCACAATATTCTTGCATGTAAAAACTTTCATCTTTGGAAACTTCAATCATGCGATGTGAGCCATTCTCTTTTCTCCAGTTATAAGTCCAATACTCCATATCTCTGAACTTAGAAGCTGCATAAATACCTGATTGATTAATTTGATTCATGTCTTTCCATCTTGAAATGCCAAGTGTACTTGAGATTATATCAAAACCATTTTGAGATGCATACTCGGCAGTTTTAACAAATCTCATATCAAAACATGTAGAGCACCTTTTCCCTCTCTCTGGTTCCATTTCCATTCCTTTCGTCATTTTAAACCAAGTTCTTGGATTATAATCTGCATCAATAAATGGAATATTATATTTAATAGAAAAAGACATATTTTCCTCTTTACGAAGAAGATATTCTTCATGCGGATGAATATTTGGATTATAAAAATATACCGTGTAGTTTATATTTGAGTCTAATAATCTTTTCATGATATCGCCAGAACATGGTGCGCAGCATGAATGTAATAGTAACTTTTTTTTACCAACCGGCAATGATAACTTTTCTAAAATATTCTTACTCATATTGAAAAAAACCTTTTAGTATTATTAATAGTAATCTCTTTTATATAGTTTATATCTTTATTTAAACATTCAGAAATACTTTGGGCAACATAATTTAAAAATGAAGGCTCATTTATGCCGTTATTTTTAAATGGAATATTCTTAGGTGTTAAATATGGCGCATCTGTCTCAATCATTAATCTATCTTCAGGAATATACTTAATTAAATCATGCAAGTGTTTTCCTCTATTAAGATCAGAAATCCAACCTGTTATACCTATATAACAACCCATATCTAAATACACCTTTAGCTCATTTTTTGTTCCTGTAAAACAATGTATAACGCTTTTTTCAATCTCTAAGATATATTTTTTAAGCATAATCACAAAGTCATCATGAGCTTTCCTTTCATGTAAAAAAATAGGTAGACCAGTACTCTTAGCAATTTTTAGTTGTTCTTCAAAACAAAATAATTGTTCTTGCTGTGTTGAGTACTCTCTGTAATAGTCAAGGCCACACTCTCCTATGGCCAATATTTTTTTATTCTTACTGTATTCCATAATCAAGTTTATTTTTTCATGAGTAAAATCTTTTGCATTATGTGGGTGAAAACCAACTGTGGTATAAAATATTTCTGGATATGAATTAATTATATCTAATGCTGTCTTTGTATCTTTGAGGTTAGAGGAAGTAATTATTGCTTTGCTTATATTTTGAATTTTCATATTCTCAACTACTTTATCTATTTGATTATGTAGTTGAGGATGAGTTAGATTAGCTCCTATATCAATAAGACCTACTGTATTCATTATGTTATAGAGTTTTAAGAACTGCTGCCACTGTGTCACCTATAACAGATGGATTCTTGGCAATAGTTATGCCCGCAGCTTCTAAAATTTCAACTTTATCTGCAGCAGATTCTCCTTTAGAACTAACGATTGCTCCAGCATGCCCCATTCTTTTTCCTTCAGGTGCTGTTAAACCAGCTATATAAGCTATGACAGGTTTAGACACATGCTTTTTAGCATATTCAGCTGCTTCAGCTTCTTGTGGTCCGCCTATTTCACCAATCATTAAGATAACTTTAGTGTCATCGTCTAGCTCAAAATTTGCCAGATGATCTTTAAATGAACTTCCATTTATTGGATCTCCACCTATTCCAACACTAGTTGATATCCCTATACCAAGGTCTTTCATTTGCTCAGCTGCCTCATAACCCAAGGTACCTGACCTTCCAATAACACCCACATTACCTTCTTTATAAATATGGCCTGGCATAATACCTAACATGCACTTTCCTGGGCTTATTACACCTGCACAGTTTGGGCCTACCATAGTCATTTTTTCTTCATTCTTATAGCGTCTCATATAACGTTTTACTTTAATCATATCATGAGCTGGTATTCCATCAGTAATTGCTACAAGTGTTTTAATGCCTGCATCAGCTGCTTCCATTGCTGAGTCAGCAGCAAAAGCTGGAGGTACAAATAATATACTGCAATCTGCTCCAGTCGCCTTAACAGCTTCTTTAACAGTATTAAAAACAGGTCTTTCAAGATGCGTTTGTCCACCTTTCCCAGGCGTTACTCCGCCTACAATATTAGTTCCATACGCAATCATTTCTTCTGCATGAAAACTTCCTATCTTGCCTGTAAATCCTTGTACAATTATTTTTGATTCTTTATTAATTAATATAGCCATTATTATTTATTCTCCAAATCTTTAAGTGCTTTAACAGCTTTATTAGCAGCTTCCTCTAATGTTGATGCTTCGATATAATTAATTTTACTATCTTTCAAAATTTTCATACCTTCGTCAACATTTGTTCCTGCAAGTCTAATAACTAATGGTTGTGCAATAGTAATTTGACCTAGTGCATCAACGATACCTTGGGCAACCCAGTCACATCTATTGATTCCAGCAAAAATATTAATCAAAATGACTTTAACATTAGGATCTCCGGATATAAGTTTAAACGCTTTAACAAATTTTTCTGGTGTTGCGCCACCACCTACATCTAAGAAGTTTGCAGGCTTGCCTCCAGCT
Organism: Gammaproteobacteria bacterium; assembly: GCA_047611265.1. Taxonomy (GTDB): domain Bacteria; phylum Pseudomonadota; class Gammaproteobacteria. The sequence continues at coordinate 66,097 of JBLFWM010000007.1, read as the reverse complement.
AATTGAATCATATCCATGGATGCCATTGCAAGACCAGCACCATTGATAATATTACCAATATCCCCATCTAAAGCTATATAATTTAAGCCTCTATCCTGAGCATAAGTTTCTTTAGAATCCTCTTGTGTTTTATCTCTAAGTTCTGCAATATGCGGAATTCTATACAAAGCGTTATCATCAAACGACATTTTACAATCTACTGCAAGAATATGATCATCCCCGGTGAGAACTAATGGGTTAATTTCTACCATTGTTGCATCTGAATTAGTGAATGCTTTATAGCATCCTAAAATTGCTGCCGCACATCTTGATATTGCTTTAGCTTCTAGACCCAACGCAAATGCGATTTCTCTTGCTTGGAAGCTTTGCATTCCAACTGCAGCTTCAATTTTTACTCTTATAATTGACTCTGGTTTTTCCTTCGCTATTTCTTCTATACTCATTCCACCTTCTGATGAAGCCACAACCATGATACTTTCCGTACTTCTATCAAAAACTAGCCCAAGATAATATTCCTTTTTTATGTCAGACGCTTCTTCAACATAAATTCTCTGAACCGTTAAACCTTCCGGCCCAGTTTGGTTAGTAACTAAAGTTTTACCAAGCAATGCATTTGCAGCATCAGAGACTTCTTGATGACTTTTACAAACAATAATTCCTCCAGCTTTGCCTCTAGCTCCAGAGTGAATTTGAGCTTTTACTACCCACATATCACCGCCAAGCTCTGTCGCTCTGTCTTTAGCATTTGCCGGACTATACGCTATTCCACCTTTTGGAGTTGCTACTCCAAATTTTGTCAATATTTCTTTTGCTTGATATTCGTGTATATTCATTATTTCTTCGATTGTATTAATTTATTTACATTTATAATATTTTCAGCCATTTTTTCTGACGCTGCATCTATCATTCTTCCGTCTAATTGAGCAGCACCTTTACCTTCAGCGGCAGCCTTTGCTAACTCTTCTATAATCCTATGAGCCTTTTCAACTTCCTGTGCAGGAGGAGAAAATACTGTGTTAGCATGCTCGATTTGAGAAGGGTGTATTGCCCATTTACCTTCAATACCAATAGCGGCACCTCTTTTTGCTGCATTAATATAACCTTCAGGGTCATTGAAGTCACCAAATGGTCCGTCAATTGGTCTTAAGCCATATGCGCGACATGTAGCTACAAGTTTAGCTAATCCATGATGCCATTGATCTCCAGGATAATCTGGGTTTAATCCACCGATTACAACAGTTCTAGCTCTTAAACTAGCAGCATAATCAGCTACTCCGAAATGAAGCGCCTCTAACCTTTTAGATGACTGGGCAATTTCTTCAATATTCACCATTCCTAGAGCAGTTTCAATTAAACATTCTAGCCCAACTTTATTTTTTAACCCTCTTTCTTGTTCAATCTGGTTTACCATACAGTCCACCATATAAACATCACCTTGAACGCCTACCTTGGGTATTAGTAAAGTGTCAACAAATTCACCTGCTTGACACATTATTTCCACGACATCTCTGTACATGTAATGTGTATCTAAGCCATTAATTCTGACAGATATGGTTTTACCATTTCCTCTCCAATCCATTTCTTTAAGGGCCTTTATGACGTTCTCACGCGCTGTTACCTTGTCATTAGGTGAGACTGCGTCTTCTAAATCTAAGAAAATAAAATCAGCTGTGGAATTTAATGCTTTTTCAAACATTTTTGGCGAAGATCCTGGTACGGCTAGTTCGCTTCGTTGGACTCTTGCTCTTGCGTTTTCATAAAATGTATGGCTCATATTTTTATCTCCATATGTGATTTATCATTATAGACTTGATAAGTATGTTGTTTATCTGTTATAACTCGATAAGTTTACGGAAGTATAGAATATTGTCAATGGATTTAGGGAAAAAACCAGTATTTTTAGGTTGTTAATATGGAAAAAGCATTAGAAATTATAGAGCTCAATAAGGTTTACAGAAACAACGTACGGGCTCTTGAAAATATAAATTTAACTGTAGAAAAAGGTGACCTATTTGCTTTCTTAGGGCCTAATGGAGCCGGTAAATCAACAGTTATAGGAATAATCTCGTCCCTGGTTAGAATTACATCTGGTGACGTATATGTTTTAGGTGAGAATATTAAAAAGAACCCAGATTTTGCAAAGAGAAATATTGGGTTAGTTCCTCAAGAATATAATTTATGTCAGTTTATCCCAATCGAAGAAACAATGATAAGCGTTGCTGGCTATTTTGGAATTAATAGGAAAGATGCTGAAAAAAGAACATATACCCTTTTCAATCAATTAGGAATTTGGCATAAAAGAAAAAATACACCTAGAGAATTATCTGGAGGAATGAAAAGAAGGCTTATGATTGCAAGAGCTCTTATACATAGTCCTAAAATATTAATTTTAGATGAGCCAACTGCTGGAGTGGATACAGAATTACGTCTTACTATGTGGGACTTTTTTCAAGAACTTAATAATCAAGGAGTTACGATTATACTAACAACTCATTACTTGGAAGAAGCCGAAAGATTATGCAAGAACCTTGCAATTATTCATAAAGGGGAAATTATACAAAGATCAACAATGAGTGAAGTCTTTAGTATGAAAAAAAACCACACATACATCATTAAAACATCAGAGCCAATTATGTCTAATATTCAACCTAATGGACTATTTTTTAAAAAGATTGATGAAAATACTTGCGAGGTAACAGTAGACGATAGTGTATCTGTTACATATATAATCAATGAATTAAAAAGCTTTCATCTTAATGTTATAAATATAATAAGTAAAAGGAATAGGCTTGAAGAATTATTTATGGATCTTACTAAAGAGGAAATATCAGTATGAGCAATGGAACCCTTATTGCATATCAAACAATTGTTAGGAAAGAATTTGTAAGATTTGCTCGAATCTGGATTCAAACAATACTTCCATCAGTTATAACTATTTTTTTATATATAACTATATTTGGTAATTTTATCGGGGATAGGATAGGTAATGTAGATAGTTTTCAATATATAGATTACATCATACCTGGTTTAATAATAATGCCCATAATCTCAAACTCATATATGAATGTAGTTGGTTCATTTTATAGTTCCAGGTTTCAAAAGAGTCATGAAGAACTCTTTGTATCTCCTGTTCCAAACTCAATCATTTTACTAGGTTATGTTACGGGTGGTGTTATGAGAGCTTTCGTAGTTGGCTTTGCGGCATATCTGGTAACCACTCTATTTACCAACATACCTATAGCAAATATTGGTTTAGTTATATTATTAACTTTCCTGACAGCATTCTTATTTTCCATCGCTGGATTCATCAATGCAATTTATGCTAAAAGTTTTGATGATATAAATATTGTGACTACTTTTATATTAACGCCTCTTACATATCTTGGAGGAACTTTTTATTCAATCGCTTCCCTCCCGCAGGTATGGCAAAATATATCTGTCTTTAATCCTATTGTTTATATAATCAGTTCATATAGGTTAGCTTTTCTAGGTATCGAAGAAACTAGTTTAGTATTATCTTTATCAATAATAATTTCTTTAATAATTGTTTTATTTTTTTCAGCTTTAATGTTATTGTCTCGTGGAACAGGAATAAAAAATTAACTAACTCATAAGTTGGGAAAGTCAGTATACCAATTCTGACGCTGCCCCCGCAACGGTATAATAGCCCGAACGCCAACTAGATGAGATTAACCCAAAAAGCGGTGGATGCTTTTACACTGGGTATAATTACCATAATCATGGTGATTTACTTTGTATATGTATCCCCTCATGCAAGGAGCGATATGTTTAAAACTAAGAAAATATTTACAATAATTACTCTATTATTATTAAGTAATACAATTTATGCGGAATCAAATCTTAATGAAATATTAGTGAGTCCAGGGCAAAGAAGTACAACCATTTTTGACTCACTCAGTTCTGTAGAAGTTATAACTTCAGATGATATACAAGCATTAGGTTATTCAACTGTTGATGAAATCCTAAGTCACTCAAGTTCTATAAGTATTGGAAGCAATGGCGGGCATGGTCAAACTAAATCAATATTTATGAGAGGAACTGAAAGTAATCACACTAAAGTTTTAATAAATGGAGTTTCATTGAATCCTGGAACACTTGGAGTTCCTTCTATACAACATATCTCTGTAGAAATGTTAGATAGGATAGAGATATCAAAAGGTAGTATGTCGACACTATATGGTAGAGATACTATTGGAGGTGTAATCAACATTATAACTAAAAAAAATTTAGGAAATAATAAAGGAAAGATTTATTTGTCAACTGGAAGAGATGAAACTAATAAAATTGGGTTCCAAAAAAACTTTACATATGAAGGTCATGATTTATCAATTAATTATATGAGCGTTGATACAGATGGATATAAAGCTAAGGTCGCTTCAACTAAAAATCATGGTTATGAAAACAAAAATATAGATATTGCTTATAATTTTAGTACTGGTAAAAATGATTTTGGACTTAATTTTTATCAAAGCGATGGTAATGTTGAATATGATAGTTTTGGAAGCAACCTAAACCAGGATCATAAAGATAGTCATTTAAAATTAGTATGGAATAGAAAATATGATACATCAGGATCTAAAATAATATTTATTAAAAAACAAAATAAAATTGATCAAAATGCTTCAGGTGCAACAGACTTTACTCATACCAAGAATAATCAGATTAAGTTTGAAAAAAATTATTATAATTTGCTTGATACTAATACAATCATTGGAGCAATGTATACGGATGAAGCTTTATATGAATCATCATATGGAACAAAATTTAGAAAAAGTAGTTCTATAAATGAATATTATTTACAAACAGAATATTTATCAAAAAACACTTTATATAATATAGGTTCAAGATATATAAACCATAGCATATATGGTAATTTCTTAACGGGTAATTTTAATATTGGATATAACCTAAGTAATAAGTCAAAAATTATCGCAGGGATAGGTAAGGCATTTAGATCTCCTGATGGTACAGACTTATATGGATACGGAGGAAACCCTAACCTAGAACCAGAAGAATCTGTTTCAAAAGAAATATCATTTAAACATAAGTTAAATTCTAATAGTGGAATTATTATCACCTTATTTGACAATAGAATTAAAAATCTGATTGAGTCAGATGGAACGATAATGCAGAATATTAATAAAGCAAAAATTGAAGGATTAGAATTTGGCATATATAACTCTTATGATAAATTTAATTACTCATTTGACTATAGTTATATTAAATCTCAAGATTTAACGAATAATGTTGACTTGTCCAGAAGACCTACTAATAAGTTAGTTAGCAGGGTTAATTACAATCATGATTTAAATAATATCTTAAGTTTAACTACTATATCAGAAACAAAAAGTGATAATTCTATTTATGACACACACCAATTGGGTGGTTATACGAGATTTAATGCAACATTTTTAAGAAAAACTAATAACTATAGCTTTCAATTTAAAATGAATAATATTTTTGACAAAAAATATAGAAAAGCTCATAATTACAACAGCGAAGGAAGATCCTATAGCGCAAGTATATCTAGGAGTTTTTAATAATGAAGGTTAATTTAATAATCCCAATAATTCTTTTTGTCTTACTTGTACTATCAAGAATGATTACTGAGATTCCCAACTTTACAGCCACAATAGCTCTAGTAATGTTTACTGGTTATTTAATTCAGAATAGATTTTTAAGCGTTTTAGTTATATTAGTTTCTCAAGTTGTCAGTGACTTATATTTAGGAATTTATTCATCTATGATATTTGTATACGCTGCATATATTTCTATAGCGCTGCTGAGCCCTATTATAATGAAGAAAATGAATACTAAATCCGTAGTCTTATCGTCAGTTATCTCGCCATCAATATTTTTTATTATAAGTAATTTTGGTGTATGGCTAATAGGTTCAACATATACTTTTAATCTATCTGGTCTGATAGCATGTTATGCAGCTGGTATTCCATTCTTTGATGAATCATTAATATCAACTGTTTTATTTGCGCTTACAATATTCTCAATAATGAAGCTAATAACGAAAGAAACAAAAGAGATTATTTTTATTAAAAAATAATCTCTTTTTTTGATATTAAAATTTTAACTGACCGCCAACCTTATATTCTGTCACACGTGTCTCAAAAAAGTTTTTCTCTTTTTTAAGATCCATGATTTCAGACATCCATTCAAATGGATTTTTAGCACCAGGATACTGTTCTGGCAAACCAATTTGAACAAACCTTCTATTAGCAATAAATTTTATATATTCCTCGCAAAGAACTGCATTCATACCTAGAATAGGTTTTGGCATTGTATCGTAAGCATACCTTGTCTCAAGTTCTACTCCAGTCTTAATTAACTCTATCATTTCAGCTTGAAATTTTTCTGTCCATAAATCAGGATTTTCTAGTTTTATTTGATTAATAACATCTATTCCAAAATTCATATGCATAGACTCATCTCTAAGAATATACTGAAATTGCTGTGCCACGCCAGTGAGTTTGTTTCTTCTGCCCATAGATAATATTTGAGTAAAACCTACATAGAAAAAGATGCCTTCAAACACTACATAAAATGCAATTAAATCACGAAGAAGTCTTTGGTTATTTTCTAATGTTCCGGTTTTAAAAAATGGATCGCCAAGACTTTGAGTGAATGGTAATGCCCATTCTGCTTTTGTTGCAACAGCTGGTACTTCTCTATACATATTAAAAATTTTACTCTCATCTAGTCCAAGGGACTGTACACAATACGTATATGCATGAGTATGTATAGCTTCTTCAAAAGCCTGTCTCAATAAGTACTGTCTACACTCAGGATTGGTAATATGCTTATATACAGCTAACACAAGATTGTTAGCTACCAGTGAATCAGCAGTCGAAAAAAATCCTAGATTAACTTCAACTATTTTTCTTTCATCTTCAGTAAGTCCTTTTGGATCTTGCCAGAGTTTAATATCATCATGCATTGGGACCTCTTCAGGCATCCAATGATTTGCTGAACCATCTAAATATTTCTGCCATGCCCAGTCATATTTGAATGGTACTAGCTGATTCAGATCAGCTCGACAGTTAATAATAGCTTTATCATCAACCTCTATTCTTCCAGCACCTATTTCTAGATCCTCTATGCCTGTAGCTCCTTCATGGGCTATTTCATTATTTAAGCTAGTATCTTTTTCTACTACAGGAATTGCTTTAGCTACCTCTGGTTTATTTAAAGCTTCGTTTATCGGATCATCCCAGTTATACATTTTTATTACCCCTAGTTTTCATTAAATATCCCCATATGTTATATCCCCATGTGTTCATGAGTGTTCTATTTTTTTTAAATTGTAATTCTTCATTATTACGTCTTCTATCTGAAAAACTATATACAGTAAGAAGTATTATGATTGTCAGTATTGAAGCAATATATATCATTGGCATGCCTCACAATCTGGTTCATCAATTAAACACTGCTTAACTTCAGCTGAACTACTTACAGCATTTAATTTTGACCCAACATTATCAGACGTACTTTTCTCAACATGTGTTGCGCCCAAAGATCTTAAATAATAAGTTGTTTTCAAACCTCTAATCCATGCAAGCTTATAAGCACTATCAAGTTTTTTCCCATCTGTATCAGGAATATATAGATTTAGAGACTGTGACTGATCTATCCATTTTTGTCTTCTAGCCGCGGCTTCTACTAGCCATCGTGTATCTATTTCAAAACATGTTTGATAAATTGATTTTAAATTATCTGGTACTCTACTAATTGAAGCAAGCTGTCCATCAAAATATTTTAAATCTTTAATCATTACTTCATCCCAAATATTTGCATCTTTAAAATCTTTAATTAAATAAGGATTGATTACAGTAAACTCTCCTGAAAGATTCGATTTAACATACAAATTCTGATAGGTCGGCTCAATTGATTGTGCTACTCCGCATATATTTGAAATTGTTGCAGTGGGAGCAATAGCTAAACTATTAGAATTTCTCATTCCATTTACTTTAATCTCTTCTCTTAAAGTATCCCAGTCCAGCGTTTGATCCATATTAACATCTAGATATTTTCCACGCACTTCTTTGAAATTTCTCAAACTATCTATAGGTAAAATCCCTTGGCTCCATAGTGAACCATCAAACGTTTGATAAGGACCCCTTTCTTTTGAAAGTTCCATAGATGAGCGAAGCGCAAAGTAACTAATTTGTTCCATGCTTTTATCAGCAAAATCCACGGCTTCTTCTGATGCGTATGGAATTCTTAATTTATATAATGCATCTTGAAAACCCATTAACCCTAAACCAACAGGTCTATGTCTCGCATTTGATGTTTTTGCTTTTTCTACACTATAATAATTATAGTCAATTACATTATCTAACATTCTCATTCCAGTACGAATTGTTTTTTCAAGTTTCTTAACGTTAAGCTTCTTATTTTCATCAATATGAGCTGCTAAATTAACAGAACCTAAATTACACACAGCAATTTCATCCTTAGATGTATTTAAAGTAATCTCTGTGCAAAGATTAGATGAGTGAACAACTCCAACATGTTGTTGGGGTGAACGTAAATTACATGGATCTTTAAATGTGATCCATGGATGACCTGTTTCAAATACCATGCTCAACATTTTACGCCATAAATCAACAGCTTTGAGTCTCTTGAAATTAGTTATTTTTCCTTCATCTGCATGTCTTTCATATTCTTCATATTTCTTTTCAAATTCTAAACCAGTCAAGTCATGAAGTTCTGGGCAATCATGTGGAGAAAATAGTGTCCACTCTAAATCATTATGAATCCTCTTCATGAATAAATCTGGTATCCAGTTTGCAGTATTCATGTCATGAGTTCTTCGTCTATCATCACCCGTATTTTTTCTTAATTCCATGAACTGCTCAATATCTAAATGCCATGTTTCAAGATAAGCGCACATTGCTCCTTTCCTTTTCCCGCCCTGATTGACGGCAACAGCAGTATCGTTTGCTACTTTTAAAAACGGTATAACACCTTGGCTCTGGCCATTGGTTCCTTTAATGTGTGATCCTAATGCTCTGACTTGCGACCAATCGTTACCTAGACCGCCAGCAAATTTTGATAACATTGCATCATCACTTATTCCTTCAAAAATCCCCTTAAGGTCATCTGGAAATGTTGACAGGTAACAAGACGATAACTGAGGTCTTAAAGTTCCAGAGTTAAATAATGTTGGCGTACTACACATAAAGTCAAAAGATGAAATCAAGTTATAAAATTCAACAGTTCTCTCTTCTCTTTTTTCTTCATTAATGGCTAAGCCCATTGCTACTCTCATAAAGAAAGCCTGAGGTAATTCAAATCTCTTTTCTCTATGATGGATAAAGTATCTATCATATAAAGTTTGAAGCCCTAGATAAGTAAAAGCTAAATCTCTGGATGGATCAATATGTTTAACAATATACTCTAAGTCATAGGTTAGTAATTCTTTATCAACCAATTCAAGCTCAACAGCTCTTCCTAAATATGATTTAAAATATTCGGGGTAAGATTTAGACATCTCTTTGATAGTTGGAGTATTCTTATCAACATTTAAAAACGATAAAGCCTCTTCATATAGATTACTTAAAAGTAATCTTGCAACCACATAAGAATAATTAGGATCTTTCTCTATCAAAGGTCGTATAGAAATTAATATTGAACTTGATAAATCTTCTTTTTTAATTCCATCGTAAATATTTTTATCTATGAGATCAAATACGGTTTGAGCTGAAACATCTTCGACGCCAAAGCATGCTTCTTCAATAATTAACTTAAGTCTGACAAGGTCCAAAGCTTGAGTAGAACCATCTTCGTTTAACACACCTTTAGTTATAGGTAAGTCTTCTGCTTTTTCAGTTTTATTTTGACTTCTAGCCTGACTTCTCTCTTCTCTATATAGTACATAAGATCTTGCAACGTCTTGATAGCCTGCTCGCATAATAGCAAGCTCAACTTGATCTTGAATATCTTCTATATGTATGACGCCACCTTCAGGAAATCTTCTTTTTATTGCAGAATTAACTCTTTGTGCCAAAGATTCTACTTCATTATGTATTCTTGTTGACGCTGCCGCACTACTTCCTTCCACGCTTAAAAAAGCTTTGGTCATCGCTATAGAAATTTTATCTAAATCAAAGGAAGTTACTTTGCCATTCCTTCTCATCACTCTATATTTGCCAGGTATAGGAGACAAACTTGACGTGTCTGTTACTGTTTCTTTTTCCGTAAGTCCGGAGAGGCTATTATTCTGTAATTCTTCTTTCATTTTTATTATTTTCCTTAAATTCGTCCTGTGTGGAGATTAAATTATAACACTAATTATTGTGGTTGTAATTATATTGAAACACAATATGTTGTGTTTTTTTTGTTTACAAGCTGTGGATAAGGTGTTAATTAAAACACATAAGATTTTAGCGATATACTAATATATGAGCTACATTATAAGCGTTGCAATGCCTAGCAAAGAAATGAACCCAACGATGTCGGTTATGGTTGTTAAAATGACACCGCCAGCTAAAGCAGGATCTATTTTAAGTTTAGATAAAATCAGCGGAAGACTAACTCCGCTTATAGCTCCTATAATTAAATTTATCATTAAAGCAGAGGCAATCACGATCCCTAAAAAAATACTGTTAAACCAAAGATAGACTGCAAGCGCAACCACGGTTGACCATAAGATTCCATTTAATACACCTATCGAGGCCTCTTTAATAATTAATAATCGTGAATTTGAACTACCTATCTGATCAAGAGCTTGAGATCTGATCACGAGTGCCAGACTCTGCATTCCTGCAATGCCTCCCATGCTTGCAACAATTGGCATTAGTATGGCTAATGCTACTACTTTCTCAATAGTTGCCTCAAAAAGTCCTATTGCAGCGGCAGCTAGAATTGCAGTTAATAAGTTTGCTCCTAACCATAAAGATCTTCTTTTTGTACTTTGAAATATTGGCGCAAAAATATCATCGTCTTTGTTTAAACCGGCCATATTTAAAACAGAATCATCAGCTTCTTCTCTGATGACATCAACTACATCATCGATTGTTATTCTTCCGAGCAATATTCCATCACGGTCTACTACCGCTGCAGAAATTAAATCTGCGGTTTCAAATATTCTTGCAACTTCATGCTGGTTTAAGTCGGGATCAATAACATTAGCATCCTTAACCATAATATCAGATATGAGCGTTCCAGTATTTGCAACCAATAAGTCTTGAATTGATACAAAACCAAAATACTTATTCATCATATCTGTAACAAAAACAATGTCTGTTTGATCTGGTAATTTTTTAAGTCTTCTTAAATATTTAAGTAATACTTCTACCGTTACATTTGGTCTAATATTGATAGTATCAGTATTCATAAGACCGCCAGCACTATCATCAGGAAATGATAATACTTTTGATAATCTATCCTGATTTTGTTTATCTAAGCTCTTAATGGCTTTTTTAATTAGATTTTTTGGAAGTGACTGTATAATGTCGGCCAAGTCATCAGTATCCAAATTCTTCGCAATCAACGCTAAAGCCTCTGGACCATCTTGATCAATTAATTCATCCAAAAGATAGGTTCTAATTTCTTCAGTGAGTTCGGCCAAAGTCTCACCTTTATTCTCATTAGAAACAAGTTTCCAAATTAGCTCACGCCTATTTCGAGGAGAGCTTTCTATAACATCAGCAATCTCAGATGGGTATAATGAATTTAAAAGATTTCGGGCTTTAGTAATTGCCCCACTGTCTAATACCTCGGAAAGGTCATCAAGAGTGATATGTTTATCAATTTTTTTATTCTCTGCATCCATTTATACATTATCTACCGATTGATATGACATTCCAAATTTTATTTAGATGATAAAGATCAATAGTTTAAAAAAATGTATGCTGATAATTGATATGAGGGGTATGATTTTTAGAAATCATGTCGTAGACCAATTATAGTTGAGCTAATGTCACCATTGCTCCCGTCACCCGATCCTGCATCACTTGATGAGTGTCCTATATAAATTCTAGATGATTTTGATAACTTGTATTGCATTCCAATATTGTAGCCATCTCTATCGTATGTTGAACCTTCAGATGCATTACTTTCACCATAAGAATATTGAAGCGTCATTGGGCCTGACTTGTACTGAATACCATACCAGTCAACTTCACCATCAGCATTACCACCAGTAAATAATTTACTATCTAGGCCAACATCTTCATTCATGTACCAAACTTTTACTTTACGTTTACCTTCAAGTTTGAAAGTTTTAGTTAAAGTAAATTTCTCATTATAGTTTTGATTACCAGCACCAGTAACACTGTTATCTTTATTTCTTGCATAGACAACATCAAAGCCTGGGATAAAGAAGTTTTTATACTCTATACCAATTCCAGTATCTTTATTAGTAACAGTATTTATTTGCTCTCCTAGTCCATAAATCGCGGCAAATTTAAAATCACCTGATTTAAGTTCATAGTACATAGATTCTCTCCAGTAAGAGCTATGAGACATTGATCCTTGAGATATCATGCGTGTATCACGTGCCTGTGAAATTGTATCGTGTAAGATATCATGCTTAGCCATAAATTTATAAGGTGATTCCACAGAACCAAATTTAAATTGACCGAAAGGAGTTAGCATCCCTAACCACCCTTGTTTCAAACTGAAAGTACGACAATCTCTTGCGTCATTGCAAGAAGTTGATGAGTCAGATGTAGAAGTTCCATCGCCTAAATCTATTGCATATTCAACTTTATAGTTGAGCGCATATCCATTCCCAGTTAATGATTTACCCTTTACACCAAATCTACCCATTCCTTCATTATCTCGTATAGATGAAACTTTATTATTACTACTTGTTGAGTCATCTGAATTATCATATTGGACCCAAAGTCTTCCATAAAATCTGATATCTGATGAATTTTTCTTATCTGCAAATGTTAAACTAATACCAAAAACCAAATATATCAAAAATATAACAATATAGGATTTGTTTAATAGTCTGTTATAAGCCATTAGGTAGTATTATTTGATGGATTATTAGTACGATCGCAACACTTGCTCCTAAGCCAAACATCATCTTGCCAAAGTCTTTTGCAATAATTGGAAAAACATATTTAAACTTATAGTTCTCAATTACAGATGAAATTGCTAATTCTCGTCCAGTTAATAATCCGACAAATACCCATGTAGTAGACATTGGTAAATCGTTAAGTTCTTTGAAAAAGAATAGAATAAAAGCATAAACTAGGTTAATGATTGTTGAAGATCTTGCAAATCTAGTTCCATGTTTATTTATCACGACTTCCTGAATACGACCGCCACCCGTATAAAACACATATCCAAGTATGGCAACGCTTGAAATAAGAACCATCATCAAGTCACCTACCATTAACTGTCTAGGCAAAAACACTGCAATATTCGCCATATCATGCTGCAACCATGCAAACCATAGCCATCCGCTAGTTACCCATTGTCCTACTCTCCAAAATTTTACATGTTCGGGATGATCTTGTTTTTCATTTATATATCGTTCTAAAACTACCCAAATTACATATGCTGCTAGTGCAGCAACACCATAACCAACGATAGATTTCATGAGCACTTTTTCGAGCACAGTAAATGAAGCAAATGCTGAAAGAACCAAGAAAGTTGTAGATACAGGAATACCTTTTCGAGTCAAAAGCAATAAAATTGCTGGAGCCATAGCATGGTACCACTGAACTTCTTGAAAAGGAATTCTCGTTAATCTTCCATATGAAATATCACCATCATAGTTAACCCATCCATATACTATGGTAAAGACCATCATTATTGAAGCTGCGATCCATAGCGTATACCATTTAAAATGAGCTTTATTAGAAGCTAAGAAAGTACCTAAGGTCTGGATTGAATCATTTGCTATTACTGAATAAGCGGCTAAGAGAAAACCGACATACATATATATTAAACTAAGTTCCATACTCCATCCTTCCTATACAAATTTAATATCTATCCTGATTTCTTCTGTCACACAAATAATAATTTATTCGAAGATATTGTAAAGATATTTTTTGTTAAAGTTTTGTTAAGGTTATATCTATAAATTTTCACAATTTTTATACTCAATCGCATAACCAAAAGATCTTGCGGTTCTTATTTTCATTTTACAAAAAATATTAGGTTTAAGAGCTTTTCTTAATTCGCTCATATGTACATCTATAGCTCTATGACCTATCTTTACCTTGTTGCCCCAAACAGAACCTATGATCCCTTCGCGTGAAAAGACTATGTCTGGATTCTTTATAAGGAATTCTAAAATTTTATATGCTTTGGGGGATATATTCATCTCTTTATTACAGCAGTAAGCTCGACGAGACCCGTTGTCTATCTTGAGATCCTTCCACTCTGTGTATCTTTCAGTATTTTCAATCAAAATACTATGTTCTTCTTCTACCATGAACATTCTCTTGTATTGTTGCTCTTCTAAACGCATGTTATCATTCCATAAACTTTAATAAAACAAAAAAATGACAAATATATTAATTCATAAATCAGCTAAATATATTGATGAGGATTTAGACTACTATTGCTCTGATACCCGTGATAAACACAATATGATTAAACCACAAGGTGACATCATTAGTCTCACCTGTGATTCTAAAGTTTTTAGGTCTTCCCCTACAAATAATGAGATTTCTTCTGTATATTACCCTTTTGCAAAAGGCAGCTTTCATCGTATTTATTTAGGGATAAGTTTTCCATTATTTGCTAATAATTGGGGGGCTTCGTTTTTAAGACATCTGATGTACTTAGTAGATTCAGATGGATCTGTAATACTTCCTGTTTATGCAGAAAGACAAGGGGTTGAAAAAAATTACTGGTCTAGGAGCTCACTCGAGGTAATGTTTCAGAGTAGACAAAAATGGTGGGGTATGAGTAATATCTGGGCTGAGAATGATGGGGTTATGTCAATGAGAATTGGTAAAAAACAGCCTCCTAAGAAAAATAGTTCATTAAATTATTTCTTAGAAAATAGCTCTGATAGCAACATAGATATACAAGATGTTAGTCGACATCACTCGAATGGAATTATTAGTGCTATCGTCGAACAAATTATAATAAATTATTTTGGTCGCACTAAATCTGTAACCTTTTGTGATATTGGAGGAGATGGCCTTCTGTCTTCAGAGATATTGATGAGTGATTATATTAACGTAACTCATTCAACTGAAATCACTAGCGAAGACTTTAATGTAACCAATATGAAGAAATATTTGCCGGATAATTTAAAAAGCAAGTTAAGCATAAATTCTTATAAAAATAATCAAATAGAATTTAATGGCCAATATAGTGTTATTAGTATGATGAATATCTTGAATGACATGACAGATAAGGAAAAAATAAATCTTATTGTGAATGCGTTTAATGGTTTGGCTAATAATGGAGTATTAATCATTCAAGATAAGTCGTTTAATAATACTAAATTTACAGAAGATCTATTCTCTAGCTTACCTAACACATTTGAATATTCTCAGTATTCATCAATAGTTGCCACTAAACATAATGAAAAAATAAATATAGCTCATTATTCAGATATTATTCTTAATGAATTGAAATCTGAAAATAGTACTAGAAATGATGTTATTAATATTTTACAAAAAAATGAATAGCCAAAATATCTCACTTGAAAATATTTTAAATACAATAAGTGGCGTTATATGGGGGCCAATGACTCTCATTTTGTTATTAGCAGTAGGAGTCTATTTAACTTTTGGCTTAAAGGGATTCCCTTTTTTTAATTTAGGGTATGGGTTTAAATCCTTGTTTAAAAAATCACAGGATGAGGATGACGGGGAAATATCTTCCTTTGACTCACTAATGACAGCATTATCTGCAACTGTGGGTACAGGAAATATTGCAGGAGTAGCAACAGCTATTTTTTTGGGTGGACCTGGAGCTATTTTTTGGATGTGGGTTACCGCCCTCTTTGGAATGGCAACTAAATATGCAGAAGCATTTCTTGCAATTAAATATAGAGAAAAAAATGCTTTGGGAAATTATGTTGGCGGCCCCATGTATTATATTAAAAATGGCTTAACAAAAAAATATCATTTCTTAGCTTACTTATTTGCATTTTTTGGAATGATAGCTGCATTTGGAATTGGTAACAGCGTACAGTCTAACTCAGTCGCACAAGTACTCTCTATAGAATTTGGGGTGTCTAAAATAATTATAGGATCAGTAATAGCCATATTAGTTGCATTAGTGATATTTGGCGGTATTAAAAGCATAGGTAGAGCAGCTTCTAGTTTAGTACCTACAATGGCACTCATATATATCGTTGGAGGGCTGTTTATAATTTTTACCAACATTTCTCTGATTCCTGAAATATTTTTATTAATTATAAATTCAGCCTTTACATCTACAGCTGCAACTGGAGGTTTTGCAGGAGCTTCTATATGGATGGCAATTAGATTTGGAGTTTCAAGAGGTATCTTTTCTAATGAAGCTGGATTGGGTAGCTCTCCTATAGCGCATGCAGTTGCGAAAACAAATAATCCAGTAAAACAAGGATCAGTATCTATGCTTGAGCCGTTAATTGATACTTTATTAGTTTGCACGATAACAGCATTTGTAATTTTAATTAGTGGCACATGGTTAACCGGTACAAATGGAGCTGCTTTGACTACAATGGCATTCAGTCAAGGGCTTCCTCTGTTTGGGAAGTATATTGTGGTAATAGGGTTAGCGCTTTTTGCGTTTAGTACAATTATTGGATGGAGTTATTATGGAGAAAAATGTGCTGAATTTCTATTCGGGTCATCAGTTTCTAATTTATACAGAATATTATGGATAATAGTTATACCTATAGGCGCCACTACTGAATTAAATTTAATTTGGTTAATTGCAGATATCATGAATGGTTTAATGGCATTACCAAACCTAATTGCATTGATACTACTGAGTCCAATTATTTTTAGCACCACCAAAGAGTATTTTAAAAATAATGAGGATTGATAAAATAGATAAGAAATTACTGAGCCAACATATCAAATCTGCATTAACAGAAGACAACTGCAATAATGATATTACATCGGCATTATTAAATACAAAAAAAGTTTCGGCAAAATTAATCTTTAAAGAGCCTGGTATTCTGTGTGGGAAAAAATGGGTTGATGAAGTTTTCAAAGCGATAGATTCCAATGTTAAAATCAAATGGTACTTTAATGATGGAGATAATATTTGTAAAGGGGAAAATGTAGGAATTATTTCTGGAAATATTAAATCTATACTGAAAGGTGAAAGAACAGCCTTAAATTTCTTGCAAACATTGTCTGGTGTTTCTAGTTTAACCAAAAGATATCAAGATAAGATTAAGAATAAGGATATCAAGATATTATATACGCGAAAAATTCTTCCAGGTTGGAGATATGCTATTAGTTATGCATGTCAAATAATGGGTTGTTATGCACATAGAAAAAACCTTTCGGAATCAATCTTAATAAAAGAAAATCATTTAAAGGCTATTGATGACCCTGAAGAATTTATCAGAAAGGCTAAAAAATTAAAAAAACTTATTATAGTTGAAGCAAAAACACTTCATGAGGTAGCTATTTTTAAAAATTTAGAGGTAGACCGAATACTCTTAGACAACTTTTCAATAATTAAACTAAAGAAGGTATTAGCTATAACCAAAGGGGTTCCTATTGAAGTTTCAGGAAATATCAATCTTGCTAATATCAATAAATATGCCATTAAGGGCATTTCTTTTATATCTATAGGCTCAATAACAAAAAATATTAAAGTTATAGATATCTCATTACTCATACAGTGATCATGGTTAAATTCTAATATTCTATATATAATAGGATATGGCCGAACCAGCAAAGAAGTATAATCAGAAAAATCATCTCATCATAATTTTTGTGAGTATTTTTGTGTTTTGGTTTATATTGTCAGGATTGATAGCACCCCTCATGTTGTTTTTAGGTTTGGTTTCAACAGCTTTTGTGATCTATATAATGAATAGAATGGACTTGATTGATGAGGAAATTAGTTTTCATAACTTTAGTGCTAAAGGCTTATTACTTTATATTCCATGGTTGTTTAAAGAAATTATAATTTCAAATATAAAAGTTTGTTTGTATATAGTTATCCCGAATAGAAAAATTAGTCCTCAAATTATTAAGATTAAATCATCTCAAATATCTGACTTAGGACATGTTCTGTATGCTAATTCAATAACTCTAACTCCAGGAACAGTCACAATTGATGTCGATGGAGATACATTTACAGTACATACCCTGGATGCTCAGTTCAAAGAGTCTCTGGAATCAAATGAAATGGATAGAAAGATAAAATCTACAGAAAAAAACTATCTGCCAAGCGAGGAGAAAGATGTCTGAAATTAGTATGCTAGCTATTCTCATACTATCTATTGCTCTCGTTATTTCTATTATTAGATTTATTACGGCAAATGAGATTTATACAAAAATATTAACGGTCAACCTAATTGGAACCAAAATTGTTCTTCTTATCCTGTTAGTCGGCACAGTTTCTATTGAGAAAGACTTTACTGATATTGCTATGGTGTATGCTCTAATTAATTTCATCTCTACTATAGTTATACTAAAATACTATGAAGATAAAGAGGCGTCTAAGTGAGTATAATAATTAGTATTTTATTAATAGTCGGAGTTATAGTAGCGTTAATAGGTACCATAGGTTGCTTTAGATTTGATAATTTTCTTGCTAGAACCCATGCAGCTTCAGTTGTAGATACATTTGCAACTTTACTGATAATATTAGGACTAATGTTTCATTATGGATTCTCATTATTTAGCTTAAAATTATTACTGATATTAGTATTCTTATATATAACTGGCAGCACAGCTATTCATGCTTTAACTCAAGCATTTTTAAAACACTCTAAGACCAATGGGGAAATAAAATAATTATTATATTCTTATACTTGCTACTAACAATTCTTATAGCTATTGCTATCTACATAATGTTTGTTAAAAATTTATTTTCAGCAATTATGGCAACAACTATTTTCAGTCTTATATCTGCTCTTATTTTTTTATTATTAGACGGCGTAGATGTTTCTTTAACAGAAGCTGCTGTTGGTGCTGGAATATCTACAATTTTATTTTTAAGTACTTTGAAGCATACGGATGTTATGGTAAAGAAATCTAAAACTCCTTCTTTTCCATTAATAGTATTATTTTTATTACTGCTAGGTTTACTAAGTTTCGCAGTATCTGATTTACCAGAATTTGGTAAATTTAACCAAACATCAAATTCACAAGTTAGTGAATATTATATTAATAAATCTAAAACAGAGATGGGTGTTCCTAATGTTGTAACATCTATTTTAGCTGGCTACAGAGGGTTTGATACACTTGGGGAAGTTGTTGTAATATTTATTGCTGGGATATCAGTCTTAGGAATATTAAGAAAAAGAAAGAGTAATTCATGAGACATCATATAATTCCCAGAATAGTCACTAAGCTACTGATTCCTGTAATTTTATTATTTGGTTTATATGTACAATTCCATGGCGACTTCTCAGCAGGCGGAGGATTTCAAGCAGGGGTAATATTTGCAGCAGGTTTTATTTTATATAATATTATTTTTGGGTTAGATATTGGCAAATCAATCCTGAGTGTTAATACTTCAAAATCTTTAATGGCTTTAGGTGTAATTTTATATCTTGTGGTTGGTTTCTTAGGTATCTTACTTGGTGGTAATTTTTTAGAATATAACTATTTATCAAATACGCCAATAAATGGTCAACTTCTAGGAATATTCCTAGTTGAGCTGGGAGTGGGTTTAACTGTCAGTAATGTAATGGTTTTGGTGTTTTATTCATTTAATGATATTAGCGAGGAAAAATAATGCTATTCGTACTTAATATGATTTTATTTCTTCTAGGTTTATTCATAATAATCCGAGAATCAAATTTAATTAAAAAGGTAATTGGTTTAAATATATTTCAGTCTTCAGTATTTATCTTTTACTTAATTATAAGTAAAGTTGATGGCGGAATCCCTCCAATTCTGAATGACGATCAATTAATCTACTCTAATCCTTTGCCTCATGTCTTAATCCTTACAGCAATTGTTGTTGGTATTGCGACAACAAGCCTTGCTCTTGCTTTAATCATTAAGGTTAAACAAAAGTATAATTCAATAGAAGAACATGAACTGGATAAGATATAAAAAATGAATCAGTTACCAGTATTAATTATAGTATTACCTCTATTAATTGCTCCAATACTATTACTTGTCAGAGATAATAGGTATGTCTATAATTTAAGCCTAGGCGTATCTTTCTTGAATATTTTGCTGATACTAATACTCTTCCAAGATGTTTATCAGAATGGGAATATACTATATGAACTTGGCTCATGGAAAGCACCTATTGGTATTAGATTAAACGCTGATTTACTATCATGTTACTTTCTTTTGCTTATCAATTTTATGGCTTTCATATGTTTGATAGCTGGAAATAAGACCATAAAATCACAAGTAGAAGACGATAATATACATTTATTTTATATTGCTTGGCTACTTTGCAATGTTGGATTTTCAGGTATCGTTCTCACAAATGATATATTTAACTTATTTGTTTTTTTAGAAATTTCTTCACTTGCCAGTTATTTTCTTATATCCCAAGGTAATTATAAAGCTTCCAGTCTTGCAGCTATACAGTATTTATTTATTGGAAGCATTGGCGCGGTATTTATATTATTTGCAATCGGCATTTTATATGTAAATACAGGTACTCTGAATATGACGGATCTATCAAATAAGATAGGGAATGGCAGTATCTCGCTTTCTATGTCTCTTTCCATAGCTATGTTTCTCATAGGTGTCGGCATTAAAACAGCTCTATTTCCACTGCATGGTTGGCTAATAAGAACATATTCGTATGCCCCGTCTATAATAGTTTCATACTTTTCAGGAACATCTACTAAAATAGGCATCTATATTTTACTTAGAGTATTTTTAGATATATTCAACTCAATAAATCCATTAGAGTATTATAATCTTGCCCAGCTCGTTTTATTTTTATCACTCATAGGGGTTTTATTATCAACTTTATATGCTATCAAACAAAATGAAATTAAAAAAATGCTAGCCTATTCAAGTGTTGCTCAATTAAGTTATATAATCATAGCAATAATGCTATTAACCCCAGATGGATTAACAGCATCCCTCATACATGTATTTAATCACTCAATCATCAAAACTGGGCTATTTTTAGTGGTTACTATTTTATTTATAAATAATAAAAACGTGAGTATAGATGACTTCTCAGGACTAGGAGAGAAATATCCATTACTCATGTCAGCTTTCGTAATATTATTACTTGGTTTAATAGGGTTGCCGTTAACATCTGGATTCATAAGCAAATGGTATTTAATTTCAGCAATACTTCAATCTGATTATTGGTATATTAGTGGCATTATACTGATCACCTCTTTCATGACATTCTTTTATGCCTGGCTATTAATTGAAAAGATTTATTTTTCTGCGAGGCTCAATCATGATGCTTCAGTAGCAACAAGTTATCAATTGCTATGTGTTTACTTTCTAGCTGCTTTAACGATATATCTTGGTGTTGATACATCATTAACTTTTGGCATTTCCGAACAAATATCAAATAATTTTTATAGTAGTATAAATCAATGAGTATTTTATTATCACATATTCTGTTTCTAGCTCTTGGTATAGTAATTATTTATCTGCTTAGAAAAGAAGCCTTTACCGGTATGATTTCTATATTCATAAGTCTCGCATCTCTTGTATATGCTTTATACATAATCAGCATACAAGATATCTTGATTAATCAAAAAACTGATATAGTTAATATTATTCCAGGAATCCCATTATCATTTAGCTTAGATTATTTAGGTGTAATCTTTCTAGTTATCTCAAATGGACTATGGCTCATGGTATCTATTTTTTCAGAAAGATATCTAGAATTGAATAAGTACCAAAACAAACCAAAGTTTTATATATTTTTTACACTATCAATGCTAGCTACCAATGGGATTATCTATTCATCTAATTTATTAACTACTTTTGTTTTTTATGAAATATTGACAATTGCTACATATCCACTTGTAACATTCAAAGGTGACAAAAAATCAATTATAAATGGTAAGAAATATTTATACTATTTACTCGGAACATCTATAATATTTTTCTTACCAGCAATAATATTCACCTATATATTGACTGGGACTTTAGACTATAAAGTTGGCGGTATATTCACTAGTTATAATAATACTGCCATATACATTCTTGTCATTTTATATTTATTTGGAATTGCTAAATCTGCAGTCATGCCATTTCATAAATGGTTACCATCTGCAATGGTTGCGCCAACACCAGTGAGCGCACTACTTCATGCTGTGGCTGTAGTTAAATCTGGAGTATTCATAATGTTAAAGGTTTTTTTGTTCATATTTGGAGTAGATGTATTGACACAGAGTGGCGCAAATATAATTATTATACTCTTTGCATCATTTACAATTATATCGTCATCCTTTATTGCTCTAAACCAAGATAATATTAAATTACGCTTAGCATATTCAACTATTGGTCAATTGTCATATATAGTTTTAGCTACGGCAATCTTGGCGCCATATTCTATTTTAGCTGCCGTTCTTCATTTGATATTTCATGCTTTAGGAAAAATAATGCTATTCCTTTCTGCAGGCATTATTGCAACACAAACAGGTATTAAAAATGTTAGTGAAATGAATAACCTTTCTTCAAAATTACCTATTACTTGTCTGCTAATGACTATCGGTGCACTTATCATGATTGGTTTACCTCCAACAATTGGATTTATTAGCAAGTGGTATTTATTACTCGGTATTATGGAATCAGAAAATTTATACTTGCTTGCTGTAATTGTCTTAAGCACATTACTTAATGCGAGTTATTATTTTCCAATGATTTATAAATCATATTTTGAAAAAGCAAAATTTGACTACAAAAGCCCTAGTTGTGAAGATATGCCTCTAGCCTTCCCGGTGATTATTGTTGGCTTTATCGCAGTAATTCTTTTTTTCAAAACTGATTTTATTATAAAATTTATTACAGAGAATATTATTTAACATGAATGATAGAAATAAAATAATTTATACACTTATCTTGCTGATAAATGTAACCCCATATTTATATGTATTCTATAATTTTAAGAAAGTTAATTTTAATATAGATAGTATACTTGGCTTCTATCCTATTTTTGGATTCTTAGCATGTATCAGTTTAATTATCATTGCAAAAACTATAGCTGTCATACTAAAGAAAGGAGATACTTATTATGATTAGCAGTCTTATTGGTCATCCAGCCTTCCCATTAGCCATAGGTTCGTTATTTATTTTTCTTTTTAAAGAAAAAGCAAATCTAATATCCATAGGCTCTATTTTAATATCATTATTTATACTTTTATTTATTACAAATAATGTGGATTATGTATATAAAAGCAGCCTTGCTTCTATTAATTATTTTTCATATTCAAAGCTTGCATATCTTTTCTGTTTAGTCTTTTTGATCATGGGGTTAATTGGAAAATTATTTTCAATTTATAGAGATAGTTATAAAGAAAAAGCAATGGTGCTCATGTATATATCTTCGGCCATCTTTGTTTTATTTTCTGGTGACTTTTTAACACTCTATGTCTTCTGGGAAATTATGGCTATTGCGTCCACAATGGTTATCTGGTCATCTAATTCAGATAAATCTCTATCTGCAGGCAATAGATATCTTATTATGCATCTTTTAGGAGGTCTAATTTTATTATTGGGAATTATAGGTTTATATATAGATACAAATAATTTACAAATAAGATTATTAAATTTGGATACTTGGTATAACTGGATGATACTCATCGGATTTTTATTAAATGCAGGCGCTCCTCCGTTTTCTCAATGGATACCCGACGCATACCCAGAAGGTAGTTACTCTTCAACAGTATTTCTTTCGGCTTATACGACAAAAACTTCTGTTTTCATATTGATAGTTACTTTTGCTGGAAGCCATGTACTAATGCTAATTGGAATATATATGATTATGTATGGGATTATCTATGCCTTACTTGAAAATGATATTAGAAGAATACTTTCATACAGTATCGTAAACCAAGTTGGCTTTATGATTGTCGGTATTGGAATAGGAACAGAACTTTCTATTAATGGAACGGCAGCTCATGCTTTTTCGCACATCATATATAAAGGTCTACTGCTAATGTCAGCAGGAAGTGTTATTTATATGATTAATAAACGTAAATGTACAGATGTTGGTGGTTTATACAAAACAATGCCTTTGACAGCAATATGTGGAATCATAGGTGCTTTAGCGATTTCAGCGTTTCCTTTGACATCCGGTTTTATTTCTAAATCAATGATAGTTGACGCCAGTATTCATGAGGGAATGCAGCTAGTATGGTTAATGCTATTAGTAGGGTCAGCTGGTGTATTTCTTCACGCAGGCATAAAGTTCCCATGGTTCGTATTTTTTCATAGAGATAAAAAAATCATTACAACGGATCCTCCAATATATATGAAATATGCAATGATTGCAGCTTCGGCAATATGCATTATCATAGGAGTTTGGCCTCAATTACTTTATGGTCTACTACCATATCCCGTAGATTTTATTCCTTATACCGGGAATCATGTTGTTTCTCAATTACATTTACTGTTCTTTTCAGCATTAGCATTTTTTATCAGCCTAAAATATTTAGAAAGAACTCTGACTTTAACTTTAGATGTTGACTGGTTATATAGAGGTAAAATTAAATATATTAAGTTATTAATAAAGTATCTTTTCGGTATGATAAATAAAACTGAAAATATCTTCTCTTTTATAGGCTTGAGAAATAAATTTACCATACTAGAGGATTATCTTCTAAGGCAGACGACAATATCAACAATGCTAATTTTAATTCTGATTATTTTTACAGTGTCCCTTGTGATGAATATTAGTTAGTTCCACCAATGGTAATATTATCTATCAACAATGAACCTGTTCTAATTCTATTTCTTAAGTCAATATCATCACCAAGAGCAACAATATTTTGAAACATTTGAGACAAATTAGATGCCACAGTTATTTCTGTTACTGGATATTGTATTTCACCGTTCTCAACTAAATATCCAAAAGCCCCTCTAGAATAATCACCAGTTAAAGTATTAGCTCCACTACCCATCATGTCTGTTATATATATACCATTCTTTAGTGTAGAAACAATATCCGAGACTAACGGCTCGCTTGAGTTCATGGTTATATTAGTTAAAACACCATTTCCAGTACAATCCATTTTAAGCTTCCTAGATGAATAGGTGTCTAGCAGATAAGTTTTTAGAATACCGTTATCGACAATATTCTTATTTTCTGTCAAAACACCCTCGGAATCATATGGCCGAGTTGCAGGACCATTAGACAGTAATGGTTCTTCTCGTATATTTACAAAATCTGGAAATATTTTTTCGTTAACTTTATCTAGTAGAAAGCTTGATTTTTTATAAATAGCCGAGCCATTGATAGCTGATAAAAAATTACTAATAATAGATGCAGACATTTCAGGTGAAAATAGAACAGGGCAAACTTGCGTTTTCAAAGTTCTAGCTCCAAGTCTAGACAGAACTCTTTGAGCAGCTTTTTTACCTATACTGGATCCTTCCTCCAATTTTTTAAAATCTCTGGAAGAAGAATACCAATAATCTCTTTCCATTAACTTATTTTCTTCCGCTAAAGCGATACAGGATAAAGAATAGTCTGTCGAGTTGTATGCTCCATACGCTCCATTAGTATTTAAAATCATATGTGAATTTTTAGAAAATGAAAATGTTGATCCTTCGGAATTTGATATTCTTTTATCTGTTTTAAAAGCTTCTGCCTCGCAATCTTTTGTCATTTCTATCACATTTTCGATTTCTAAATCTCTTGGATAATATATTCCCAAGTTATCCCACTCTTTTTCTGTAAAATTAGATTCAGGAAGACCTTGGCAATCATCAGCTTGTGTCTTTTGAGAAATATTTTCAGCTTTTTCAATAGTTTTGATAATATTTTCCGAAGATAAGTTATTTGTTGAGGCATTTCCTTTTTTAAAATCATTATAAACGGTTACGTTTAAGGCCATATCCTCATGGTATTCTATATTTTCTACCTTAGATGATCTGGAGGTTACTGTATAACCATTTGATATACTTAAGTTAAATTCATGACTATATTTTTTATTTAAATCTTTATAAATTTCTTGGAGTCTATCTTTATAGACAAATATGTCATTTCTGTTAGAGCTCATACTTGTGTTCCCCCAACAGTTATCTCATCTATTTTAAGGGTAGGCTGTCCTACTCCTACTGGAACACTTTGTCCGTCTTTCCCACACGTGCCAACTCCATCATCTAATTTTAAATCATTCCCTACCATAGATACTTTTTTTAAAACTTCTGGTCCATTTCCAATTAGGGTCATACCTTTAATCGGTTTAGTGACTTTTCCATTTTCAATTAAATATGCTTCTGATGCCGTGAACACAAATTGTCCATTTGTTATATCAACCTGGCCACCAGAAAAATTGACAGCATAGATTCCGTCTTTGACAGATTCTATTATTTCATTCGGGTTAAACTCACCAGGTAACATGAAAGTATTCGTCATTCTTGGCATAGGCAAGCATGCATAACTTTCTCTTCTTCCATTTCCTGTAGGGCTAACATTCATAAGTTTAGCATTGATTTTATCTTGCATGTATCCTTTGAGGATTCCATTCTCAATCAATGTATTACATTTTGTCTCACAACCTTCATCATCTACAGACAAAGATCCTCTTCTCTTTGAAATTGTGCCATCATCAACAATTGTACATTGGCTAGAAGCAACTTGCTTCCCTATTAAATCAGAAAAAGCTGAAGTTTTTTTTCTATTAAAATCACCTTCAAGTCCATGTCCAATAGCCTCATGTAGAAGTACTCCGGGCCAACCAGGCCCTAACACAACTGTCATAGATCCTGCTTTCCCATCTTCGGCTTGAAGATTTACAGCTGCTTGTCTAATTGCTTCATCAGCAAATTCATAGGCAAATTTTGTATCGATTATTTCATCATAAGAGTATCTGCCGCCGCCGCCAGAAGAACCACGTTCTCTTCGATCCCCTACTTTTAAAATAACCATCACACTAAATCTAACCAAAGGTCTATCATCAAAAGCCTTAATACCATCCGTGTTGAGAATTAAAATAGAATCATATGTCCCAGCTAAGCTCACAATCACTTGCTCTACCCTGTCATCTTTATCTCGTACATATTTATCAATATCTTTTAAAAATTTAACTTTCACATCATCTGTCTTAAAATCTAAAGGTGAGACTGGGTTATATAGTTTTCTTATATCTTGAGAATTACCAAGCTGTATTTCTCTGCTTTGCCCACTCTTCACTATACATTTAGACGTTTTAGCTGCAGAAATTAAATTTTCATAGTTAAAATTATTACTATATGCAAAACCAGACTTGTCTTCAGCCACAGATCTAATTCCAACTCCACTATCTATATTTGATGAACCGCTTTTAACAATACCGTCTTCTAATTGCCAACCTTCAGAATTAGTATATTGAAAATATAAATCTGCAAAGTCTATATTTTTAGGACATGCTGCTGAAAGTATATTCTCAAGTTTTTCATTTGTTAGGTCATAATTATCTAAGATAAGGTTTTGTATATAATTCATTTGTCACCTACTAAAGTTATGTGTTCAAGAACAGGAAACTTCTCTCTTATTGAAGTTAATTGCTTATGGTTTATCTCAGATTCAACAAACCCACTGCCAGATGCTATTTTGGACATTATTTGTCCCCAAGGGTTTACTATCATGCTATTACCATGCGTTTGTCTTCCAGTAATATGGTAGCCATCTTGACATGATGTGACCATATAACAAAGGTTTTCTATAGCTCTAGCTCTTACTAATGTCTCCCAATGAACTTTACCAGTTTGTTCCGTAAAGGCTGCTGGTAGCACAATTATTTCAACATCTGATGAATGTAGTAATCTAAAAAGTTCTGGGAAACGAAGATCATAACAAATGCTTAGTCCAATAATGCCAACTGGTGTTTCTATGACCTTCAGATCTTTTCCAGGCTCAAAAACTTCAGACTCATTATATGATTCATCAGAATGAGGTAACTGAACATCGAATAAATGTATTTTGTCATACCTGGCGACTATTTGACCTTTATCATCAAAAACGAGAGTAGATGATGTTACTTTATTAGGGTTTTTAGTTTTAATAGGGATAGTGCCTGCTATAATCCAAATTTTATATTTTGTAGCATTCTCTGAAATAAATTCTTGGATTGGCCCAGATCCCTCAACTTCAGCATTTTGCACAAAAGATATATCATTTTCTGGCATTAAAGCAAAGTTCTCTGGCAAAACAACCAATTTTGATTTCCCTTTGGAAATTTCTTCAAGATATTTAGATACCTCAAGAAGATTAGCTTGAATATTGGGGCCTGACGTTAATTGTATTGATGCTATCCTAGCCATATATTTATCTCAGTATGAATACTAAGAATATATTAATTCTCAATGGGTTTAAATGGTTCTATTACTTTTATCTCAGGATCATCCCATGAACCCTTGATAGAATACTCTACAGCTGCCAATTGATTAGTATTAATATCCATCTCTTTCAGAACTTTATCATAAAATATTGATGCAAGAGCACCGATTGGTCCTCCCAGTAAAGTGCCGGAAATTAGACTCATTGATGACAAATCAGGTATATAAATCAGTCGCTGGTTATGAGACCTATTATATATATCTGATTCTCCGTTTACTCTCATTTCACCAAAAGTACCTTTTAGTAGTAAATCCTTGGTTTTTGCCTTAGTTTTAGAAAAGTTAAATTCACCAGTCATCGTATCAAAGGATAATCCACTAGAAAAAAAATCGCTGAAATCTAATGATAGCCTTTTCTTTAATGATGAAATACTAAATAACCCAAGCAACTGGCCTATAGCTCTTGTTTGTTTTGTAACCTGAAGCAGCTCACCATCTTTCAAATCAAGTGAAACTTTTCCATCAAAATTATTAAAAGAAAAATTCTCAGGAGGTCCTTTCCACTGACCTATTAATCTTGACGACAGATTTCCTTCCTTAATAATTCCAGGGTAACCCAAGTATTTCAGAGAATTTCCAAAATTATTACTTTGAAATACTGTGTCAAAAAAAGTAATTTGTTCATCAGATGATTTTATCCATTTCCCATTACCCTTCATGCTTAAATCTTTATTTTTAAAATTAAGTCTTTCTATTATCATCCCTTCGTTAACCGGAGAAGTCATAACTTGTAAATTATCAAAATAATAATCATTAATTTTTGCTTTTCTAATACTTAAGTCCAAGAATGGATATAATTCAGGATCTGAAGCTCCGCTAAACTTATTTAAATTAAAATAGTTTAAACGGGCAGTTAATCTATTGTCATTGGTTATTGTGTCAGGAAGATTTATTAAGCCCTCTATATCAGGAGAATAAACTGAAATAGAAAGAAAAGTTTTTTGCCTTGAAACTTTCATTTCATATATATCATAAGATATATTGATATATTTTTTAGCATTATCGTTTAACTCATATATAATTTCTAGTCTCTTAGACTCTGCAAAATTTTTATTTAATGGTGGAATAATGTTAAATGACATTCCCTTCATATTACTACTTAATTTTAAATATATTATCTTGTCAAAAGGCTGGTAAGTTATTTTTAATTTAGCAGGCGCTGATCCCTCAAAAGATTTTACTAACTTATTATCAGTAAAATTCTTTATGAAAGCAGATGTTAGAATTCCCTTTGAATTTAAATTATATTTAATTTTATTACCCACTACATCTGTATCTAATATTAAAGAGTACTTGTTATTATTAATATAGTATTCATTTTTATAGGATTGAATATATTTATCAAAAAAATTAATTCTAAGTTTTTTAGAATTAATTATAATGTTATTCTTTTTATCATTAATCACTAGGTTATGAAAATCTATAGCTCCGTAAGAATTTATTTTTTCTTTATTCTTCAAAACACGGTAATCAAGACTATATTCGGAGTTAAGAAAAATATTTTTTGGTCTGATTAACTTATTATATTTAATAGGTATGATATTCATTAGACTATTTAAATCACCCTCAATATTAATTTTATATTTTGACTGGTCATCAGAGAAAGAACCATAGATGTTAGCTAGGTGGGAGTCACCTAATTGTAATTCTTCAGAACTTAATGATATCATATTGCTAGAAACTTTATAAAATATTAATCCATTTAACCTAGATAATTTAAACTTATCATTATCATTAATAGTAACCTCAACCTCTTTGCCGCCAATTAATAACTTTCCTGATTTGCTACTACCCGTTAAATTTCCAGTAATTTTATTCATAGATAAACCACTATTGTTAATAAACTCTATCCCTTTAAAATCCACGCCATACCTAAACCTCTTATTATCTAGATCTAATAACACAAGATTACTTAGGTGGCCATCATGTATATTTTTAAGTGTATTATTAACAGCTTTCTTAGAAAACATAGGTATAAAATTAATTATATTTTTCATATCTTTTACATATAATTTATCTACAGAGATATTAGCCAAATTAAACCCATCAAATGTTGCGCGGACAGCATTATCCTTGTAAGTAGCATCTTCTGTTGAAAAATTTAAGTTACTAAGTAATATATTGCTTTTATTTTTTAGTAACCGATACCCTAAATCTGTATATAGATTTTTTAGTTCTATTTTATTTTTTGAAATTATATTTATCAGCGATATATCTTTTATATTCAATGAACCCTGAAGATTAAGCAGAGAATTATTTTTAATATCAGCCCAGAGAGTATAATTTAACTTAGAAGATAATATTTTTAATTTATTTGAAAAAAAAGACACTCCCTGAGGATCTATGTTAAGTCCTTGGCTATAAAATTTTCCATTAATTCCATAGTTATCATCTAATGAGAATTTTGATGCAAAATGAATGACTTCATCATTATTTTTATGGTTGAATGTTGTAAATAATTTAATACTATTATTTTCAGAAAATAATACTAAATTTATATTCTTTAAATTATATTCATTACTTATTTTCTGAGACTTTATGTTTATACTAGAATCACTTATACGAAATTTAATATCCCCTAGGTCACTAAATCCAGATTTTCCATTTGTTTTTTTATTATGTAGTAAGTTATAGCCCTTTAAGAACAATCCATCTTTATCATAAATTAATGATATTTCAGATTTTACGATATTGAGCCCTGATATTTTAAATTTAAAATTAGATAATGACTCTATCATGTCAATATTAATAATGAGTTTATCCCCATCAAGATATAAAACTTCCTCATCAAGCTTATACAAAGATATTTTATTAAAAATAAGATTAGGGTGGAGTCCATTCCATTTTATATCAAGACTATTAAAATTAAACCTAAGTTTTGATTCAGATTGTATATATTCAACAATCTTTTCTTTATATAAATTTGAGACAATGCTTGTATTTTCAGTTACTAGAATTATGAAGAATAAAGATGTTAGCAATGATGATAGAAAATATGTAAATAATTTTAATATTTTTGGCATGAAATTATATATATGTATAACTATCTGTCTCTATACTTTCATCCCATAGTTTTTCAAGCGAATAAAAATCTCGGGTTTCTGGATGCATGACATGTACTAAGAAATCTCCGTAATCTACAAGAATCCATTCTGATGAACTATAACCTTCCACCCCTATTGGCTTCATTTTATTTTTTTTAAGCCTAGTTACTAGATTATCTGCTATTGATTTTACATGCCTAGTGGAACGGCCTGACACAACAAACATTAGATCAGTCACTGATGATTTACCTTTTACATCTATTAAGGTAATATTTTCTCCTTTATTGTCTTCTAGGATATCTACAATAGATTTTTTAAGTGTTTTCATAATTTAATAAATTTTATTTTTTAATAACCATTCTTCTAGTTGAGGTGGCATAAAATTTGATACTATTTCCTTATTTTTCAATTTACTCCTCACCTCTGTTGATGATATCTTAATTGAAGAAGTTTTTTCTAAGTATATTTTACCATATGAACTACTATGAAATATAGCTGGATCTGTTGAAATAATTGACTTTAAACTGCTTTCATTCATTATGGATCTTTCCAAGGTGCTCATCATATCATCTATCTCCCTATAAGAAACAATGATATTACATAGGCCTATAATTTCATGAAATCTTTCCCATTTAGCTATATCCACCAGTAGGTCTAATCCAATTATTAAATACAAGTAATCATCTGGGAACTGCTTAAAAATTGATTCTACCGTATGGATTGTATACGAAACACCTCCCCTTGATATTTCTCTATCATCTACTAAATATTTTTCATTTAGCAGAGCAATATTTAGCATTTCAATTCGTTTAACTCCAGAAGCAATAATTTTTTTATTTGAATTGGAAACATTGGTAGGTATAAAATGTACTGAATCTAGATTATGAATTGCACATAATTCATCAATTGGGATAATATGACCATTATGGATGGGGTCAAAAGCTCCCCCATAAATCCCTACTCGTTTATGTGTATTACTTTTAATTTCTTAACTTCCCTTGGCTACTAACTATATACTTTAAATTTGTTAGGCCTTCAAGCCCAACTGGACCTCTAACATGTAACTTATCAGTGCTTATTCCAATTTCTGCCCCTAATCCATACTCATAACCATCCGCGAATCTCGTCGATGTGTTAATCATTACAGAACTAGAGTTTACTAGTCTCTTAAACTTATCTATCACATCTTTGTCTGATGCCACGATAGCATCTGTATGTAATGAACCATACTTACCAATATGCTTAATTGCATCATCAAGGTTATTGACTATCTTTATAGCTATAATGGGAGATAAATATTCTTCAAACCAATCATTATTTTTTGCAAGACTAATATTTTTTCTAATTTTTTTAAGATTTTTACAGCCGCGAATTTCTACACCTTTATTACTATATTCATCAAGAATTTTAATAATATGTTTTTTTGAAAAATTTTTATGAATTAAAAGAGTTTCCATTGCATTGCAAACGCCATATCTTTGCGTCTTTGAGTTAATACTAATATTTACAGCTTTATTCATATCTGCAGTCTCGTCTATATACACATGGCAGTTACCATCAAGATGTTTTATAGTTGGGATCTTGGAACAGGAAACTATTTTTTCAATTAGTCCTTTCCCGCCTCTGGGAATAATTACGTCAATATGCTTGTTCTTGGATAATAAATGTGTGACAGCACTCCGATCAGTAGTCCCAACCAACTGAACCATATGCTGATGAACACCATTATCTTTTAAAGCTTTAGTTATACATGTCATTAATGCTTTATTGCTGTTTATAGATTCCGAACCACCTCTTAAAATTACACTGTTTCCTGACTTAATACAAAGACCCGCAGAATCAATAGTCACATTTGGCCTTGATTCATAAATCATGCCTATGACACCTAAGGGGACTCTCATCTGGCTCACTGTAATTCCATTACTTTGCCTAACACCCTTTGTGGTCTTATATAATGTATCTGGTATTTTAATGATTTGGTGCAAACCATCCTGCATTGATAAAATACGCTCTTTATTTAAGATTAATCTGTCAATCATACTGTCTCTTAATTTTTTTTTATTAGCATTCTTTACATCTATAAGATTATTTTTAATAATCTTATTAAAATTAATATCCAAATTATCAGACATAGACTTGAGGACAGCATTCTTGATTTTAGAATCATACTCTCCTGAACAGCTAGATGCTGACAAAGATTGCTGGCATAATCTATCTATTTGTTTCTTTATATCCATTCAACCTATCTCTTTGTTCATATTATTAAGGGGTTCATTAAGTATAAAGGAGGCCACAAGGATTTCAAGTTGATGCCAAACATTAAAGTTGCCAGCTCCTGTTTTAATCCTTCTATCAATTACATAAGAAAGCTCTATTAAGTCTAATAAATTATCACTATTAGATTTACGCGAAAAAGTATCATACAAGCTTTTCTTATGACTAGGAATATATGGCTGCGGTGATAAATTATTTAGTAAATAATAAATTTTTTTAATTTCACTATTTATTAAAAACAATATATATACCTCTGGTGACTTTACTGATTCCAGATAATTTAATATCTTTATAGACTTAGCAGTATTGAGTTCTAATATTGAATCAATTAAATCATACTCTGTAAACTTATACTCCTTTTGAAGATAATCAAAATAAACAGATATATCTGATATATTCAATAAAGACATTTTATATAATTCTTGTGAAATTGAAGATGTGTTGCCCTCGTTTTTGTCTATTAACTTTTCAAAAAATTCATCACTATAAGTAATATTATTCTTTTTAAATTTTTGTTTTACCCAATTATTAAGATGTAACCCTGCGAGTTCTGATATTTCTATAATGCATCCTTCTGAATTTAGCATAGATAAAAATTTACCTCTCTTGAAGGCAGGCGTCTGCGGTCCTAATTTAATAATTAGATTTAAATCTTTAGGCACTTTATTATTTAATAAATAATCAAGTAATTTTTTTGGGATAGTATTAGATGTTATATTTAAAACAAGAACTTTTTTTTCTTCAAAAAGAGAATAACTTTCAAAATCATTTCTTATTTCATTGATATCAAAGTCAGAATCAACCACCAAATGTTTGATGGAGGAATCACTCTTTTTAAAAAAAGATTCTAGTCTAGACTGAACATCGTTCTGTAAATGATAAGGTTTTCCTAAAATCAAATAGATTAATGATTCTGGTACTTCTGGACTATCAAAGAATTGCTTGTAACTAATTTTCATATGATAAAATCTATAGATTCTATACAATATATCATGGATATAAAAAAACCTCACAATGAAATTGGCTACATTGGCCTTGGTATAATGGGAAAACCAATGGTTAAAAACCTCATGGCAGCAGGGTATAGTATTGTATTTTATGCTAGGAAAGCTAATGTAATTAAAGAAATATCTTCGATAGGCGGTAGATATGTAGACAATATTCCTGAGATATCTAAATCAAGTAAAATTATATTTCTGAATCTACCTGATTCAGATGATGTTCATGAGGTAATTTTTAGTAAAACAGGTCTATTTTCTAACTTATCTAAAGGCTCTATAATAATTGACATGAGTACAATCTCGCCAGAAGTCACAAAAAAAATGGCAAAAAAATTAGAAAAGAAAAATTGTTACTTAATTGATGCACCAGTTTCTGGAGGTGAGGTTGGCGCAATAAATGGAAACTTATCGATAATGGTTGGTGGCAAAAAGAATATATTTAATAAAATTAAACATCTCTTATCAGTGTTAGGTAGCAATATAACATATATAGGAAATAGTGGATCAGGACAAGTTACGAAAGCATGTAATCAAATATTGGTAGCAGGAACAATGGTATCTGTTAGTGAAATATTATTGCTAGCAAAAAAATTAAAATGTGATTTAAATTTAATAAAAAAAGCTTTAATGGGGGGATTTGCAAACAGCAAGATTCTTGACCTGCATGGCGAGAGAATGATAAATAATGATTATGAGCCTGGTTTTAAGGCGGGGCTTCATTTAAAAGACTTAAATATTGCCGTGAATTTATCAGATAAAATTGGGTTAAATCTTAAGAGCGCTAAATATAGCAGGAAACTAATGAAAATTGCTAATCAGAGCAATTATCAAGATAAAGACTCATCTATAATTAATAAAATTATTATTAAGAATAAGAAATAAAGTGTTTAATGTTTGAATACTAAATTATATAATGTCTTTATGAATATCGAACACTTGTTAAAAGATAATAATATAACTCCTACAAAGCAGCGTTTAGAAATTGCTGAGCTTGTTTTTGCTAAAGATCAGCATTTTACTGCAGTCCAGTTAATAGAGCAGGTTAGAGACAATGGGTTACCTATATCACAAGCAACTGTATACAATACTTTGTGTCTTTTTGAGTCAACCGGATTATTAAAAACTATTGATTTGCAAAATGATTGTAAGTTTTATGATACAAATTTACATTCACATCATCATATATACAACACTAGCACTAATGTGCTAACTGATATAAGTAACGATAAGATAGAATTTTCAAAAATGCCCAATATTCCAGCTCACTTGGAACTAGAACAAACAGAAGTATTGATTAAAGTAAAAAATAAATAATACTTTATTCGAAATCACTTAATAATGCGGATTTTGTTTCACTATCTATTTTTGTATGACTAGAATAACTATCATGCGCGGCACCAAAAACGATATTGTCAGAAGATTTAAATTTTTCCATACTATTACTATCAAGTTGAAATCTTAAAAAATGGACAGCTGATGTTTTCTCATCTCTCGTTCTTTCAAGATCTTCATCTGAAACCGCAAACATTCTCTTAGTATCATCAATACATAGATAAATATTATTTTCTAAGTTATGTAATTTTTTTAACATAACCCTGCGCTCTTCTACATCTGGATACATAATAAGCATTGTTGCTTTTAGATTATTTCCATCTGGTATCAATGATGTATAAGCCGAAATCTCTTCATTGATATCTGATTCTTTGGATATCTTCTCAATTCTTAACATCTCATGAACCTGATACTTTATCGTATCAAAATCCTCAAATAATAATAATATATTTTCTCCAATTGTGATTGATCGATTTTTTTTATGAAGTAACAAATCAGATTTAATCTGCTCTCTTTGCTTCTCATAATCCTCTAGTGATAATAAATTTTTACTTATTAATTCCTTCATCTGATAATCTCCTTATTATAATCCGTAAGCCTTTCTCATTAATGCGATTGGGTGGGTAGGCAAAACCTTATTCCCCATTGCGTTAACCACATGATGTGCCGCTAACGTACAATCACTAGTAAACTGAGTCGACTGTAATTTGTTATACTCTTTAACTATGGGCATAGCAATCTTTATTGCTATTTCGTGGGTTTCTTCTTTTACACCATATGTCCCATCATGACCAGAACACCTCTCTAGTGCATCTATATCTGTATTAGGGACGAGCTCAAGTATTTTTTTAGTTACCTGCCCTATATTCTGTACCCTCTGATGACAGGCTACTTGATAAAAAACAGAACCCAAGTCATTTTTAAAATCCATCTTTAATGTCCCTGCATCATGAAGCTTTAATAAGTATTCAAATGGATCACATATTGCCTTAGATACTAATTGCACGTCTTTATTTTCCGGGAAAAGTAGTGGGAGCTCTTGTTTAAACATCAAAACACATGAGGGAACTGGAGCGATAATTCTATAACCATTCTTGGCATATTTTTTAAACTTTAAGAGATTATGTTGCATCATTTTCTCTACAGTCTTAAGATCTCCTAATTCTAATTTAGGCATACCACAACACTTGTCATCTTTGATTAACTCCACATGAACATTATTATGCTTTAATACTTTTACTAAGTCATCAATTACATTTGGCTCGTTGTAGTTGTGATAACAAGTTGTAAATATTGCTACTTTATTATCTAAATTCATCTCATTTGAAACATTTTTATATTTAGATTTTGCGGTATAAGATGAAAATTTTGGAAGCTTAGCATTTCTATGAACGCGTAAAATCTTTTCTAAAATTATTCTAAATATTTTTATTTCATTAAAATAATTTATAATAGGTGCTATTATTTTACGAGATCCTAGTTTTCCCAACATATCTGTAGAAGTTAAAATTTTATCTCTAATCGAAGTCTTTGACTTACTATGCTTAATAGCTTTCCCTCTTAACATTAAATGAGGAAAATCTATACCCCAGTCATGCGGAGGTACATATGGGCATTTTGTCATGTAACATAAATCACAAAGATAACAATGATCTATAACCTTATCAAATTGATCGTATGTCACACCATCAACTTCAAAAGTTTTAGACTCGTCTATTAGGTCAAACAATGTTGGAAAAGAGTTACATAGACTTACGCATCGTCTACATCCATGACAGTGATCAAAAACTCTTCTTAATTCTTTTTCAAATATCTCTTCGTTTAAGTAATCTTTGTTCTTCCAATCAATACTAAACCTTGTTGGTTTTTGTAACCCACCTTCCATTTTCATTCTCCGTGAATTATAAGTAAGTTCTAAAATGTCCCCTCAATAATAATTAAGGGGACAAATATTTTTTATGATATTGCTTCTAGTGCTTTAGTAAACCTATTTGCATGTGAACGCTCAGCTTTTGCTAGCGTTTCAAACCAGTCAGCTATCTCATCAAAACCTTCATCTCTAGCAGCTTTTGCCATACCAGGATACATATCAGTGTATTCATGAGTTTCTCCTGCAATTGCAGCTTTTAAATTCATTTCACTGCTCCCTATTGGTTCGCCAGTAGCTGGGTCACCACACTCTTTCTCTAAATACTCTAAATGACCATGTGCATGTCCAGTCTCACCTTCAGCGGTAGATCTAAATACAGATGCCACATCGTTTTGTCCTTCAACATCAGCTTTTGCTGCGAAGTAAAGATATCTTCTATTTGCTTGTGATTCACCAGCAAATGCATCTTTAAGATTTTGTTCTGTTTTTGAACCTTTTAAACCCATAATATTTCTCCTTATTATTAAATAAATAATCTAAAATAGTTATTAACAAATATTAATAAAGCTATTTAGAATCATTCTAAATTTAATAATAATAAGTGTCAATACTAATATGTTAAACTATTAAATATAACAATGATTATCATTCTCAATTGTAAATTATGAAGCTACCGAAAAGCCTTTTTAATCTATATAAAAATATTATTTTTATGCTGCCTGCTGAAACTGCACACTCAGTTAGTTTAGCATCTGCAGAATTTTTATATAAATCGTGGTTAAAAGATATGTTTATTACAAACAAAGTAAACATGTCAAATAAATTAATGGGTCTAAATTTTCCTAACAAGCTAGGATTAGCAGCGGGCTTTGATAAGAACGGGGATTACCTCAACTTTGATAATAATATTGGCTTAGGTTTTATTGAACTAGGGACTGTTACACCAAAAGCTCAATATGGAAATAGTAAACCAAGAATTTTTAGATCAATAAAAGATACTGCCATAATTAATCATCTTGGTTTTAATAATAAAGGAGTTCAGTATTTAAAAAATAATTTACAATTAATTCAGAGGAACCAGCCCATAGGTATTAATATTGGGAAAAATAGTAGCACAGCAATTGCATCAGCTCATGAGGATTATCAGTACTGCATGAAGGAAATATTTTTTTTAGCTGATTATATAACATTAAATATCTCTTCACCAAACACATCTAGATTAAGAGAATTACATTCTGATAATTATTTAGATAAATTTCTTCGTGAGATAAAAAAAACACATGATGAGTTAACTAAGAAATATAAAAAAAGAGTTCCTTTAGTATTAAAGATTTCTCCAGATATTGAGGATAATGATTTAGAAGTATTATGCAGACAAATGCTAAATTATGAAATAGATGGGGTGATAGCAACCAATACTACTATAGATAAAAATCTTCTTATAGACAAAAGTTTTCTTACTAACAAAGGTGGCGTTAGCGGAAAACCTCTTTTTAAAAAATCAAATACTTTGGTGAAGAACATGAAAAGTCTTGTTAAAGATAATATTGTGATAATCGGTGCTGGTGGCATTACATCAAAAGAATCAGCTGTTGAAAAACTAAACTCAGGAGCTGACCTGCTTCAGTTGTACACTGGATTAGTATATTTTGGACTAGATTTAATCAAAGAAATTACCGAGGAAACTAACTAAACTATTTAGGAGTCCATTTTCCGAAAGAATCTTGTGCTGCTTGAGGATTAGTTGACGCTTCAGAACCACTAGAACTTGTTCCAGCCTTACGTTGTTCCTCATAAACATACTTAATGAAATCAATTAATTGGTTCAAAATATCATTTTGATCTTTTTCAGGTATGCCAGATGTAGCAACAATAGATCCTACTACCGCAGAAAGATACTGAGCTGCTAAAATAGGGTCTTCATTTTCAGGTTCATAATCAACTAAAACCTTTTGAAGGCCTTTAATTAATTCTGGTTTTAAAACTATCTCTGCCATAATATTAAATAAGGGTATTTTAATTTGACTAAAATATTACACAACTGAGGATGATCATGCAACCATTAAAACAATCATATGCAATTAAAACGTTTGATGTAGGTCCAATGCAGAACCTAATTTATCTGATAACTGATCTGAAGACCCGCCAAACAGCAATTATAGATCCTGCCTGGGATATATCTACTGTATATAGTTATATTGAAAATAATCAATTAATTCTAAAAAAAATACTCTTAACTCATAGCCATAATGATCATATAAATTCTGTTGACCAAATATTAGCTTCGCATGATATTGAAATATTTTTGAATCATAAAGAGAAGGCTTTCTGGGGGAAAGAATATGATAATTTTGTGGTAAATCATGGTGGAGATATAATTGAACTTGGATTAACAAAAATTAAATCAATACACACTCCAGGTCATACTCCAGGCTCCACATGTTACTATGTTGGAGATAAATTAATAGCTGGAGATACTCTTTTTGTATTTGGGTGTGGAAGATGTGATATGCATGGTGGAAATCCTGAAGAAATGTTTGAAACTTTAAAGAATCTTAAATCATCATTAGATAAAAATACAATTATATTGCCTGGACATGATTACTCGGTAAAAAGAGAATCTACCATAGAAGAACAAATAACTGGAAATCCTTTTATGCATTTTCAAGATCTAAATAAATTTGTAGAATACAGAATGTCTACTCATGATAAAATCAGAATTTCACCATACGATGCAATACACAAGATTTAAATTGTTACTTCTTTATCGACGCTATTAGTTTATTAAAAATCAATGTAGAAGCAGTAGAAACCATCCCTTTTTTTATATCACTTTCTCTATCACTATTACCCATCACGTTATTTTCATCGAATGAATAATCTCTATATAAAGTCACCCTATCTTTTATAGATTTCTTATTTGGAATTTTCAATTCAAAGTTGACATCATATATCAGTTCATATTCGTTAACTCTACCAGAAATACTGATTGATAACTGTCTTCGATTAAATTCTTCAGATAATATAACTATCTTGTAAATATCATCGCTTTTAGATGTTGATGTCTGTATGTTAGAAGAAGCTAATGATGAATTCAGAATATTAACTAATTCACTATATTCGCTAGATACTACAGCCACAGATTCAATGGAAGATGGAATGCTTATTGACCCTCGCATAGAGTAGCCACAAGAAGATAATACGAGTAACATAGAAATAAGTACGCTATTTAATTTCATTTTTTACACAACATAGTTAATTAATTTATTTTTTATATAGATGACTTTTTTAATATTACTATCTTTCAAATAGCTATGAATTTTCTCATCTAAATTTACTATCATATTAACTTCATCTTCATTTTGATCAGTTTTAATAGTAACCTTGCCCCTCAGTTTACCATTGATTTGGACTATAATCTCTTTTTTAGATTCTAGTAATGCATCATTATCAACTTTTGGCCAAGACTCATCAATTAGAGATGAGTTCTTGTTAAGATTATTCCATAGTTCCTGACAAATGTGAGG
The DNA here is from genome assembly GCA_047611265.1 of Gammaproteobacteria bacterium. Classification (GTDB taxonomy): domain Bacteria; phylum Pseudomonadota; class Gammaproteobacteria. The sequence continues at coordinate 24,421 of JBLFWM010000007.1, read as the reverse complement.
AGTAATTGGAGATAACATTTTAAGGATATTTTCAATACCCTCTAACAATACTTTGTTATCAAAATCTTTACTTTGGTTATATTTAATCATTTCGTTTAATAATTCCATTGATGACGCAATAGCAGTATTGAAACTATTTCTTTCAAAAAGATCATGTGTAAATTTTTTAATGGTTTTATGTATCTTAGTTCTCATATCGCTAGATTTTTGTAAATCCGGATTTTCTATACTCTTGTTATTGAATACCTTGAAGGTTAGAGACCATAATCTTTTTAAAAACTTATGCGACCCCTCTATCCCTGTATCAGACCATTCCAAACTCTGTTCTGGAGGAGCAGAAAACATAATGAATAATCTAACTGTATCAGCGCCATATTTATTAATAATATCATCTGGATCAATTGTATTACCCTTTGATTTAGACATTTTAATTCCATCTTGTAACACCATTCCCTGCGATAATAGTGATAAAAAAGGTTCGGAACTATCAACAATGCCAATGTCTCTCATTAATTTATGAAAGAATCTTGCATATAACAAATGTAATATTGCATGCTCTATTCCACCAATATATTGATCAACTGGCAGCCACTGATTTTTTGATTGATCCAATAAACCATCTTTATAGTCTGGAGACAAGAACCTCAAGTAATACCATGATGACTCAAAAAAAGTATCAAAAGTATCTGTTTCTCTTATTGCATCTTTGCCTGTGTATGGGCATTTTATATATTTCCAAGTTGGATGATTTTCTAATGGATTGCCATCTTTCGAAAAATCAATATCATCAGGCAATGTAACAGGCAAATCACTTTCTGGCACAGGATAAACAGTTCCGTCCTCATGATAGAAAACAGGAATTGGACAACCCCAATATCTCTGTCTAGAGATACCCCAGTCTCTCAATCTATAATTAATCTTTGACATACCTGCGTCTATTTTTTCTAAATCCTTCAAGATATTTTTCTTGGCTAACTTTGAATCAAGGTCTGTATATTTTCCTGAATTAATTAAAGTTCCTTCGCCCACAAAGATATCATCATCAAGGTCTGCCCCACTCTCTTTAGAAAGTATTACTTTAGTTACAGGCAAGTTATATTTTACTGCAAACTCATTATCCCTAACATCGTGTCCCGGCACACACATTACGCATCCAGTTCCATAATCAGATAGGACATAATTAGCTGCCCAAATAGGAACGATAGTTCCGTCCAAAGGATTTATCGCAGTCAAACCAGTATCAACGCCTTCTTTCTCAATTGAACTTATTGTCTCTTCTGACAATTTTAAACTTTTACACTTATCAACAAATTTTGCTAGAACAGGATTATCTTTTTTCTGATCTTTTAATATAATATGATTTGGTGATATTGCTAAAAAATTCACACCAAAAATTGTATCAACTCTGGTCGTATATACTTCTAAAATATTGTCATTATTTGCTATCCTAAATTTGACTAATGTTCCCTCAGATCTACCAATCCAGTTTTTTTGCATCATTTTTACAGAGGTTGGCCAACCATTTAAATCTTCCAGACCTTCTAGTAATTCATCTGAATATTCTGTTATTTTTAAAAACCATTGTGGTATTTCTTTTCTTTCAACAATCGCTCCTGATCTCCAGCCTCTTCCATCAACTACTTGTTCATTTGCTAAAACAGTTTTATCAACTGGATCCCAGTTTACTTCTGATTTCTTTTTATAGACTAAATTCTTCTCTAATAATTTTATAAAAAACCACTGTTCCCATTCATAATATTTAGGGTCTGCTGTAGATATTTCATTACCCCAATCATATGCATATCCGAGTCTCTTAAGTTGCTCCCGCATATGGTTAATATTTTTTTTTGTCCATTCAAGAGGATGTATTTTATTTGCTATTGCTGCATTTTCTGCAGGTAATCCGAAAGCATCCCAGCCCATTGGTTGAAATACATTTTTTCCGAGCATTCTTTGTGCTCTAGAGATTACATCTCCAATTGTATAGTTTCTAACGTGCCCAATATGTAATTTTCCACTTGGATACGGAAACATACTTAGGCAATAAAATTTATTATCAGTGGAACTGAAATCTGTTTCAAAGGAATTATTCTTTTCCCAGAATTTTTGTATATTAATCTCAATATCTTTTGGATTATAATCTTTATTCATATTTTTTATAACACTTCCAATAAAATAACATAATAGAGAATATTAACATCAAAACCGGATAATCACCAAAGTACATGTAAGGACTAATCCCTTTTGATGGATATACCTCTCCACTAATTAAGCCCTCGGTATCTAAGCTTATCTCTTTAATAATTAATCCATTTTTATCAATAATTGCAGATATACCTGTATTTGCAGCTCTTATAATTGGGTGAGCTGTTTCTAATGCTCGTACTTGTGCAATTTGTAGATGTTGATGTGGGGCGAATGTATTTCCAAACCATGAATCATTACTAACATTAATAATAACACTGTAATCGTTAGTCATCTTGATTAGCGATGAATATGCAATCTCATAACATATCAATGGATGTATGGTAATATTATTAATTAAGAATGGTTTTTGATTTAAATTTCCATGAGAGAGGTTTGACATGGGTATATTTAATTTCTTTGCTATATAACTAAAAAATGTTTTGAAAGGTGTATATTCTCCAAATGGGACTAAATGTCTTTTATTATAAAATTTCTCGTCTTTATTTAAAACCAACATACTATTGTAGATCTTATTTTGACTAGCTTCATAATGAAATATACCTGCAATAATATTAGTATCATCAGATTTAAGCATAGAATTATAAAAATTTTTATCTCTCTCATATATTATAGGAATTGCAGTCTCTGGCAAGATAATGGTTTTATTGATGACATTGCCGGAGAGGAGTGACAAATATTTTTGTTTAATAAAATCTATTTTATCATTATCATATTTAATTCCTACATTAATATTAGGCTGTAATATACTAATTTTTAGAGGATCTTTTTTATCTGCCGACCATATAGGATTATAAAAATATAAAATATTAAAAAATATTATAAGTATGAATATATTTTTTAAATTAGACTTACATAATTCACTTTTAAAAAACAAAGCAATTCCTATAGATGTAGTGCATATTAAAAAACTCACAAAATAGCTTCCTGCGATAGGGTATATCATATTAAATATAGTGCCTTCTTGACTATGACCTGCTATCAGCCAAGGGAAACCTCCAAATACAATAGATCTTAATAATTCTAGAGCAACCCATACTGATGGAATAATTAATAATGTAATAAATGATTTATCTTTATAATTTTTATTTAGAAAAAAACCTAACGGAGCGACAAATAATGATAAAAATATAATTAGAGAAACTGTCATTAAAAGAGAGATTACTAGGTTTCCTCCACCATAATAATATATACTGGTATATATCCATGAGATTCCTGAAGTAAAAATTGAGATTCCATAAATATAAGATAAAATTATAGCTTGTTTTCTTTTGCAGGATAATAATGTATAGAAAAATATAGATAGTGAAAAAAATATTCCAAGCTTAAGGTTTATGGGCGAAAAAGAAGAAGTATATAACAATCCAGAAATAATAATCAGTATGTATTTATTAGTTTTTATAAGTTTCTCTTAATCTATATTTTTTTACTTAGCTTTATTCTTTTGATAGTTCTAGAGTCAGCGGACAATACTTTAAATAATAAATTTGAGATTACAATAATCTCGCCCTTTAAGGGGACTCTTTCAAATTTATTTACTAAATAACCGCCAATTGTTTCGACATCATCACTAAATTCAGTTAAGAAGTATGAGTTAAACTCATCTAGCGTAGTTAGAGCATCTACAATATAATCATCATGGCTTTGAGCAATAATTTTTGATTCAGTTTTTTTATCATATTCATCATCAATTTCACCAACTATTTCTTCAATAACATCTTCAATTGTAACAAGTCCTGAAACCCCACCATGTTCATCAATGACAATTGCAATATGATTTCTACTTGATTTAAATTCATTCAATAAAATATTTAATCTTTTGCTTTCTGGGACAAAAGCTGCTGGCCTAAGTAGTTCATGTAAATTTATATCATCATTATCATCTTTAATTGATTTTTTAAGCAAATCTTTTGCAAGCAAGACCCCTATTATTTCATCACGGTTATCATCAATAACCGGGAATCTTGAATGGCCAGATGTGGCTACTTTTTTAACAATTTCATCTATTTGGTCTGTTATATCTATTACAATCATATGAGGCCTTGGTATCATGATATCTCGTACCTGTACTTCAGATACCTTGAAAACTCCCTCAATCATTTTTAAAGATTCATTATCAAGGACACCATTATGAACTGTACTTTTCAATACTTCCAAAAGATCATTTTTAGTCTTAGGAGAATCCTTTAAAAGGCCAAATATCTTGGCTAACCATTTATTTTTAATTTGCATAATATGGGTCAGAGTATCCTAGTATATCCATTAATTCTTTTTCTTTGTTTTCCATTATAACTCGAGATTTATCTAAGTCATGCGTATAACCATGCAAATGAAGCATAGAATGAATTATCATATGCGCCCACCTATTATCTTTTTCTATACCATATACATCAGACTCTTCATTTATAATTTCAGGACAGACCATAATGTCTCCTAATATAAATTCTCCTGTTGTAACATGAGAATTATTTGGAAAAGATAAAACGTTTGTTGGTTTATCTTTTTTAAAAAAAATTTTATTTAATTTCATTATTTCATTTTTGTTAGCTATTTTAATAATAACTAATGAGTCCTTGTCTTTATCAAATGCTATTGTAGCCCATTTCTTTATTTTAAAATTAGTTGGCATATAGTCTAATAACTTATCTTTTATAATTTCTACTGTTAATAGCCTATTTTTTTCTTTTATCATATTCTCTGATTATGTCTTTAACAATTTTATGTCTCATAACATCATTTGGTTTAAAATTTGTGATATGAACTCCATTAACATTAGGCATAAATTCCAAGCAATCTTTCAGTCCAGATCTGGAATCTCTTGGTAAATCTACCTGGCTTGTATCACCAGTTACAACAGCTTTTGACCCGAATCCAATTCTTGTTAAAAACATTTCCATCTGAGCAATAGTGGTATTCTGGCCTTCATCTAATATTATAAATGCATCATTTAACGTTCTCCCCCTCATATATGCAAGCGGGGCTATCTCAACAATTTTCTTTTCTATCAGCCTAGTGACTCTTTCAACTCCCACTATTTCATTAAGAGCATCATATATTGGCTGTAAATATGGATTTACCTTTTCAGATAAATCTCCAGGTAAAAAACCAAGTTTCTCCCCTGCTTCAATTGCAGGTCTGACTAAAAATATTTTTTTAATCAAATCTTTCTCCAAAAAATATATTGCACATGCAACCGCAAGATATGTTTTACCAGTTCCCGCAGAACCTATTCCAAATGTTAAATCATTTTTTATTATGGCCTTCACATACTCTTGTTGTGATTTTGACTTAGGTCTGATAGTTATTTTTTTACACTTAAGAGAGACAGCATCTGGATCAGAAATAATCTTATCAGCCATGTTCTCGGTAGTATCACTAGTATTATTCATATACATATGTAGCTGTTTAGAGGTTAATTCTTCTTCAGCTGACAGTACATATAATTTCTCAATTAAGCTTGAGGTTATAGGTACATTTTGCTCATCACCTTTTATTATAAACGAATTCCCTCTGTTTGAAATTTCAACATTCATGTATGACTCAATCTGTCTAAGATTTTCATCAAGTAATCCACATAAGTTTGACAACCTTTCATTGTCCTGAGGTTGCAATAATAAATTCTGGCTTGTAATTTTTTCTGTCAAATCTCTATAGGTCTCCCGTCCACTAGTTCTCATTTTTATGAAATGCTTAAATAAGTTCCATGCAAAGTATTTGCTCTCATTTCATCTATTCGTACATCTACAAACTTACTAATTAATTCTCGGTCACCTAAAAAGTTTATTACCTTATTATTATCAGTCCTTCCAAAAACTTCAGTATTTCTTTTTAGTGAAACTCCTTCCACAAGAACTTTTTCTGTTTTTCCTATCATTTTTTCTGAATAATTCAGGGACTGCTGTTTAACCAAATCTTTCAATTCTTTCAATCTATCAGATTTAACTTTATCTGATAAATCATCAAATTCTTGAGCGGCAGGCGTACCTGGCCTCGGGCTATAAATAAAACTGTATGCATCACTAAAATTTAATTCTGAAATAAAATCTAAAGTTTTTTGAAATTCATAATTAGATTCACCAGGATAACCCACTATAAAGTCTGAAGACAAATGTATGTCTGGTCTAATATCTCTAACTTTCTTAATAATACTTTTATATTCAAGAACTGTATGTTTTCTTTTCATCTTAGAAAGAATTAGGTCTGATCCTGACTGTATTGGTAGATGCAAACTATTTGCAAGTTTAGGGTTCTTATATTCATTTATTAAGTCTTGAGAAAAATCTATTGGGTGAGAAGTTGTATAACGGATTCTATCTATACCATCTATATGAGAAATATACCGAATTAAATCTGAAAGACCTACAGAATTACCGTCATGGTCATTTGACTTATATGCATTAACATTTTGTCCAAGTAATATGATTTCTCTTGCTCCCTGCGCTGATAACTGTATAGCTTCATTAATAATATCATCAAATCTTCTATTAAACTCTTCACCTCTTGTATACGGTACAACACAAAAAGTACAATATTTACTACAACCTTCCATAATAGAAAGATAAGCCGAAGGTGATTTTCTATCCGATGTTGGCAGATAATCAAATTTTTCTATCTCAGGAAAACTAACATCTACAGCAGTTTTAATATCCAACGAAGATAGTTCTTTAATCATTTTTGGAATTCTATGAATTGTTTGTGGTCCAAAAATAATATCTACTGAGGGCGCTCTTGATTTAATACTTCTCCCTTCTTGAGACGCAACACAGCCTCCAACAGCTATTAATATATCTGGCTTATTATCTTTTATCTTTTTCCACCTTCCTAGCTGATGAAAAACTTTTTCTTGAGCTTTCTCTCGAATTGAACATGTATTTAAAAGCAATAGATCAGCATCTTGAGGGTCATTAGTCTCGATCATTTTTAAATTAACTTTTAGAACATCAGTTAGTTTGTCTGAATCATATACATTCATCTGACAACCATGAGTCTTTATAAAGAATTTTTTATTTTCCAGCATTTACTCTAGAAGGGTACATCATCATCATGCTGAGCTGCAGAGCTTTGATTAAAATCATCCTTACCCTGAGACTGATTATTAAATTGAGAACTATCGCTAGAATCAGATTTAGAACCAACAAAAGTGAAATTATCAGAGATAATATCGGTAGAATATTTTTCTATGCCATCTTTGTCTTGCCATTTACGAGTTTGTAATCTGCCTTCGACATATAATTGTTGCCCTTTTTTAACATATTGGCCTATTGTTTCAGCAGGTTTATTGAAAAATACTACTCGATGCCACTCAGTTTTATCTTCGTAAGCCCCAGATTCTTGATTCTTAAATTTTCTATTTGTTGCTAATGACAGATTCAGAACTGCATTACCACTAGGCATTACCTTAACTTCTGGATCAGCGCCAACTCTACCTAACAATATTACTTTATTTACTGACATAAACTCTCTTCTGTATGATTCTCTATATGGATTTAACTATAACTTAAATATTATCTTACGAATAGGAATAATTCCACTCAAAGATTGGGTTTTATACATTATTTACCCGTTCTAGAATGTATTTCAACTTATTATGAGCATGTAGTACCCAATAGCAAAAAGAGGGATTTGTGGTAGGAAATTAAGCATCATAGACCTATCTTTGATTGAGTAACTTAAGATAATCCAACTTAAAGCTCCTACTGACTGAAAGTATATATTAAAGGGATATATATTAAGATTTGTACAAAAAACTCCTGTGAGAATACATAAGCTGCTAAACCATTTCATTAATGTGATATTCATACTTTCTCCTAGGTAAATGATTTAATTAGTAGCGTTTGATGATATCATTTCTCTAGCATGAAAAAGAATATTTTTGTCAAGGGTGCCCGAACCCATAATCTAAAAAATATAAATGTAGAGATACCTAGAAACAAGCTTGTTACAATTACAGGTTTGTCAGGTTCTGGAAAATCCTCACTTGCATTTGACACAATATTTGCTGAAGGTCAAAGACGTTATATGGAATCTTTGTCCTCTTATGCCAGACAATTCTTATCAATAATGGATAAACCTGATGTTGATGTTATAGAGGGTTTGTCCCCAGCTATATCAATTGAACAAAAATCGTCATCTCATAACCCAAGATCAACAGTGGGGACTGTAACAGAAATATATGATTATCTTAGGCTTCTTTATGCCAGAGTAGGAACTCCAAGATGCCCTGAACACTCAAATGAATTAGCAGCTATGTCTCTTTCAGATATGACCACCAAAGTCTTATCTGAATACCATGAAAAAAATATTGCTGTACTTGCTCCTATAGTGAAAAAACAAAAAGGGGAACATGTAAAGTTAATTCAATCTTTTGCTCAACAAGGGTATAGGCGAGTACGGGTAAATAATGAAATTGTAGAAATTTCAGACATATCAAAACATCTTCTTCAACATTTAATTGATCCTAAGAAAAAAAATGATATTGAATTAGTAGTAGATAGGCTAAATGTAAATAATGATAATAAATTACGAATAACTGAATCTTTAGAAACTGCATCAAATATTTCAAATGGAATAGTTTATATCCTAAATATGGGTGAAGACCAGGTACAAGATATTTTTTCAACCAAATATTCTTGCCCACATTGTGGTTACTCAATTAGTGAGTTAGAACCTAAATTATTTTCATTTAATAGTCCGGCTGGGGCGTGTGTGGCGTGTGATGGTTTAGGGGTCAGAGAATACTTTGATCCTCATAAAATTATAGTTAATCAAGAGTTAAGTTTAGCTAATGGAGCAATATATGGATGGGATAATAAAAGTGCTTATTATCATCTACTGCTAAAAAGCTTATCTGATCATTATAAAATTAATTTGAACGCAGAGTATAGAAAGTTACCAGATAGTTTTAAAAATATTTTATTTCATGGAAGTAATAAAGAAGTTATTAAAATGAAATATGTGAGAGGTTATCGTAAAAGAGATCAAAGCGATTTTATTGTTAAAGAAGAGATATGGGATGGAATTGTTAAAAAATATGAAAAACAATATGAGACGGGTTCATATTCAACTAGAGAAAGATTATCGAAATATTTAAGCACTAATAAATGTAGCGAGTGTGGAAACACAAGGCTTAATGAGAAAAGTAGGAATATATTCATATCAAATAAAGCTATTAGTGATATAACTGCATTTACAACAGAGGAGTGCTTTAACTTTTTTAGTAACTTAAAACTAAAAGGGATGAAGAAAGAAATATCTATCAAAATTGTTGCTGAAATTACCAGTAGACTTGGTTTCCTTGTTAATGTTGGTCTAAATTATTTGTCTTTAGATAGAAGTGCTGAAACACTCTCTGGGGGTGAAGCCCAAAGAATAAGATTAGCAAGCCAGATTGGGTCTGGTCTTGTAGGGGTAATGTATATACTTGATGAACCATCAATTGGTTTACACCAGAAAGATAATGATAAATTGCTCCAAACACTAACTCATTTAAGGGAGTTAGGAAATACTGTAATCGTTGTAGAACATGATGAAGATACAATTCTGGCCTCAGATTATATTGTTGATGTTGGCCCAGGTGCTGGTGACCTAGGAGGGGAGATTGTTTATGCTGGAAAACCCGAGGGTATAAAGAAGATAAAAAATTCATATACAGGGCAATATTTATCAGGTAAGAAAAAAATAGATGTTCCAAAAAATAGATTAAAAATAAATCCTAAGAAAGTATTATCTATCCATAATGCAGTAACCAATAATCTTAAAAATTTAACAGTTAATATCCCTATAGGTCTTATGACATGTATAACTGGTGTCTCTGGTTCTGGTAAATCAAGTTTAATAAATAATGTTTTATTTAATTATGTATACAATAGTTTTTTAGAAAAAGATAATTCTCAAACAGGCTGCGACAAAGTTGATGGCTTGGAACACATAGATAAAATAATAGAAATTGATCAAAGCCCTATAGGAAGAACCCCTAGATCTAATCCAGCAACATATACAGGTATATTTACACATATAAGAGAATTACTTACACAAACACAAGAGGCACGATCAAGAGGTTATAAAGCTGGAAGATTTAGTTTTAATGTCAAAGGCGGAAGATGCGAAACGTGCGAGGGAGACGGTGTCATAAAGGTAGAGATGCACTTTTTATCTGATGTATACGTTAAATGCGATAAATGTAATGGTAAAAGATATAATCCTGAAACTCTAGAGATTTTATTTAAAACAAAAAATATAAGTGATATTTTAAATTTTACAGTTTATGAAGCTTTAGAATTTTTTGAAAATATACCAGTTATAAGTAGAAAATTAGAAATTATTAATGAGGTCGGACTTTCATATATAAGCCTTGGACAAAATGCCACTACTCTCTCAGGTGGTGAAGCGCAAAGAATAAAGCTAGCTAAAGAATTAATTAAAAGAGATACGGGGCAAACTCTTTATCTATTAGATGAACCCACAACCGGATTACATTTTCATGATGTATCAAAATTACTAAAGGTTTTAAATAAACTTAAAGAGCGCGGTAATACATTAATAATAATTGAGCATAACTTGGAAGTTATTAAAACCGCTGACTGGATAATTGACCTTGGTCCAGAGGGTGGCATCGGTGGCGGACATATTGTTTCAGAAGGCACGCCAGAATTTGTCGCAAAAAATAAAAAATCTTATACTGGAAAATTTTTAAAAGATAAACTTAATTGCTAGAAGCTGACTTTTCAGTTAACTCAACATATGCTTGCGGAGATGCATCGCCAAGAGTGTAACCAGACTTAAGAATCCTTAAGTAGCCACCTGGACGATTTTTAAATCTAGGACCTAAATCCTCAAATAGCTTTTTAACCAATTTTTTACTTCTAATTTTTGAATATGCTAATCTACGCCTAATTAATGAATCAGTTTTAGCAAGTGTTATTAACGGCTCAGCAAACCTTCTAAGCTCTTTAGCTTTAGGCACTGAAGTTTCAATTTTCTCGAATTCAAATAATGATAAACACATATTTTTAAACATAGCTTTTCTATGCGAAGCATTTCTATTTAACTGTCTACCGCTTTTTCTATGTCTCATATTCTTTTTTCCATACTTTTTGGTGGCCAATCTTCTAGTTTAATGCCAAGCGACAAACTATGTGTAGCTAAAACATCTTTAATTTCTGTAAGTGATTTTTTTCCTAAATTAGGAGTTTTTAATAATTCATTTTCACTTCTTTGTACTAAATCACCTATATAATAAATATTCTCTGCTTTTAAACAATTTGCAGATCTAACCGTTAACTCTAAATCATCAACAGGTCTTAGTAATACAGGGTCAATCTGAGGAGTATCTAAGTCTTCAACAGCTTCCTCTTTGACTTCTAAAACTGTAAATACTGACAATTGGTCTCTTAAAATTGAGCCTGCTTGTCTAATGGCATCTTCTGGCTCAATTGTTGCATTAGTTTTTAAATCTATTATGAGTTTATCTAAGTCTGTTCTTTGTTTGACCCTTGCAGTGTCAACATTATAAGTAACTTGAACTACGGGGCTAAATGAAGCATCCAATTGCATTTTTCCTATGCCAAGATCTTCTAATTCATTAAATTTTCTCTTTTGTGCAGCTAGATATCCTCTGCCTTTTGAAATTGTCATATGTATAATAATCTCAGTTTTATTATTAGTAATATTAGCTATAACAAAATCTGGATTTTTAATTTCTAAATCTGCGCTTGCTGTAATATCAGATGCTAAAACTGGACCCTTTCCTTTTTTCTTTAAAGTAACCTCTAGAGTATCTTTTTCATGCAATACTAAGGCAAGTTTTTTAATATTTAGTAATATTTCTAGAACATCCTCTTGGACTCCCTCTATTGTGCTGTATTCATGTAGTATATTCTCAATAGAAACCTCTGTTACTGCGCTACCCGGCAATGATGATAACAGGACTCTTCTGAGAGCATTACCCAGCGTATGACCAAAGCCTCTTTCTAGCGGCTCTATGGTTATCTTTGCATGAGACGGATTTAACATCTCTATGTCTACTAATTTTGGTTTTAGAAAGTCATTATTATTCATGTATCACCTATTTTGAGTATAATTCAACAATTAACGATTCATTTATTTCAGAAGGTAATTCTTTACGTTCTGGTATTCTTATAAATGTGCCTTTGAGATTTTTTGTATCTACCTCAACCCAATCATTAAATCCTCGAGTCTCTGCAAGACTCATAGCTGATTTAATTCGTAGTTGATCTTTCTTATTATTCCTAACAGAAACCTTGTCTTTCGGGTTAAGCTGATATGAAGCGATGTTCACTATTGAATCATTAACTTGAATATTCTTATGATTCACTAGCTGTCTTGATTCTGCTCTTGTCGAGCCAAAGCCTAATCTGTACACAACATTATCCAGTCTTGACTCCAACATATTAAGCAAGTTTTCTCCCGTAGAACCTTTTTTACTAGCAGCTTTTTTATAGTAATTTCTAAATTGTTTTTCTAGCACACCATAAATTCTCTTAACTTTCTGCTTCTCTCTCAACTGTAGAGAATAATCAGAAGTTTTAGGTCTCCTTGCATCAGCCTTTTGCCCAGGCTTCTTTTCAAGATTACATTTTGTTTCTAAAGCTCTTGACCCTGATTTCAAAAATAAATCAGTCCCTTCCCTTCTCATTAACTTGCATTTAGATCCAGTAAATTTAGCCATAATTTTTTATACTCTCCTCTTTTTAGGTGGTCTACATCCATTATGTGGAAGAGGCGTTATATCTGTAATATTCGTAATTTTATATCCAGAACTATTTAAAGCTCTAACCGCAGAATCTCTTCCTGGGCCAGGACCTTTAACTAGAACTTCTAAGCTTTTTACTCCAAACTCCGCAGCTTTTATTCCAGCTTTTTCTGCAGCTATTTGAGCTGCAAATGGAGTACTTTTTCTTGAACCTCTGAAACCAGAACCACCAGATGTTGCCCATGACAATGTATTGCCCTGCTTATCCGTTATTGTGATAATTGTATTATTAAAAGAAGCATATATGTGTGCCACTCCTTCGTTAACAACTCTCTTTTCTTTTTTCTTCTTTGGTTTAGTAGTAGTTACCATATTATTTAGCCTTTATAAGTTTTCTTGGTCCTTTTCTAGTTCTGCTATTATTTTTTGTTTTCTGTCCACGTAAAGGTAATCCTTTGCGGTGTCTAATTCCTCTATATGAACCAATGTCCATAAGACGTTTTATATTTATCGAAGTTTCTCTTCTTAAGTCACCCTCAAGCTGATACTTTTCAACATGATTTCTTAAGATTTCTAGATCATTATCATCTAGCTCATGTACCTTCTTATTCCTGTTAACACCGGAGTCTGCACAAATCTTATTTGCTCTAGTTGACCCTATTCCATAAATAGAGGTCAAAGCAATCCATATATGCTTTCCGTTTGGTAAATTTATTCCTGCGATTCTAGCCATTTATTTCTCTCGAACGATGATTTTATATTTCATTTGTGTTTAATACAACCTATTTTAACCTTGTCTTTGCTTATGCCTTGGATCCTTGCAGATAATTCTGACAACCCTCTTCCTTCTAATTACGCGACAATTCCTACATAATTTCTTTACAGATGCTCTTACTTTCATTTTTACCTCATTCCTCCGCCAATACCTTTTAAGTTAGCCTTTTTCATCATTCCTTCATATTGATGTGATAATAAGTGGGATTGTATTTGAGCCATCAAATCCATCACAACTATTACTACGATTAACAGCGATGTTCCACCAAAATAAAACGGCACATTAAAATATAAAATTAGAAACTCTGGTAACAGGCAAACTGTGGTTATATATATAGCTCCAATAGTCGTTAATTTAGTAGTTATATCATCAATATATTGTGCTGTTTGTTCGCCTGGTCTAATGCCTGGGATGAAAGCGCCTGTTTTTTTAAGATTATCGGCAGTCTCTCTAGCATTAAAGACAAGTGCTGTATAAAAATAACAAAAGAATATAATTGCGAATGAATAAAGTAATATATATAGTGGCTGTCCTGGAGATAATGATAAGGCAATAGTCTGCACTATACCTCCTTCGTTACCTATTCCGCCCCAACTCGCAATGGTTGCCGGAAATAATATTATTGCTGAAGCAAAAATTGGTGGTATGACTCCAGCCATATTAATCTTCAACGGTAAATGTGAACTTTGTGCAGCATACATTTTTCTGCCTTGCATTTTTCTTGCATAATTTATTGGAATTTTTCTTTGTCCACGTTCAACATATATCACAACAGCGGTAATCAAGAGTACTAATAAAAATATAAGTATTACCGTAAAACCTTGTAACTCTCCATTTCTTGCTAATTCGATCGTATTACCAATAGCTGATGGTAGACCAGCAACTATACCAGCAAATATAAGTATTGATATACCATTACCAATTCCTCTTTCCGTAATTTGTTCTCCTAACCACACAAGGAACATTGTCCCAGTAACTAAGGTTATAACGGCTATACCAACGAAAGTGAAACCTGGATCAAGAACCAATATAGTGCTGCCCGTATTTTGATTTTGAAGAGCAGATGAAACCCCAAAAGACTGCATAATTGCAAGTACTAAAGTAAAGTATCTAGTATATTTTGTAATTTTTTTTCTTCCTCTTTCTCCTTCTTTTCTCAACTGTACTAGTGGCGCATAAACATGCGTCATCATCTGGATAATAATTGATGCTGAGATATATGGCATTACTCCTAGCGCAAATAGTGACATTCTGGATAGCGAGCCACCAGAAAACATGTTGAACATATCTAAGATACTGCCTCTTTGTTGTTCAAACAAAAATTTCATAACAGAAGGGTCAATTCCAGGCAATGTAATAAAACTTCCTAGTCTAAATACCATTAAAGCAAGCACAACAAAGATAATTCTTTGTCTTAACTCAACTGATTTTGTCAAACCACCAAGTCCGCCTGTCATATTATTTCCTGATCTAGACATATTTCCTTACTTCTTTGTGAATTCCATTACAGATTTAGTACACGCCATATCTTTTAAAGTTTTCTTCTCTTTAATAGTGCACGGTCCTATTATTTTTACTTTTTGAATCTTCGTTTTTATTAATTTATATTTTCTTAATAATTCTATTGTTACTTCATCTTCTTTAATTTTAACTAGATGGTCATATTTAACTTCAGTAGAAAGAAGATTGACACGAGATGAAAATCCAACTTTTGGAAGTCTTCTTTGTAAGGGCATTTGTCCACCTTCAAAACCTATACGAATTGTTCCGCCTGTTCTTGCTTTCTGACCTTTATGGCCTCTACCACAAGTTTTCCCAGTACCTGACCCACCACCTCTACCAACTCTTTTTCTATTAGATTTGCTATCGCTATTAGGTTTTATTTCATTTAATAAACTACTCATCATTTTACCTACTAATTACTAATTTCTATCATGTGTCTTACAACTTTAATCATTCCTCGGATTTCCGGAGTGTCTTTAAGTGTAACTTCATGGTTAATTCTTCTTAACCCCAAACCTTTAATTGATGCTACTTGTTTTTTTGTGCTACCAATCAAACTTCTTGTTTGCTTAACTGTTACTGTATTTTTATCTTGTTTAGCCATTATTATAACTCACTCGTTTTTTTGCCACGTTTTGCCGCTACATATGCAGGATAAAACATAGACTCTAGACCCTTGACCGTTGCCTTGACAACATTGATAGGATTGGTTGAACCAATACTCTTTGCTAAAACATTATGGATTCCAGTAGCTTCAAATACAGCTCTCATAGCACCACCTGCAATTACTCCAGTACCTTCTCCAGCTGGTTTCATGAAAATTTTAGCCGCACCATGCGAATGCGTAACTTCATGATGTAAAGTTCCATTTTTAAGAGCAACAGTAACCATACTATTTTTAGCTTTGTCCATTGCTTTTTGTATAGCCATTGGTACTTCCTTTGCTTTCCCATAACCATAACCAATTCTGCCGTTACCATCTCCGACAACTGTTAATGCAGTAAAACTAAATTGTCTACCACCTTTAACAACTTTAGCTGTACGGTTTACGGCAACTAATTTTTCTATATAATCTGATTTTTTATCATCGTATGCCATTATATCTTCACTCCATTTTCACGCATAGAATCAGCTAAAGCTTTAATTTTTCCATGATATCTATAACCTGATCTATCAAACGCTATCTTTCCAATTTTCTCTTTTTTAATATAATCTGCCATCAGTTTTCCAATCATTTTTGAAGACTCAATATTATTAGATTTAATTTTTCCTTTAAGGTCTTTTTGATTTGTAGATATAGTAGTAAGCACTTTGCTTCCATTAGAAGTTAACAGTTGCACATATATATGTTTGACTGATCTATAAACGCTCAATCTATATTCGCTGGATAGGCTAATCCTAGCTCTTGACTTACGAGCACGTCTTAATCGTGAATCTTTGCTATTCTTATTTATACGGATCATTTTTTCTTAGCCTCTTTTTTAATAACTTCTTCATCTTCATATCTAATACCTTTTCCTTTATAAGGTTCAGGAGGTCTATATGCTCTTATTTCTGCAGCAGCTTGTCCAACTTTTTGTTTATCAACACCAGTAATAACTATCTCAGTTTGAGTAGGTGTTTCAATTTTTAAACCCTCTGGCACTGGATAAACAACGGGGTGAGAAAAACCCACGGTTAGCTCTAATTTTTGTAAATCAGCTTTTGCTCTATAACCAACTCCAATCATTTTTAATTTCTTAACCCAGTTACTGGTAACACCATGAACCATATTGGCAAGCAAAGCTCTTGTAGTTCCAGACAATGGTATACAATCTGCGTCTTCAGTTTTTACTTGAGCAAAACCATCTTTTACATCCACAGTGATATTAGAGTGTTTCTCAAAAGAGAGTTTCCCCATTGGACCTTCAATATTAATTAAATTCTCATTAATAACGAATTTAATACTTTCAGGTATTTGGATTGGCTTACTTGCTATTTTAGACATTTTTTATACTTATGAGACAATGCAAATTATCTCACCTCCATAATTCTTTTCACGAGCTTCTTTGTCAGTCATCACTCCATGCGATGTTGAAACAATACATATTCCTAACCCATTCCTTACGTTTGGTACTTGTTTTGCAGGTTTAAAAATACGAAGACTAGGTTTACTAATTCTTTTAATATTTTCTATAACCGGCTTACCTTCATAATATTTCAATAATACTGTTAACTCTTTTTTAAGATCGCCAGATACCTCAGTGGAATCAATATAACCCTCATTCTCAAGAACCTTGCAGATAGAAAGTTTCATTTTTGAAAAAGGCATAGTTACTGCTTCTTTTTCTGCACTCTGTCCGTTTCTTATTCTCGTTAACAAATCTGCTATTGTATCGCTCATGCTCATAATTTTTACCAACTCGCCTTAGTTAAACCAGGTATATCGCCCCTCATCGCAGCTTTTCTTAGCTTAGATCTTCCTAATCCAAATTTTCTATAAACTCCTCTTGGTCTTCCAGTCAAAGCACATCTATTTCTTTGTCTGATAGCTGCCGAGTTAATAGGTAATTTTTGTAGTTTTTTTCTAAGCAACAGCAATTCTTCCATCTCTAAGTCAGGATTTTTTAGCTGTTCTTTGAGAGCATCTCTTTTAGTCGCATACTTTAATACACATATTGCGCGTTTTTTTTCTCTTTGAATTATTGAAAGTTTAGCCATAATTATTTAAATGGAAAATTAAATTGCTTAAAAAGCTCCATTGCCTCCTGATTATTTTTAGCATTAGTAGTAATTGTAATATCTAGCCCTTTGATTCTATCTATCCTATCAAAATCTATTTCTGGGAAAATAATGTGTTCCTTTACACCTAATGTGTAATTACCTCTACCATCAAACGAATTAGGGTTTAAACCCCTAAAGTCACGTGTTCTTGGTAGTGAGATTTTAATAAGTTTTTCAAAGAAATCATACATTTTTTCATTTCTAAGTGTGACTTTACACCCAATCGGCATACCTTCTCTTAACTTAAAGTTAGCAATTGATTTTTTTGCATATGTTAAAACTGCTTTTTGTCCGCTTATTTGAGTTAATTCAGCTTGGGCTGACTCTAATACTTTTTTATCACTCACTGCAGAACCTAATCCCATATTCAGGGTAATCTTTGTTAATTTAGGAACATTCATTGGCGACTTAACCTTTAATACTTCCATCAAGGCTGGCACAATATTATCTCTATAAAATTCATTATATGTGTTCATACTAAATATCTATAACCTCTTGACTAGATTTATATATCCTAACTCTTTTACCATTTTCTAATGTTTTCATCCCAACACGATCACCTTTTTTAGAAATCGGATTTAAAATCATTACATTTGAGATTTGGATAGGCATCTCTTTTTCAATAATTCCACCACTCTCTTGTTTATTAGGGTTTGGCTTCACATGTTTCTTTGCTAAATTAATATTTGCAATTAACAATTTATTAGGCTCAATAACTTTAAGAATTTCTCCTTTCTTACCTTTATCTTTCCCTGCAATTACAATTACTGAATCGCCTTTCTTTAACTTATTCATAATACCTCTGGAGCTAACGATACAATTTTCATAAACGTTAACGCTCTTAATTCTCTTGTAACAGGTCCGAATATACGTGTTCCAAGTGGTTCTAATTTAGCACTTAGCAAAACACACGCATTACTGTCAAATCTTATAGCTGACCCATCAGGCCTTTTAATTGCTTTTTTAGTTCTCACTACTACTGCGTTATATACTTCACCTTTCTTAACTTTACCTTTAGGAATCGCATCTTTTATAGAGACTTTTATAACATCACCAATAGATGCATATCTTCTATGCGAGCCACCCAATACTTTTATACACATTAATTTCTTTGCGCCGCTGTTGTCTGCCGAGACTAATGTAGTTTGCATTTGTATCATTTTATTTCTCTAATCTTCCTTAACCAAAGTCCAAAACTTTGTTTTTGAAATTGGTCTTGTTTGTTGTATACGAACTTGCTGCCCAATTACACATTCATTATTTTCATCATGAATATGAAATTTACTTGTCCTTTTGATAAATTTTCCATTTACTGGATGTTTTATTTGTCTCTCAACTATTACAGTTGCAGACTTATCCATTTTATTACTAAATACTTTAGCTAATATTATTTTTGCTTTTTTATTTTCCATCTGCTTTTTTCTCATTCAATATAGTTTTAATTCTAGCTATGCTTCTTTTATTTATAGAAAATAAGTGAGGTTTAGGATTTAATCCTGTTCCTCTCTGTATACGCAATGTGAATCTTTCCTTAACTAGACCATCCAGCTCTTGCAAAAGTTCAGCATTAGTTTTCTTTCTATATTCTTCAGTTTTCATTACATTATTGCCCTAGTTATGAAAGTAGTTATAACTGGTAATTTTGCCGAAGCTAATCTAAACGCTTCTCTTGCTACCTCTTCAGTTACTCCTTCCATCTCATATAATACTTTTCCAGGTTGTACTTTAGCCGCCCAATACTCTACGTTACCTTTCCCTTTACCCATCCTGACTTCAACTGGTTTTTTAGTTATAGGAACATCTGGGAATATACGGATCCAAATTTTTCCACCACGTTTTATATATCTTGTCATTGCTCTTCTGGCAGCTTCTATCTGTCTAGCTGTTACTCTTCCACGCGTAATAGCTTTAAGACCAAATTCTCCAAAACTTACTTTAGCTCCAGATGTTGCAAACCCTCTGAGTTTACCTTTTTGCTGCTTTCTATACTTAGTTTTTTTTGGTTGTAACATATCTATTTACCACTAACAGTATTCTTGTTCATTTTCTTATGAGATTCTTTAGTATTATCTGAATCATCTGCATGATGTATCCATACTTTAATACCAATAATGCCATACGTTGTCATTGCTTCTGCAACCCCATAGTCAATATTTGCCTTGAGTGTGTGTAAAGGCACTCGTCCTTCTCTATACCACTCACTTCTTGCAATCTCTGCACCATTTAATCTTCCACCAACATTAACTTTAATTCCTAATGCCCCAAGTCTAATCGTATTTGTTACCGCTCTTTTCATTGCTCTTCTATACATTATTCTTCTCTCTAACTGCTGAGCAATTCCTTCCGCAACTAAGTGAGCATCTAACTCTGGTTTTCTAATCTCTTTAACATTTAGTTTAATTTTATTTTTTGGTAATCCCATGATTAACGAAATCTTATTTCTATATTTATCTATATCCTCGCCTTTTTTCCCAATGACTATTCCAGGCCTAGATGAGTACACAGTTATAATTGCTTCTTTAGTTGGTCTTTCAATTAAGATTCTACTAATAGATGCATGCTTTAATGTAGCTCTCAAATAATCTCTAACCTTAATATCTTCTAATAAAAATTTTGAGAACTCCCTAGAATCAGCATACCATTTGGAATTCCAATCAGTTGTTATTCCTAGTCTATATCCGTGTGGATGTACTTTCTGTCCCATAATTAAACCTCTTTACCATCTGAAACAATTACTGTTATGTGACTGCTTCTTTTTAAAATTTCGTTTACTCTTCCTCGAGCTCTTGGCATATGTCTTTTTTGCGTAGGGCCTTCGTCTACTAAAATATTCTTAACCATTAAATCATCAATGTCATGAGAATTATTATTCTCAGCATTGGCTACGGCTGATTCCAATACTTTCAATATCATTCTAGATGCTTTCTTGTTATTGAAAGTTAGAAATTCAATTGCCTTGTCTACTTTTAAGCCTCTAATAACATTAGCCACAAGTCTGGCTTTCTGGGCAGAAATTCTTTGGTATTTTAATATTGCACGTGTATTCATAATCTTACGTAGCCTTAGCTTTTCTATCTCCAGAATGTCCTTTAAATAATCTTGTTGGCGAAAATTCACCTAATTTATGACCAACCATGTTCTCAGTAACATATACAGGCACATGTTGTTTTCCATTATGAACTCCGATTGTTAGACCAACCATATCTGGCGATATAACAGATCTTCTTGACCATGTCTTAATTGGTTTTTTATCATTATTCTCTACAGCTTTATCAACTTTAGCTTGTAAATGATAATCAATGAAAGGTCCTTTTTTAAGTGATCTTGCCATAATTATTTCCTTTTCTTGTTAGATCTACGTCTAACTATCATGTTATCTGTTCTTTTATTAGATCTTGTTTTATAACCCTTAGTAGGTGTTCCCCATGGAGAAACAGGATGTCTACCACCAGATGTTTTTCCTTCACCACCACCATGTGGATGATCAATAGGATTCATTGCTACTCCTCTAACAGTAGGTCTAACACCAAGCCATCTTTTAGCACCTGCTTTACCGAGTGATTGTAAATTAAATTCACTATTACCAACTTCGCCAATAGTAGCTTTACACTTAGAGAATATTTTTCTCATTTCACCAGATCTTAATTTGATAGTGACGTATTCTCCCTCTATAGCTGCTATCTGAGCAGAAGTACCAGCACTTCTTGCAATTTGAGCACCTTTCTCAGGTTTCATTTCAATACAATGAACCTGTGTACCAACTGGTATATTTTTCATTGGTAACGAATTTCCGATTGCTATTGGTGATGCTTCACCAGATATTATTGGATCTCCAGGTTTAATATTCTTAGGAGCGATAATATATCTACGCTCTCCATCTATGTACAACAGTAATGCTATATGAGCATTTCTGTTTGGATCATACTCAAGTCTTTCAACTTTTGCTGCAATATTGTCTTTATCGCGTTTAAAATCAATTATACGGTAACTTCTTTTGTGTCCACCACCGATGTGTCTAGTAGTTATCCTACCTTTATTATTTCTACCACCAGTCTTACTAAGTTTAGCTATTAATGCTTCGCATGGCTTACCTTTGTGAAGCTCAGGGCTACTAATTTTGACTTTGTGTCTTACTCCCGGAGAAGTTGGTTTTGATCTTATTAATGCCATTACTTAGCCTCTAATTCTCCATAGCTTATGTCATAACCTTCTTTAAGTTTAACGTATGCTTTTTTCCAATCTTTAGTTTTACCGAATTTTCTTCCAACTCTTTTTAGTTTTCCTGGTACATTTAATAAACGTACTTGTTCTACTTTAACTTCAAACATTTTTTCAACAGCTTTTTTTACTTCTAATTTATTAGCATCTTTTAGTACTGAAAATACATGTTGTTTTTCTAAGTCAGCCTTTGCTGTTGCTTTTTCAGAAATACGCGGTGAAACAATTATGTTCATTAATCTCTCATTATTCATGATGTCATACCTTGTACCTTATCAAGTATCGCCGAGTCAATAATCACATTATCATATCTCATTAAATTATAAGGGTTCATTCCGAGTGGGCTCACTATCTCTACATTTTTAAGATTTCTTCCAGCTAAGAAAACATTTATTTTTCCTTCGTGAACTATAAGTAACGTATTTGTTATTTTTAGTTTTGTTAACTCTGCTACAAATGCTTTCGTTTTTGGCTCTGTAACATTAAAATCTTCTACGCAAAATAAACGCTCTTTTCTATTTAACTCAGAAAAAATACAATTCATTGCGTTTTTATACATTTTTTTATTAATCTTTTTATTATAATCTTTTGGTGATGCAGCGAATGTTACTCCACCTTTTCTCCAGATTGGACCTCTTGTTGTTCCAGCTCTTGCTCTACCAGAACCTTTTTGAGGTCTAGGTTTTGCGCCACCACCACTTACTGCTGATCTATT
This sequence comes from Gammaproteobacteria bacterium, assembly GCA_047611265.1. Taxonomy (GTDB): domain Bacteria; phylum Pseudomonadota; class Gammaproteobacteria. The sequence goes on along the minus strand of JBLFWM010000007.1, from coordinate 1,531 downwards.
TTTCTGTGCTTTTGTGCCAGAACGTTGATTTGACATATAGTCAGTCGCAACCTGATGAACAAGCGACTCATTAAACTCTTTACTAAATATCTTATTTAAATCTATTGCAGGCATTTTATTATTCTTTAGTTCCTTTTTCTGTTTTTACATTTTCAACAGGTTTTGATTCTTTACTTGGAGCTGCTGCCTTAACTTCTTCTACAACAGTTTCTTCAATTGTTAATATTTCTCTAGGAGTATATTTTTTTCTAGTTGGTTTAATAATTACGTTTGATCCGTCATGTCCAGGTATTGATCCTTTTACTAAAATTGTATTGTCATCTAAAAGAATTTTAACTATTACTAAATTTTGAATTGTATTTCTAACGTTACCTAACTGACCAGCCATTTTTTTACCTTTGAATACACGTCCAGGATCTTGACATTGACCTGTAGCACCAAGAGCACGATGTGATAATGAATTACCATGTGTAGCATCTTGAGTTGCAAAATGATGACGTTTTACTCCACCCTGAAAACCTTTACCAAGTGTAGTTCCTGTAATATCAACATGTTCTCCAACTTTAAATAAACTTAAATCAATTGATTTTCCGATTTCTAAACCTTCCATCTCTTTGTCGTTCAGTCTAAACTCCATTAGTCCTTTACCAGGAGATACTGCAGCTTTCTTGTAATGTCCAAGGACAGCTTTATTTACTTTAGATTCTTTTTTCTGACCATAAGATACTTGTACAGCTTTATAGCCATCTTTCTCTAATGTTTTAATTTGTGTGATTTGAGTAGGGGAAACACTGATTGCAGTAACTGGGACAGATATGCCTGTGCTGTCAAATATTCTAGTCATTCCGGCCTTCTGGCCTATAATACCCATACTCATTTTATTATCCTCAAAATGATAAAGTTAGTTATAATACTGTTTTATACGTAAAATGTGCTGAATCTTAACATATATTCAGTTTTTTATGTATGATTTTTAACGAAAAATGTTAATTTAATTCTATTTTAACATCAACGCCAGCAGCAAGGTCTAATTTCATTAAAGCATCCACAGTTTTATCCGTAGGCTCAACGATATCCATCAGTCTTTTGTGTGTTCTAATCTCATATTGATCACGAGCATCCTTATCTACATGAGGGGATACTAATATAGTAAATCTTTCTTTTCTGGTAGGCAATGGAATAGGTCCTAGTACTCGAGCCCCAGTTCTTTTTGCCGTTTCAACAATTTCTTTTGCTGATAAATCTATAAGTTTATGGTCAAATGTTTTTAATCTTATTCTAATAGTTTGGGTGTTTTTCTTTTTTGCTGCCTTAGCTTCAGTACTTTTTTTTGCAGTCGCTTTAGTAGCTGTGCTTTTTTTTGCAGTTACTTTAGCTTCAGTGGTTTTTTTTGCAGTCGCTTTAGTAGCTGTGCTTTTTTTTGCAGTCGCTTTAGTAGCTGTGCTTTTTTTTGCAGTTACTTTAGCTTCAGTGCTTTTTTTTGCAGTCGCTTTAGTAGCTGTGCTTTTTTTTGCAGTTACTTTAGTTGGTG
>JBLFWM010000006.1:0-80316 GCA_047611265.1 Gammaproteobacteria bacterium | reverse complement strand
CAATAGTGATTCAAGACCATCTAGAAGAACTGAAGGCAATAGTGATTCAAGACCATCTAGAAGCAGCGAAGGTAACACTGGATCTAGACCATTTAGAAGCGGTGGACCAAGAAGAAGTAGCGAAGGCAATACTGGATCTAGACCATTTAGAAGTAGTGGGCCAAGAAGAAGCAGCGAAGGCAATAGTGATTCAAGACCATCTAGAAGAACTGAAGGCAATAGTGATTCAAGACCATCTAGAAGCAGCGAAGGTAACACTGGATCTAGACCATTTAGAAGTGGTGGGCCAAGAAGAAGCAGCGAAGGCAATACTGATTCAAGACCATCTAGAAGTGGTGGACCAAGAAGAAGTGCAAACGGGAATACATTTTCTAAACCAAATAGAGGATCTGGTCAGAATCGAAATACGTCGGGACCAAGAAGTAAAACATTGGGCTTAAGACAAGGGAGTACTAGATAATGGAAAATCTGAGAAATATTGCAATAATTGCCCATGTGGATCACGGGAAAACCACATTAATAGATTCAATTATGAAGCAAAGCGGAATGTTCCGAGAGAATCAAAATGTTGATGAAAGAATTATGGACTCAGGTGATTTAGAGAAAGAAAGAGGTATTACTATCTTAGCTAAACCAACTTCAGTTCAATGGAAAGACACAAGAATTAATATTATTGATACTCCTGGACATGCTGATTTTGGCGGTGAAGTTGAAAGGGTATTAAGTATGACTGATGGAGTAATATTACTTACTGATGCTGCTGAAGGACCTATGCCGCAAACAAAATTTGTATTATCTAAAGCTTTAGCACAAGGGTTGAAACCAATTGTTATTATAAATAAAGTTGATAGACCAGACGGAAGACCAGATGAGGTAATAGATGAAGTGTTTGATTTATTTGTTTCTCTTGATGCTACAGATGAACAATTAGATTTTCCTATCATGTATGCTGCTGGAAGAGATGGGTGGTGTGTTAAAGATTTAAAGGATCCAAAGGAAGATCTACATGCTTTGCTAGATTTAATTCTAGAACATGTTAAACCTCCTAAAGTAGAAGCTAATATGCCTTTTGCGATGCTATCTACATTATTAGACTCAGACCCTTACCTCGGAAGATGCTTAGTTGGAAGAGTTGAGCAGGGAACAGCTAAGGTTAATGATGCTGTAAAAGCTATTAATCTAGAAGGTAAACAAGTTGAGGTAGGAAGACTAACCAAGTTATTTAAATTTGAAGGAACAGAGAGAGTTGCTGTAGATGAAGTTCAAACTGGTGATATTATTTGTATTGCTGGTTTAGCAAAAGCCTCAGTTGCAGATACTATATGCAATCCTGAAGTAACTATTCCAATTCCATCAACACCAATCGATCCCCCAACAATGTCAATTACCATTACTGTCAATGATTCGCCATTAGCAGGCTTAGAAGGTAAAAAAGTAACGTCAACAGTAATTAGAGAAAGATTATTAGCTGAAGCCGAGACCAATGTTGCAATTTCTTTTGCAGAAAATGGTAAAAAAGATGCTTTTGAAATTGGTGGTAGAGGAGAATTGCAGTTAGGGGTTTTAGTGGAAACTATGAGAAGAGAAGGTTATGAGTTAACCGTATCTAGACCGCATGTGGTATATAAGATTGATGAAAATGATAAAAAATTAGAACCTATTGAAGAAGTTATTATTGATGTTGATGACGAGTATGCAAGTACAGTTATCGATAGCATGAATAAAAGAAAAGCAGAAATGTTAGATATGAGAAATACGTCTGGTAAAACTAGATTAATTTTTAAAGCACCATCTCGAGCACTGATTGGATATCAAAGTAGATTCCTAACAGAGACGCGTGGCACAGGAGTTGTAAATAGATTATTTGATTCTTATGGTCCCTTTAAAGGTAATATTTCTACCAGAAGAAACGGAGCGTTAATTGCGACACAAACTGGTACAGCTGTTGCATTTGCAATTTTTAATTTACAAGATAGAGGGGTTATGTTTATTGACCCTCAAACAAAAGTCTATCAAGGTATGATAGTTGGCGAACATAATAGACCAAATGATTTAGAGATAAATATCTTAAAAGGTAAACAATTAACAAACGTTAGAGCTTCTGGAACAGATGAAGCCGTTAAACTTGTTACGCCAAGAAAAATGTCACTTGAGCAAATGATGGCTTATATAAATGAAGATGAAGTCTTAGAGGTAACACCGGAAAATTTAAGATTACGTAAACAATATCTTGATCCGCATGCAAGAAAAAGAGCATCAAAAGAACTGCTATAAATTAGAAAATTATGATTAAGACAACTGACTTAGAAATATCATTTTCCGGACAAAAAATATTTGGCGATGTAAATATTGTCATTAATAAGAAAGAGAAAGTTGGTTTCATTGGCAGAAATGGAAGCGGTAAAAGTACCTTTTTAAAAATCATTCTTGGCAAACTAGAACAAGATTCCGGTGAAGTTATTATGCCTAAAGGGTATAAAATAGGACACCTTGACCAACATATAAAATTTACCCATAAAACTGTGGTAGATGAGGTATGTAGCGTCTTAAGCGGAGATAGAGAGTATGAAATCTGGAAAGGCGAATCTATCTTAACGGGACTAGGTTTCTCAGACGAAGAAATGGAGAAGGACCCAGCAGAATTTTCAGGCGGTAATCAGGTAAAAATAAACCTAGCAAAACTTTTATTAGATGAGCCAGACATGCTACTTCTTGATGAACCAACAAATTATCTAGATATACATTCAATTAAATGGCTTAAAAATTTTTTAAATGACTGGAGAGATGAGTTAATACTTGTTACGCATGATAGAAATTTTATGAATAATGTTATTAGTCATACATTAAATATTCATAGGGGTGAATTTAAAAAAACAGCTGGCAATACAGAAAAAGTTTTAGAAAAAATATTAAATGAAGAAGAGATATATAATAAAACTGTTGAAAATGAAGCTAAGAAAAGACAAAAAACAGAGGCATGGATTAGTAGATTTAAATCTAAAGCAAGTATGGCAACACGTGCTCAGTCTAAAATTAAAATGCTTGAAAAAACAGAGAAGAAAGAAAAGCTTGCTGCAGTAATAAATTTAGATTTTCAATTTAATTATGAACCTTATGGGAGTAAAGAAAATTTAATTAATGCTAGCAAACTTGAATTTCATTATGACGAAGAAAACCCTTTAATTAAAAACTTATCTTTCAGTATAAAGAATAATGATAAAATCTGCATTATAGGAAAAAATGGAAAAGGAAAATCAACTTTACTTAAATTAATTACAAAAGATCTTGAGCCAATTAGTGGATATTCAAATGCGCATGATAAAACTAAAATTGGCTATTTTGGTCAAATGAATATTGATAGATTAGATCCTAACAATAGCGTATATACTGAGCTTCAGGATTGTGTTCCTAACATGAGTGAAACGCAAGTTCGCAAAGTATGTGCGAATATGATGTTTACCAATCATTTGTCCAATAAAAAGATTAAAGTGTTGTCTGGTGGTGAAAAAAGTAGAGTGATGCTAGGAAAAATACTAATTAATCCCGCAAACTTACTTCTTCTTGATGAGCCAACAAATCATTTAGATTTAGATTCTTGTGACTCTTTGCTCAGTGCCATTAAAGATTTTGATGGAGCAGTATTAATGGTTACACATGATGAGTATTTTTTGAGAGAAATTGCTAATAAATTAATTATATTTGATAATGATAAGGTTAGTGTTTTTGAAGGTTCATATGATGACTTTTTAGAAAAAGTTGGATGGACAGATGAGTATTAATTAATGCTTATGATTACAACCAGCTTTTTGACATAGAAAATAATTTCTAAGATGACTGATTATTAATATAAAACTACCAGTAAAAGTTATTACTTCGATTGACATTAATTTTTCTATCTCTTCATGATATAAAGTAGCTGAGACTAGAACAGTCAAACCAACTATTGCTAATAATGCAACATTATAATCCTTATGTTTACGACAACCCATTGTGATAGCTACGAGTGCTGTGGGTAAAATAAAATAGAGGATTGCTTCATGAAAATAATGAGCATCCATGGCACTTACCCCAAATAATGGGACTAATATCATAGCAACTGGCGTGAATAGGCAGTGGACTGCGCATGTTCCCGAAAATGTTATTCCAATTGTATCTAGTATTTTTTGCATTTGAAGCTTCAATTTACCAATATATTCATTAAAATCAAGTTTTTATTAATATATATAGAAATATACTTGCTGATATTGCTATTATTGTTTTATGGCTAAAAAAATACATTACGACATTATACTTAAAAATGGAAAAGCTGTTCTTCCGGATGGAACTATGGAAGTTGATATTGCAATTAAAGGTGAGAATATTTCTGCTATTGGAAATTTATCTGATTGTAGTGCCGACAATATAATTGATTGCACTGGCTTACATATTCTTCCAGGAGTTATAGATTCCCAGGTACATTTTAGAGAACCTGGGCTAGAGAATAAAGAAAACCTGGAATCAGGAATGTTAGCAGCAGCAGCAGGCGGAGTTGTCGCTGTTTTTGAAATGCCTAATACAAGCCCATTAACAATTACACCAGAAACTATAGAAGATAAATTATCTAGGGCCAGCCGAGTTGCATGGACTGATTATGCTTTTTATCTTGGTGGCACAGGTAGAACAGGTCCTAATTTAGGTAAATGGGAAAACGCACCGGGTATTTGTGGAATTAAAATATTTATGGGTGCAAGCACTGGAGACTTGTTAGCAGCAAGTGATGATGAGGTTACGTCTGTACTATCTAATGGCAAGAGAGTTGTAGCAGTTCATGCAGAAGATCAATATATCATGGAAGAAAACATGAAAACAATATTGGGAGATAGCCATGATGTCTCTCTCCATTGTAAGTGGCGCTCACCCGAGAGTTGTTTATCTGCGACCAAGAGAGTTGTCAACATAGCTAGAAAATATAATAGACGTGTTCATGTGTTACATATCACAACTTCTGAAGAGATGGATTTTTTAAGAAAAAATAAAGATATTGCGAGTGTAGAGTTATTAGCTAATCACCTTACTTTGCATGCTCCTGATTGTTATGAAAATCTTGGAACTCTAGCGCAACAAAATCCCCCAATTAGAGAGAAACATCATCAGGATGCATTGTGGAAGGCCTTAAATGATGGCACGGTAGATATACTTGCATCTGACCATGCACCACATACTTTGGAAGAGAAAGCAGAAATATACCCTAAGTCACCAAGTGGTACGCCAGGAGTACAGACTTTAGTTCCAGTCATGCTTAATCATGTTAATGAAGGGCGATTAACTCTAGAAAAATTAGTTGAGCTTTGGTCGTATGGCCCTGAAAGAATTCACGGTCTTGTTAATAAAGGCAGAATCAAAGAAGGTTATAATGCTGACTTTACAATTGTCGATTTAAATAAAAAAAATACTATAACTAATGCTCAGCAAAAATCAAAGACTGGCTGGACTCCTTATGATGGGATGAAAGTAAAGGGATGGCCAATAATGACAATTATTAGAGGTCATATGGTTATGAGAGAAGATGAAATGTTGGAGCCAATAGGTAAACCAGTATTGTTTAAAGAAACCATTAATTAGAATGATCACCTCGGATCACGATAATAATAATCTTTTTATGGGATTAGCGTTAGAGCTTGCTCACACAGCATTTGATAATGATGAGGTTCCCGTCGGTGCAGTTATAGTGCAAAGAAGAAATTCTGAAGTTCTAGCTGCTTTTTCAAATCAAATGAGAGGAATCCAATCATCTATAGCCCATGCAGAGATGTTAGCAATACAAAAAGCAATGCAAGTGATTCATAATGAAAGGCTTATTGATTGTGATATGTACGTAAGTCTGGAGCCATGTCCAATGTGTGCTCAAGCTATTAGTTTTGCAAGAATAAAAAATCTATATTTTGCCGCTGAAGATAAAAAAAGTGGAGGGGTATTAAATGGACCTAAAATCTTTGAATCATCATCTTGTCATCATAAGCCAGAATTTTTCTCTGGAATGATGGCAGAAGAATCTTCCCAATTACTTAAGAAATTTTTCAAATCAAAAAGGTAAATTAAAAATAAATAATTTTATTTCCCAAAGTTTCTTCCAACTATTATTAGCTCTTGAATCTTCCCAATTACTAGCAATATATTGATTTAAATATAATTTTTAGTAGATAACAACAGTAATTCAACTATAATTTGCCTATGAATGAAGAAAACCTTGATAACATTGAATCTAATTGTGGTGCATCAGAAGCATTTGCTCTACAAGTAACAGATAACAGTATGGAACCAGAATTTAATAAAGACTGCATAGTTATTATAGATCCTGTTGGGCAATGCGAGGATGGTCAATATATTTTTATAGAATACGAAGGAGTCAGGTGGTTTCGAAAGTTCGTTAAAGAAGGTGATAAAAGATATTTAATAGCTTTAAATGACATGTATCCAGAAATTCTATTAGATAATTCTTATGATATCCTAGGGGTAATAATCCAAAAAAATTATAAGAGACAAATTACACACTATAAGTAAGAAATATAGGCTGGAGAGTTGAGATGAAAAAAGTTGTTATATATAGCACGAGAATATGCCCATTTTGTGTTAGAGCTAAAAATTTCTTTACAAAGAAAGATATTCCATACGAAGACATTATGATTGATCAAAATCCTGAAGAGATAAAAATTATGATGGAAAGATCTAAAAGGCAATCTGTACCACAAATCTTTATTGGTGATTATCATGTGGGTGGATTTGATGATTTAATTGAGCATGATATGGATGGCAAGCTAGAGAATTTATTAAAGGATTAATATGGATAAATATGAAAACAGGGCAATGGAATTAGAAAGTGGTATAGCTGCTTTTGAAACAAAAAGTTTTGCTCATGCTATAAAATTATTATCACCCATTGCAGATGAAGGTAACGTCGAAGCAATGTATAGGATGGCAATCATGTTACAGAATGGGCTGGGTTGTCAAGCAAGCACGCAAAAAGCTTTTGATTATATGGGTAGCGCTGCAAATAAAGGATACCCTCTTGCTCAACATGCTTTCGGCTTTATGTTTTTTGAAGGTGAGTGCACAGATAAAGATATAGAGAAAAGCATAGAATGGTTTACCAAAGCGGCAGATCAAGGTTTAATGGGATCTGCAACAACGCTTGCTATGATTTATGAAGAAGGAAAACTTGTTCCTCAAGATTTAGATAAAGCACAGCATTGGTATAAGAAGGCGGGAATCGAAAAACCTTAATGAAATATTTCCCCTTTTTTATGGAGCTTAGTAAACAGTCAATCCTATTAATAGGTGGCGGTGAAGTTGCTGAACGTAAATTAGATCTTTTGCTAAAAGCAAACGCAAGCGTAACTATTGTTTCCCCAGAATTCACATCATATATAAAAGGATTATTTGTTAATAAAAATATAAACCCAATAAAAGATTATTATAATATTAAACACTTAACCAGTTCTTCATTTGCATTTGTAATTGCCGCAACTAATGACGAATCATTAAATGAGCAGATTGCTAAAGATGCTAATGATAATAAAATACTTGTTAATGTAGTTGATAAGCCAAAAATATGTGACTTTATATTCCCGTCTATTTTAGAAAGAGGACCAATAACTGTAGCTGTATCTACAGGGGGATCTTCTCCTGTACTCGCGCGCATGTTAAGAACTAAGCTTGAGACAATGATACCAGGTGCTTATGGAAGACTGGCAAAAATTGTGTCTGAAAATAGAATACCCGTCAGAAAAAAATTAGTTAATTCTAAATCCAATGGAATCTTTTGGGAACAAATGTTGAATGGTAAATTTTTAGAATTAGTATTAAGTGGCCAAGACGAAGAAGCTATAAAATTTTTAAATATAGAAATTGATAATTTTGATGAACAGAAAAAAGGAGAAGGAGAGGTTTATTTAGTTGGAGCAGGACCTGGAGATCCAGACTTATTAACTTTTAGAGCACTTCGTTTAATGCAGCAAGCAGATGTTGCGCTTTATGATAGATTAGTTCACCCATCAATAATTGATTTAATTAGAAGAGATGCGGAAAAAATATATGTAGGTAAACAAAGAGATAATCATACGGTCAGACAAGAAGAGATTAATGAATTGCTTGTTAAATATGCTAAAGAAGGTAAAAGAGTTCTAAGATTAAAAGGAGGAGACCCTTTTATTTTTGGGAGGGGTGGCGAAGAGATTGATTTATTAGTAGATAATAATATTTCTTTTCAAGTTGTTCCAGGAATAACAAGTGCTAGTGGATGTTCGGCATATAGCGGTATTCCTCTTACACATAGAGATCATGCGCAATCATGTATATTTGTAACTGGCCATCTAAAGAAAGGAAAATTAGATTTAAACTGGGAAAAATTAATACAACCTAATCAAACTATTGTTTTTTATATGGGTCTTGTTTCTATTGATATTATTTGCTCACAACTTATAAAATTTGGACTAGATCCAAAAACACCATGTGCTCTAATAGAACAGGGAACTACCCGAAATCAAAAAGTATATACCTCAACGGTTGATGAAATGGATGATCTAGTGCAAAAAGAAAAACCTAATGCGCCTACAATATTCATCATAGGTCATGTTGTGACATTGAGAGAAAAACTGAATTGGTATAAAGCTGATTAATTATTCTTTAATCTAAAGTTAATTGGTATTGTTAGTGAAATAGGTTCTTCGCTAACTGAATCAGGAATTTTTGGAAACGGAGATGATATCATAATCATTCTTCTTGCCTCTCTATCTAAAGAACGGTAACCCGATGATTTTATGCTTAAGTTAGTTACTACTCCATTTTTTAGTATCGTAAACATTACTTTAGGTGTCCCCTCTTCTTTTCTTTGACGAGATAGCAAAGGGTATTTTTTATTAGCATCTATTGTTTGTCTAATTTTTCCATAATAAGTATCATAAGTATATTCTGATTTTTCCCCAACTTCTCTATTATCCATTAGCATTTCTTGATCTTTTTCTGAATCCTCTGTTTTATTTCTTATTTCTTCAGAGGCTAAACTTTCATCATAAACTTCGTCACTTTTTTTTAATACCATCATCTGTATTTTCATTCCAGTTTCACCAATAGTAGTAATATCGTTAACTGTTTTCGGAGAAGTAAGTGTAAATAAAAAAAATAAATGCATGGCAAATGCTATTAATAGATACTTATTTAATTTTGTTATTTCATTCATTTGTATTAGAGAGTAAGGTAACATTTTTAATTTCACTATCACTCAAGATTAAGAGAATCTTATTTAGTGAGCTAGAGTCTAGAGATCCATCAGCAGCTATTAAAATATTATCTGTTTTGAGTAATATCAATTTTTCTTTAAGCAGAGACTTGCCAATTGATTCATCATTTAAGGTTAAAGATCCATCGGCATTAATAAATAAGGTATTTTTATCCTTCTCAATATATTCCTCGATGGTTGCAGAGGCAAGATCTACATTATGAAGTTCTTTCTGTTTTACTATAACTCCGGCTAACATAAAAAATATTAATAATAAGAATATGATATTAACAAGAGGGAGCAAGTTATCCTCATTTTTTGTAATCTGTTTTTTAATTTTTATTCTCATAATAGGTTATAGTTTCTCGAGAAGTGGTATTTTCACAGATTTCTTTTTATTATCATATGAATCATCTGTATTATTTTTACTAATGCCTAATGTAACATTCTCTATGTTGCTAGATTTTAAGTTTGCAAACACACTAAGTATAAGTTGAACATCTACACCTTTTAATGGCTTAGTTATAACAATAAAGTCATCACCATCATTTTTACTAGATATGATATCTGACTTTATGGAGTCTAAACTGGCTGCTGTACCATTTAACTTAAACTCACTATCCTTATTAAATTCAATTAAGAAAATCTTTTTATCACTTTGTGAGACACTCGCAGTTTCATTTGACATTTTAATCTCTGTCTTATTGAATGATTGGAAATTTGTAGCCAACATAAAGAATATAAGCAGTATAAATACTACATCTATTATTGGCGTTAAACTTATTTTAGTCATCTTATCTCTCGGTTAAGCAGTAATTCTATATAAAATCTCCTCTTATGTCATATTTTACCATCATTTGTAATAGAAATAAGAAGCATTCGTATTTACAAATGAGAATCATTCGCATATAATAACTCAATTGTTTGTATCTATGGCTATTTCAGCCATAAATATTGACGCTATTTATACATAAATGAGGAAAATAATAATGACAAAGGGAAACTTTAAAGCATATGCGATTGCTTCACTGATGATTATCAGTGCGCCAATTTATGCGGAAGAGATCAGTCCTGTCAGCGTGTTTGGTTCACAAGATGAGACACAACAAGCTGGTTCTGCTCATTTTATCAGTGATGATGAAATGAAAGAGATGGGTTATACAGATGCGGAAAGAGTCTTAAGACGAATTCCGGGTGTATATTCTCAGACAGAGGACGGTTATGGTCTAAGAACAAATATAGGTATGCGTGGAACAAGCGCCCTAAGAACAACAAAAATTAACGTTCTAGAAGATGGCGTACCACAAGGTCCTGCTATTTATTCTAATGGAAGCATGTACTTCTTCCCAGACGTTGGTCGTATGGAAGGAGTTGAAGTATTAAAAGGACCAGCAGCTATAGGTAATGGACCTAGAACTACTGCAGGTACAATTAACTTCTTATCTCGTTCTATTCCAACTGTTGGAGCTGAAGGACATTATTCTGCAACTTTAGGTGTTGATGGTTTCTCTAGAAATCACACATACTATGGTGGGAATATTGGATCTATCGGTTATGTTTTTGAATATCATGACTACAGAGCTGATGGTTATAAGAATATAAAAGGTACTGGTAATAATACTGATGCTGGTTTTGATAAACAAACTGATTTATTTAAACTTAGTTATACCCCGGTAAATAGTTCATGGAATCAGACTTTTGAAATAACAAGTTCAAATACTTCTGAAACATCTAATGAAACATATATTGGTTTAACAGGTGCAGATTTTGCGGCCGATCCATATCAACGATATGCACTGTCTTCAATAGATCAAATGGATAATGATTATCATAGATATATTTTTACTCATACTATGCAACCTTCATCTAACATGACTATTACGTCTAAACTTTATAAAACCAGATACAGTCGTCTTTGGGGTAAAAGTGGTGAAATGTATGTAGATCCTGATGGTGATGGTGGTAATACTAATAATGCTACTGTGAAATTCTCTAATATTGATATGCAAGGTAATTGCGCCGGTGATACGGGAATAGAGCTTAGAGCATGTAACATTTTAACAAATCAAACAGCTATGGTTGCAAACGAGTATATTAAAAGATCGATGGGTCATCGTGATTACGGTATGACTGGTGTTCAATTTGTAGTCAATCATGATATTGGTAACCACGCCCTTGAGTATGGATACAGACGTCATAAAGATTATAGAGCTAGAAACGATTCTGGATTTAGCCAAAGATATACTGTTGATGCCAACGGTACTATGAAGTGGTTATCTACTCTTGGTGAAGACGGTACACAATTCACAGACGGTGAGTTAAAAGATACTGATGCATCATCTTGGCATTTAAAAGATGTTATCGCGGCAGGTGCATTCACTCATACTCTAGGTATTCGTTATGAAGACACAGAGAAAAATGATGGTACTAATGGAACTCCAGGTAGCTCTAAAAAAGATATTCAAGATTCAGCAACTATGATGGCTGCATCCACTATTTATAATATGGGTGGCGGTCAAACTATGTTTGTTGGTTTCAGTGAAGGTCACAGCCCTGTAGATGCAGGATCAGCAGCTACAATTGAGCCCGAAAAATCTGATAACTATGAAATTGGTTTCAGAAAACAAACAAACAACAGTTACTTTGAAGTTATTGCTTTCTATAATGACTACAGTCAATTAATTGACTCATGTTTAGAAGCAAATGGTTGTGCTTCCGCTGATTCGGGATCAACAACTAACAAAGGCTCCGCAGAAGTTGAAGGTATTGAATTCCAATACAGACTTAACAATATGTTCGCTGCTCCTCAAATGAAAGGAATGGCTGGACATAGTTCAGTAAGATATCCATTAATGATTAGTGGTATGTTACAAAGTTCTGAATATACAGGTGGTGAAACTAGTTTCAGCGGCAATTCAATTGCTTATGTACCTGATTTCCAACTGTATACATCTATTGGTATGGAAACTAACAACTGGAGCATTGCTCTAGGTGCTAAGTACCAAGACGATACTTTTACTAATGATGCAAATACTTACAGAACTGGTAAAGCATTTATATTTGACTTACACACTGGCATGAATGTTGCTGTGAATTCAAATGGAATTAAAGATGCAAGATTATTTTTGAACGTAGACAACTTATTCGATAAAGTCATTGTGGCTTCAGAGCATGAGTATGGTAAACGTCCAAATAAACCATTGTCTGTAATGGCAGGAGTAAAATTCGATTTTTAATTTTCATCTCTCCGGTGGAAAATAAAAGGGGACATCAAGCTTAAGAGAACTATTCTTAATCTCTCCCTTAAGTAAGATGTCCTACTAGGATTTCATAACCTCGTTGAAAGCTCATAAGATAAAATTATGAGCTTTCTATCTATTTAAAATATACTCTTGAAAAATTCCTTATCTTTAGTATTCTTTGTAATAATGAAAAAAATATCTCTAAATATTCGTTTAATATTTATATTTTTAGCAGTCTTAATTGCACCGCTTAATGCAGGCGCAAACCTTTTAACTGATAATTATAAGACAAATTTCATTTGTAAGTTTGGGCAAGATAATACGACAAGCACAGATTATTTTTTACATTGTGATAGTTGCGTTTATTTCTTTGATGATATAGATAATATTATTACTCACTCTGTCTATAATAATGTTCCAACATTATTAAATCTTTATATAGAACTTGAAAGTAATTCTTTTGCCACATCTAAATTCACTCTAGTCCTACCTAGAGCACCTCCAACTGTTTAGTTAAAAATTATTTTAATTAAACTAACTTTTATAGTGGAGGAACTATGAATTACATTAAATATATATTCATCATTGGAATATTTTTTATCAGCAATACATATGCTGAAGACTTAACTGATATAGAAATATCAGCCCCTATTTTATCTGGTCAAGATTTAACTCATGAGGCTATTACCGATATTAATACAAAAAATGCTGTTGATGGAGGAGACCTTTTAAAATCCATTAATGGTATCAATACCATAAGGAGAGGTGGACATGGCTTAGATCCTGTAATAAGAGGGCAAAGTGATCAGAGAATTAATTCATCTTTAGATGGAGCAATTATATATGGAGCATGTTCAGCAAAAATGGATCCAGCTTCAACATATGCAAACATAATGAATTATGATTCTATAACAGTAATTAAGGGTACTCAGTCTGTTATGCATGGTGCAGGCGGACCGGGTGGTGTCATTAAGTATGAAAGAGTCACTGAGCCACTTGCTGGTTCTATGTCTAAGAAAAATAATTTAACTAGTTCTAAATCTTATGAATTAAAAGTAGGGCAGACTTTTGATTCCAATGCTGAAGCCAAAACAACTGCAGTTGATTTCATTTTGGGACTAGGTAAATCTTATTTTAGACTTAATGGTTCTTATTCAGAGGCTGGTAATTATGAAACTGGTTCAGGCATAAAACCACTCACAGAATATCAAACAAGTAATTATGCGGCAATTATAGGGAAAAGGTTAGATGATGGTTCTAAGGTTGAATTCACATATAATAATAATGCTCAAGATAATTTAGGTTATGCAGGCTTACCCATGGATATAGTTTATAGTTATGTGGATATTTATAATTTTAAATATCATCGTGTAACACCAATAGGTTTATTTTCATCAATGAAACTTGAACTTCATAATTCTGACATGGATCATTTAATGGATAACTATACCATGAGAACCGTTAACTCAATGAAGACACCTGCGGCATCAGATACATATGGTGGACGTTTGATTGGTGCAATTGGTAATAATTTCAGAGTAGGTATTGACTATGAGCATAATACTCGTGATGCGGAACAAAACATGGTGATCTCATCAAGCTTGCTCCATTTAACATATTTATGGCCTGGTGCTGAAATATCTAAACTAGGTTTATTTTTAGAAAAAGATAATTTAATTTCTCCTGAGACTATTTTATCTTATGGAATAAGATTAGATAGAGTTAACAAAAATGCAACTAGGGCAGGCAATGATCCTGGGTCATCTAGTATGTTACAAGTTACTGCTAACAGTTTATATACTGCACACTACACAGGAACAGTGACTGCTAGTAAAAAAGATCATAATAATTTAAGTGGGTTCATTAGATTAAAAAAAGATTATAATTCTATGTCAAATGCTTATATTTCTCTTAGCAGAAATGAAAGATCTCCTGATGCCACAGAATTATTCAATGCAAAGACGTCTATGGCGATGGGTGGCAAATACAGGCTTAGACATATTGGCAATCCAAACTTAAATTCAGAAGTACATACCACTTTAGAATTAGGTTTTGAGAATATGTTTATGGGTAGTCATGTTAATGGATCTATATATGTTAATGATATAAGTGATTATATTACTACATATAGGGCTTCTGATGGCGCATATGATAATACTGTAAATGATGCAAGAGTTTATAAAAATGTTGATGCAACTATTTGGGGCTATGAATTAAGCATTCAAAAAAACCTTTCCTCTAACGTTAAAGGAAAAATTAATTTAAATTATACTCATGGAGATGATGATACGCAAAATAGGCCATTACCACAAATTATGCCATTAGCCGGTGATGTCTCTCTTGAGTATGAAACTGCTTTAGTAAATTATGGTATCCGTGCAAATTTTGCAGATACACAAGACCGTTTTGACTCTAGAGTTCTTGATGTTGGAAGAACCGGAGGATATACAGTATATGATTTATATGCTGGTTTTGAGCCAACTCCAAATGTTAGATTTACAGTAGGCATTAGCAATCTTACGGACAAAAGATATGCTGCGCATTTAAATACTACTAATGCTCTTGATGGCGCTGCTGATAGGGTAGATGAGCCTGGAAGGAGTATTTGGGGGTCATTAATCTACGATTTTTGATAACATACACTTAGCCCCTCTTGATTGATTAAGAGGGGTACTAAATTATATGATTTAAGGGATGATATTAAATATAATTCCTCTAGAATATAAACACATGGAAAAATTTTATGGAAGCTAATTCACTTTTAAATCTTGGTGGCCCAATAGTATATATATTGCTAGCATTATCTGTATATGCAACTGCAATCATTTTTTATAAATTACATATCTTTTATGGAGTTAATTTTTTTAAATCTGAACGTACGACTAGAAGTGTAAACACGTGGCTTGCAAATAATCATGATGATGCTTATGAGTCAATTAACAAAAGTAATGATCCTGAAAGTGAAGTGATTTCCTTTACAATGTATCAGTTACTTAAGCATAAAAAATTAACAGCAAAACTTGAAAGTGATATTCGTGAAGAGATTGTAAGGCTCTCTGACGAGAGAATAAATTATTACAGTTCAAAGCTTAATAGTCTGCAAGTAATTGCAACTATTGCTCCTTTATTAGGACTGCTTGGAACAGTGTTTGGAATGATTGAAGCATTTCAACAAATGGAAATGGCTGGAAAAAATGTTGACCCATCTGTTTTGTCAGGCGGTATATGGGAAGCATTATTGACTACTGCGGTCGGCTTATCAGTAGCAATACCTATAGTTGTTTTTGAATCTTATTTTAGAAATGTTGTTGAAACTTTTAAGAATAATATTGAAAGTGCAGTGACTAAAGTTTTAACTTCTCAGATTAATTAACCGCAACAACCCACACCAAACTTTTTTAATCTCCAATAATTATATGGCCATGGAGTTAAGAAGCCAGCAACAAGCATTAATGGAATTACATAGAGATTTATTTTAGCTCCTCCTGTAAATAAAACGTCTACGATGTTCATAGCAAGCTCCATACTTATCATTGAAATAAGACTCATACCAAAAGCTGTTTTTAATGCAGGCATAAGTTTCATTTGTTTTAATAAAATAATTGTCTCAAGAATGATACTTGAGATTATTCCATTAAACATTGCTAGAGCCATTATTGATAATGTAGACCATGGAATTGCATTTACTTGGAAGTAATATATGGTTGCCATATCACCAAAGCTACATCCTACTAAACACCACGATGTATTTATAGCAGATTGCTTCCATGTATGTTTGCAGTTCCAGTCGAAGTTATTTTTTATATCTGTATTCATTATTACATATCTAACCAGAGTTTTTTTGGTTGCCTCATACCTGCAATTTTACAAGCTTGTTGACCATAACCATAGGGAAATAATTTATAAATATATTTCCTTGTTGATTTGTCTTCACCATACTCTTTTTTAAAAGTTTTTAAAAGCTCTCTAAGTTCTGGAACCTTTTGGTGTTTATCAAAGTGATGCCTAATAAATTCTATAATAATCCAGTGTTCTTTTTCTAATGGAATATCAAACTCTTCTGCAATTGTTTCTGCGAGGAGGATGTTCCAGTCTGATGGGTCTAATAAAAATCCATCACTATCTTTTTCTGGATTAGATATATTAGTCATCTATAAAAATCTGATTGTCCTTTATTTCTGTTTTATATATTATAATCGGGTCTTCAGCTGGTTCATTCAAAGCTTTGCCAGAAGTGAGGTCGAAAAAACTTCCATGCAGTGGACATTTTACTTTGGTTCCATCAAGACACCCCATGGTAAGTTCCGCATCTTCATGAGTACACATATCAGATGTTACATAAATATTGTTATCAATTTTTGCAATTAAGTAATTTTTATTATTAATGGTTGACTGAATCATCTCACCATTCACTACATCATTTATATTTGCAAGTTTAAGCTTAGCCATTCTATTTTTTTAAACGCCTCAATGCGCTACCTGAATTTAATACTTGTTTTATTTCTTTCGCACATGACTGAATATTATTATTAGTGACGTGACTTAAAATAATTGTTGCACCATATAAGATACAATCACTCATAGCTCCTTCAGTACCTGACAATGCATCCATTCCCATTTTTAAAGATTCTTTGGCCAAATCTATTGGATTTACTTTTGTTTCAATTTTATCATTTGAAATAGCCTTAACTATAGATCCTGGTATTTTAACAGCTCTAACTTCTTGGCTAATCCCTAAGTCTACCTCAGGATTTATTTCTACTAATTCATTTTCATCTGACATATTTTTATAAAAAAAAGCATTCGCCTTTTGTCTTAAAGAAGGTATAACACCACCTTCTGTACCACGTATAACAATTGAGGTATCAAACTTTGCATTTCTAGCAAGCATTAAATAAATAGGAGGATATGGTTTATGAACATAACCAGTTACAAAATGATTTCTTTTTGATATTAATGGATTTGCCAAAACTTCTATTGTTGTAACTACTGGTCTTTTAATTATTTCTGTCCTCAGATCCATTAAATTATTAAGTTGAGGAGAAAATATTTTTTGATCCATATAACCCCAGCCAATATCTTTATTTTCTAATCTTTCTATTACTTGCTCATGAGTAGAGTAGATATCTAACCCTAAAAGCTTAAAAATAGCATGGTGAGTGCAGCCAAATTTTGGGCCAACAGTTGTAACGCCTTGGGAAATAGCTGGTATTCCAAGTTCTGCTAACACAGGTAATATATAAGCTGAAGATGGAATGTTTCTTGTAAATCCATCATAAGGGTCAGCAATATTTACAAGATCATCAACATTAACATCCATTTTTTTGACAGAATCTATCATAGCATCATGAACACCTAAATTTTCATCAAGAGTTTCTCTTTTCATTCTCAGAGCAATTAAAAAAATAGCAGAACGAACGTCACTGATTTCTTCATTTAGTATTGCAGACATTGCTGCCTTAGCTTCTTCGCGTGTGATATTTTTACTTAACTCTGGTCCAGTAGCTATTCTTTGCAGAACTGACTTCATAAGCTCTGTCGGCGTTAAGTTATTTTTTAATGACATTATTTGAAGACTACCCAGGTAGTTGCTATATATTTAATACCTTTTTGAAGTGTAACACCACGGTGTTCATGAGTCCAAAAAGGAGGAAATAAAATTAATTTGCCAGCTTCAGGTTTAATTTTTACATCTTGGTTTAAGAATTCTGTTTCTCCACCTGGCCCCTCAACATCATTTAAGTACCAAATAGCGACCAATTGTCTATCGCTGAATTGATGACTCCCGCCATCAACATGCCAGTGAAAAAACTCTCCTGGCTTTGTTCTTTGAACTGCATAGCCAATATCTTTAAAAGGCCCTGTGAAAAAATCAAATTGTTTTTTTACTCCACTTAATGCTTTTGCGAGACTTGTAAATAGTAACTCGTCAATATCTTTCCAGTTATCTTTTCCGCTTATCACCATATCAGTTGATTTTTTAACATCTGCATTTTCTTCAAATGTTTGCCCAACTCTTCCTTGATAATGATCAGATTCAGATGATTCAAATCTATTAATTATATCTTGGCAATTTTTAGTTGAGATACTATTGTTAAATTCAAAAATAAAACTACCTGGCTTAGTTTCTATCAATCTTTTCTCTAGTTGAATGTCCAATTACCTTTCCCCTTCATTTATATTCTTACTTGTTGAGTGTATAGTATAAAATATAACCAATATACATTGAAGATAATTAGTTATGGCAATACGAATTAAAAGTAACTGGTCTAAGACTGTTAAACGTGAAAAAAACAGTGAAGATATTGCTAGTGCCTTATCATATATTGGCTGGAAATTATCCTTAGATAAAGCAAGGAATCTCCATGGGGATGATTTTGATTATTCTTCGGATCATCAGCGTATTACAGTTATTGTAGAATTTATGTCTTTCCAGGTACATTTAGCTGACCGACTTTTATATCAAGATAAAAATCCAGATGACTATCGCATATCAGTGATGAATAATCTCGGAAAACAGTCAGCTAGAATAATGCAAGAAAATTGCGAAGATCTATTTGGTGATGGAAACTATAGAGAAGGGTACATCAATACACTTAATATACGTTCAGGTGAATATTCTCAGTATGAGTTCACAAAATCATCCGGTAATTATTCAATTTATCGTCATCTGGCAAAAAAAATACAAGATGCAATGGGGTCTAGTCAGACAAATAAATGGGTTATGGATCAGATAGTTGATATAGACGCTGTTGAGATTTGTAAGAAGTTTATAGAAGTTTACGAATCACTAACTAGAACGTAAATTTATTTTTTAAAATTAGCTGCGTTATCAATGTTTTTATTTTCACCATCTGCATAACCAGCTTCATAAGCATCGCTCAATCTTTGTTCTTCAACTTTAGGGCTACTTTGGTAACCTTCCTGCCAACCAATAATATAATCATCCGAGGCATTCATCTTCTCTAATTCTGTTACTTTATTAAAATAATCACTATTCATTATGTTCTTATAGACCCCTTTAGTTTGTGAGCAATATCTACTAAGCGGTTAGCTAATTTTTCATGCTCTTCTTTATATTCTTTTATGATGCCTACTGGATTAAAGTGAATATCTTTCTCAGTTACTCCAGATTTTCTTTCAAGCTCCATGAATTCTTTTTGAATTCTTAATAATGTTGCAATTATAGTCTTCCTTTCTTCTTCTAGTTTCTTAATATCATCCATTAATATCCACCTTTTCTTCTACTTTCTGGTAAGCCACCTATTCTACCAGCTTGTTTGCTTGGATTACCAGGGAATAAATCAAATAATGTTTTAGTATCTATTTTTTCACCCCATAACTTTCCTAAGTCTTTAACCATATTTCTGGTATTAGGCTGGTTTTCTTTATTATTTATAAATTCGTCTCTGAGATAGTTAATTACGTCCCAATGCCTTTCGGTTAACTCTATCGCTTCTTGTGCAGCAATTACTTTGGCTATATCTTCATTCCAGTTTTCTAGATTTACAAGGAAACCTGTTTCAGTTGTCTCAACTATTTTACCATTTACTTCTACTTTCATGTGATACTCCATCTAATCCTTGTTTGTATGATTGAAAATTCTAATATACTAGACTAAATATGTCCATATTGATTTTAACTAATCATTAGTCTTCTTTGAAGTTTGAGACTGCATCTATTGACTTATGAGGTAGTAAAATGCCACATCCATAAATTCTACCACTACCAATGCCTAAATCTTGTAAAAGTATAGAGTGATCTTTAGATAAATCTGCAATCATTAGACTCCTTGTAAACTGATTTTTTCCCTCAATAATCATAATTTTTGTTTTACCGCATATGGCTTTTTTTATAGATATTCCATGAATATTCAATTGTTCTTTAATTTCAAATAAAAAATTTTCTTCCGTTTGATTCTGATTACACAAGACAGATCTACAAATTAAATCTCTAACAACAAGAAATGGTTTTATAATAGATTTTCCAATCTTTAGATCATTATTTAGAACATTTATAGTAGAGCCTTCAATCAATTTTATTTTATTAATATCTGCCTTAGGAATTCTTATGATTAATCTTGTTCTTTTGGATAAAAAAATTTCATCATTTTCTGATCTAACCCAGCCATTTCCAAAATCTGGCCCATGAAGTGTATGCACTCCAATTAAATCATTTTTTAACATCCAGGGGGCTAAATTTGTCAAAGCTTTTGATAACTCTGAAATGTGATCATATGGTAAAATCTTACACTCAATTTTAAATGCAACATCAATCATGCTGGATTTTTCTTCAAATTTTTCTTCTTCTTCCCACATATTATTTAATATAACTACTGAAAGCTGACTCAATTTTATCTTCCCAGTTTTCTGGTGTATCTGGAAACGGAGGCTTCAAATCAATTTTTATAAATATTTCACCATCTTTGGCTCTAACCTTTACTACTTCTAATAATTCATCAAAAGTTTCAATATCTTTTTCATCTATTAATAAGCTACTTAAATATAACATTATGCCTCCATTCTCTGCTTTGACCTCAATCTATATAGAAGCCTATTCTTTTTTTCTAAATTTGTAAATGATGTACGCATATGGATAATATTATTTGTTATTACTCCCTGTCCTTCTAAAAATTTATGTGTGATGTGATATTTTTCGGCATTTTTAATAATATCTTTTAAATTATTCACAGCCTCTTTAGACTTATCATTCCATATAATATTTTTCTCTCTCATACTAAACTTCATATGTAATTTACTATTGATAAAAGAAAATATTGGACTATCAACTGCTTCTCTCCCGCTTAATTCATTTTTAGGAATTCTATATGTATTACTAAGCATCAAATCACTGACATTATTGAAATGTTCATTAAATAATATATATGCGACCTCGTGATCCATATATTTATTTACTCCTCCATTTCCAGATTGGGTTTTACAAAATAATAGCCATGACAATATAAGGTTCCCATCATTATTATAGTAGCCATCGGTATGCCAATTTAGTTTTTTATCAGTATATGGAATATATTCAGTATTTGACTCTATATTAGTATGAATTTTTATTTCAGTTAAGCCGCCACTATCTGATTTTGAATCTATTTCATAATCACCTAGTCCAATCTGAGCCCCCAATGTTTTAATGGATGATTTTAGATTAATAGTTTCTTTATTAATCTGAAAAAAGACCATATTATGCTGATTAATAGTCGTAGACATAATATTCTTTTCTGATTTACTAAGAGAATTCGGATTTTTTATTTCCACAATTAAATCATCTATTTTATTAGAAAACCCCTCTAGTTTTTTATTAGCCCAGAGTTTATAATTATTTCTGGAGTTTTTAAGTATATTCATTGAATTTATGCCTATTTAGTACTTGTAAGTTATTTTAAATAAATGCTATATTATCTACGCATAGACACATATTAGTAAATAATGATAATATAATAAACATTATATATCAGAAAAACGGAGAGCTATACATTGAAAAAACATGATACGCCAATGTTAGATGAGCTAGAAAATGGGCCATGGCCTAGTTTTATTAGTGGTATTAAAAGATTGAGAGATTCACATCCTCAAGAACGAATTAATGAAATGACTAATGACCTACTGGGTCAATTAGAGCATTCATATGAAACAAGAAAAGGTTATTGGAAAGGTGGGACAGTAAGTGTTTATGGCTATGGTGGCGGGATTATACCTCGTTTCTCAGAAGTTGGTGATGCTTTCCCTAAATCTAAAGAATTTCATACATTACGTGTACAGCCTCCAGCAGGAAACTATTATACGACAGATATATTAAGAAAAATGGCTGATAGTTGGGAAAAATATGGCTCAGGATTAGTCACTTTTCATGGTCAAACAGGGAATATAATGTTCATTGGATCCACTTCTGATGCTACTCAACACTTTTTTGACGAGATTAATGAGTACGGCTTTGACTTAGGTGGAGCTGGACCATGCGTTAGAACAGCGATGTCATGCGTTGGTGCTGGTAGATGTGAGATGTCAAACATCAATGAACATAAAGCTCATAGGCTACTAGTTAATAACTTCATAGATGATATGCACAGACCTGCATTACCATACAAATTTAAATTTAAGGTTTCTGGATGTGCGAATGATTGCATGAACTCAATAGAAAGAGCTGATATGTCAATTATTGGAACATGGAGAGACGATATTAAGATTGACCAAGAAGAGTTCAAAAAGTATGTTGACTCAAAGGGAAGAAAACATGTAATTGATAATATTGTTACAAGATGCCCTACAAATGCTATCTCTTTGAATGATGATGACACAGTAACGATTGATAACAAAAATTGTGTAAAATGTATGCATTGCTTAAATGTAATCCCGAAAGCTTTTCATCCCGGTGATGACAAGGGCGCGACTGTTTTAATGGGTGGTAAAAGAACTTTAAAAATAGGTGATTTAATGGGAACAGTAATTGTCCCATTCATGAAACTTGAAACGCAAGAAGACTGGGATAAGTTGGTTGAGATTGCCGAAGAATCCATAGATTTTTGGGCAGATAATGCTCTTGAGCATGAGAGATGTGGTGAGATGATTGAAAGAATCGGTCTTGTAAACTTTTTAGAAGGAATAGGAATTGAAGTAGACCCTAATATGGTTGGAAACCCAAGAGAATCCAGTTATTTCAGGGGTGATGGATGGGACGGTGAAGCTGTTAAATGGTACGAACGTGCAGACGCAGCAGATAAAGATTCCGCTTAACGAGAAGATAAAATTATGACACAAGTAAAACAAAAAAAAGAAATGAGAAAACCAATTGAAACTGGTGCGCCAGATGGTTTCCAATATATGCATCCAACAATGCGTAAAAATTTTGGTCAGTGGAAATGGCATGATCATCCTAGACCTGGTGTCTTAAGACATGCTGCTAATAGTGGTGACGAAATCTGGACTGTAAGAGCTGGAACACAGCGAATTCTAGATGTATTTACATTACGTACACTATGCGATATTGGTGATAAGTTTGCTGATGGATTTGTACGATTCACAATAAGAAGTAATATCGAATATATGGTTAAAGATGCTTCTAAAGTAGAGCCATTAATAGAAGCGCTTGAAAAAGAAGGCTTTGTAGTCGGCGGCACTAAAAACAGTGTTGCTATGATTTCTCATACACAAGGCTGGTTGCATTGTGACATACCTGGAACAGATGCTTCTGGTGTTGTTAAAGCCATGATGGATGAGTTAATAGATGAATTTAAGAATAATGATATGCCTAATAGAGTGCATATGACTACGTCGTGTTGTCAAATTAACTGTGGTGGTCAAGGTGATATCGCAATTAATATACAGCATACTAAGCCACCAAAGATTAACCATGATTTAGTATCGAATGTTTGTGAAAGACCATCCGTGGTTGCAAGATGCCCTGTGGCAGCAATTAGACCGGCAATGGTAAATGGCAAGGCTTCACTAGAAGTTGATGAAAAAAAATGTATATGTTGTGGTGCTTGTTTCCCACCATGTCCACCAATGCAAATTAATGATCCAGAACATAGTAAACTAGCAATATGGGTTGGTGGTAATCATTCAAATGCTCGTAGCAAACCAACTTTCCAAAAATTAGTAGCAGCCGGAATACCAAATAATCCTCCAAGATGGCCAGAAGCTACTGCAATTGTTAAACGAATCCTTAAAAAGTATAAGGAAGATGGAAAAGATTGGGAACGTATAAATGATTGGATTGAAAGAATTGGTTGGCCAAGATTTTTTGAGCTAACAGAACTTCCGTTCACTAAGTATCATATTGATAACTGGCGTGGTGGCAGAAAAACCTTAAACTCATCTACATACATTAGATTTTAAACAAGGACTGTTTATGTTATTCGGTATACTAGTTAACGAAGGGCCTTATCAACATCAGGCATCTGATAGTGCATATTTATTTGCAAAAGCTGCAATTGAAGAAGGACATACTATTTTTCGTGTATTTTTTTATCATGATGGTGTGAATAATGGTACTCGACTAGCTACACCTCCTCAAGATGATAGACACATTCCAAATAGATGGTCGGAGTTGGCTACAGAACATAAGGTTGACTTAGTTCTATGTGTAGCTGCTGCACAAAGAAGAGGAATGGTTGATCCCGATGAAATGAAAAGACATAAAAAGGATGCAGATAATATTGCGGATAAATTTAGAATATCAGGATTAGGCCAATTAATAGAGGCTGGCGTACAAGCTGATAGATTAGTAACTTTTGGTGATTAAATGGAAGAAGAATTAGAAAGTGGAGTAGTTAAAAAATTTCTGTATATTAACAGAAGAGCTCCACATGGTACTGTTTATGCTCATGAAGCACTTGAAGTAGTTTTGATTGGAGCCGCATTTGAGCAAGATGTTAGTCTAGCTTTTATTGATGATGGTGTTTTCCAATTAAAAAAAGACCAAGATACATCAGAGATATATACTAAAAACTTTTCTAAAATATACAAAGCTCTTGAGATGTATGATGTAGAAAAATTATATGTTGAAAAAGAATCCTTGGAGTCTAGAGGACTAACAGAAGAAGATTTATCGGTAGATGTTAAAGTTATTGATAGCTCAGAGATGAAAGCACTTATCACAGACAGTGAGGTTATATTTAATTTCTAATGTTACATACAGTAAATAAATCACCCTTTGAAAAAAATAGTTTAGAAACATGTTTAAGACTAATAAGTGAAAGCTCATCTGTTCTTCTAATCGAGGATGGAGTCTATGGGGCGCTCAAAAATACAAGTATTTCAGACACTGTTATAAATGCACAGAAAACATCTAAATTCTATGTGTTGGGACCAGATTTAAAAGCTAGAGGGCTTGATAAAAGTTCTCTAATCTCTAATATAGAGATAATAGATTATAAAGGTTTTGTTGATCTGACTGTAAAGAATGAAAAAATTCAAAACTGGTTATAAATTAGAGGAGTAAATTATGCCAATCGAAGTAAATGGAAAATCTTTTGAGACTGATGAAGAAGGGTATTTAGCCGATCTAAGTCTATGGGAAAAAGATCTAGCTACAGCAATGGCTAAAGAGGATGATATTGAGCTTACTGATGATCACTGGGATATTATTAATTTCTTACGTGAATACTATGAAGAATATCAAATTGCACCAGCTGTTAGAGTTTTAACTAAAGCAGTAGGGAAAAAACTTGGTAAAGATAAAGGCAACAGCAAATATCTTTATGAGTTATTTCCATATGGGCCAGGTAAGCAGGCATGTAAATTTGCTGGATTACCAAAACCAACTGGTTGCGTATAACCTTTATACGATTTAAGGAGAGATAAGGTATGTCATTTGTGACCATATTCTATGGAATATCATTTTATGTGGCTACCTTAATCCTTTTTATAGGTCTAGGATATAGAATTTACGAGTACTCTATAATTCCCTCACCTCTTAAAATTCCAACACCACCCGCACCTAAGACTAAGAGCGGCGTTGCAATTAGATTATTCCGTGAAGTTGTATTTTTTGAAAGTTTATTTTCAGCAACTAAATGGACATGGTTCTTTGGTTGGATTTTTCATTTTGCATTACTGCTTGCTGCATTCAGGCATTTAAGATATTTTACTGATCCAGTATGGTTTTGGGTTTCATGGGAAATTGTACAGGCTGCTGGTCATTATGCAGGATATATGATGGTATTTGGTTTAATTGGTTTGTTAGCTAGAAGAATATTCGTAGATAGAGTTAGGTATATTTCTAATCCATCTGATTATTTAATGTTAATACTTATAATCTCTATAGCGCTTACAGGGTTATTAATGAAATGGTTTCATACTGACATTTATGCTGTAAAGATGTTTTTTATTGGGCTCATGTACTTCCAATGGTCTGAGTTGCCTAGTGATTTTATATTACTATTACACCTTTCGCTTGTATTGCTTTTAATGATAATATTTCCTTATAGTAAATTGTTACATGCGCCAGGACTTTTTTTTAGTCCTACTAGAAATCAAACTGATAATGCACGTGACCAAAGACATATATCGGATTGGGCAAAAAAATTAGAATCTAAAAAGTAGGTTATATTATGGCAGTAAAAGAATTCGAAAAACCTATCTTAAAAGAATATACGCCAATTCCCAAATTAGTAGAAGCGGCTACATCACATTTAGCTCCTTTTAAATCAAAAGAAGAATTCCAAAAATCGTTAGGTTATCCTGGAGAGCTAGTTGAAAATTGGCAAGAAGTAGCTCTTGGTAAAATGGGTGATTTATTGAAAAAATATCGATCATTAAGGGTCTATATGGATTCTTGCATGCAATGTGGTGCTTGTACTGATAAATGCCATTATTACCTGGGAACGAAAGATCCTAAAAATATGCCGGTTGGCAGACAGAATTTAATGCGTGGAGTATATCGAAAACATTTTACTTTGCCCGGAAAATTTTTTCCTAAACTTGTTGGTGCTGTAGATTTAACAAAAGAAGTTTTAGATGACTGGTATTCTTACTATCATCAATGTTCGCAATGCAGAAGGTGTGCTGTTTTTTGTCCAATAGGCATAGATACTGCTGAAATTTCAATGGCAGCTAGAGAAATTATGGACTCTGTTGGAGTAGGACAAAAATATTGTAATGAAATAATTGGCAAGGTTCACAAAATAGGCAATAACCTAGGTTTACCTAAACCTGCTTTAGCAAATACCTTGGAAGGCTTAGAAGAAGACGTTGAAGAAGAAACAGGCATTGATGTTAAATTTCCATTAGATGTTAAGGGAGCTGATGTATTACTTATTACCCCTTCTGCAGATTTTTTTGCAGAACCACATGTTGATGGTTTAATTGGATATGCAAAAGTTTTTCATGAAGCTGGTATCAGTTGGACATTAAGCTCGCATGCAAGTGAAGCGGCAAATTTTGGTATGTTTATTGGTAGTTATGACAATATGAGAAAGCTAGCTCTTAGAATTCGTGAGGCTGCATTAAAATTAGGCGTTAAAAGGATTGTTTTTGGTGAGTGTGGGCATGCCTGGAGGGTTGCTTATAGTTTCTTAAATACATTGGCGGGCCCGTTTGATTTTTTAGACCCAAGATACCCTGTCCCACAACATATTTGTGAAGTCACCCATGATCTTATTAATAAAAATATACTACAATTTGATAAATCTGCTAATGATGGAAAGGTTATTACATTTCATGACTCATGCAATGTAGCAAGGGCATCAGGCATGGGAGATGTTATGGGGGGTCAATTTAGTCTTCCAAGAGATATTATAAAAGCTACAACTAATAATTTTTACGACATGGATGATGAGACTATTAAGGAAAAAACTTTCTGTTGCGGTGGCGGTGGCGGCCTTTTAACGGATGATTTGATTGAGCTTAGAATGAAGGGAGCACAGCCAAGAATGGAAGCCTTGAAAAGGGTTGTGGAAGACCATGGGGTGACACATATGGCTGCAATATGTGCTATTTGTAAGAGCCAGTTTTCGAAAGCATTTCAGTATTATGGGTTTGAGTTAGATCAAATTATCAGTCTGCATCAACTCGTTGGTGATGCTCTGATAATGACTAAAAAATAGCTTTAGAGCTAAAGCTCTTATGCTATAATTATCCAATATTAGAACAGAATAATAAACTTATATAAAGTGTGAGATAATCATGACTAAGCTAGAACAAACTGTAAATGCGATGAAAGAGGAAAGTACCTTCAGAAGATATGAAGAAGGTGACCATCAATATAGTGATTTCTCAAAACAAATCTTCAACGAAGATAAATCGCACAAATGCCCAACTTATATTCATAAAACACCTCCATGTCAAGGTAGTTGCCCATCTGGTGAAGATATACGTGGATGGTTGCAAATCGTAAGAGGAATTGAAAAAGCTCCAGAAGGAATGAGCATGTCTGAATATGCGTTCAGAAGGTCTACGACAGCTAATCCATTTCCGTCTCAAATGGGAAGAGTTTGTCCAGCTCCATGCCAAAGTGGCTGCAACAGGAATGACGTAGATGATTATGTAGGTATTAATGCAGTTGAACAATTTATTGGTGATAAGGCTTTTGAAGAGAATTATAAATTTGATGCTGCTCCGAAATTACTAAAAGAAAGAATTGCAATCATTGGTGGTGGCCCAGCTGGATTATCGGCAGCATTTCAATTACGAAAAATGGGTTATGCCTCAACAATTTTTGAAGAACGTGAGGATTTAGGCGGAATGATGCGTTATGGAATCCCTAATTATAGAACACCTCGAGATATTTTAGATGCTGAGATTAAACGTATACTTGATTTAGGTGATATAGAAGTTATTTTAAATAAAAGGGTTGGCAAGGATATTCCAATGGAAGAAGTAGATAGTGCTTATGACGCAGTATTGTGGACCATAGGATGCTGGAATGGTAAGGCATTGCCAATAGAAGGAAGTGATGCTGAAAATTGTTTGAGTGGCGTAGCTTTTCTTGAAGCTTTTTGCCAAGGTAGATTAAAAGTTGGGTCTAAGAAAGTTGTTTGTGTAGGCGGCGGCGATACTTCTATTGACGTAGTATCAGTTGCTAGAAGACTTGGACATATTTCAACCATGAATCCCCAAGAAAGCCCAGAAGCTATTGTGCACGGTTATGTTGCGCAAGATGTTTCAGAATCAGCTGTCAAAGAAGGCGCAGAAGTTACCTTAACTTCTCTATTTCAAAAAGAAGAAATGACGGCCGCTGAGCAAGAGGTTAACGATGCTATTCATGAAGGTGTAACAATAATTAATGGTGTTATCCCCGTTAGAATAGAAAAAGATGAAAATAATAGAGCAGTTGCGTTAATTATTGCTAAATGTACTTTTAAAGATAACAGACCAGTTCCTGTTGAGGGATCTGAACAAAGAATTGAAGCTGATCTAATTGTTTCAGCTATAGGCCAGGCGCCAGATATTGAAGGTTTAGAAGCTCTAGGCAATGAGCATGGATTTTTTGATACTGATGAATTTTATAGACATAAAACTAAAGAGGGACATTTTGTTGCTGGTGATATTGTTAGACCGCATCTATTAACAACTGCGATTGGACAAGGGTCTATAGCATCACAGTCTATAAAAAGTTTTTTTGAAAATAAAGATTTTAAACGTAGACCTAAGGTTGACGTGCACCATTTCAGTTTGTTAGATAAGTTAAGAGAAACTGATCTGCAACCAGAAGAATATAAGCCGGTTTTAGAAGACCCTGCGTCTCTAATGGGTACAGATAGTAGTAAAGCTGTAGTTCATAATTATGAAGACCGTTCAGCGCAAGAAATTATACCTTCTACTGAACTATTTTTAGGACATTTTAAACATGAAGATAGATTAAAAAGAGGGGAAGCTGTCCCTTCCGGAGATGATGTCATAGATCATTTCGAAGATAGAATTATTGGTCTTACAGAAGAAGATGCAATTAAAGAAGCGTCAAGATGCATGAGTTGCGGAATGTGTTTTGAGTGTGATAATTGTGTAATTTACTGTCCGGTGGACGCAGTCTTTCGTGTCAAAAAAGATGAGTCTACAATGGGTAGATACGTTGATACTGATTATAATAAATGCATTGGATGTCACATTTGTTCTGATGTTTGCCCGACTGGATATATTAAAATGGGTCTAGGCGAGTAATTAGTAAAGCTAATTAATTGGTAGCAACTGAGGAGAGAGATTGTGTCCCAACTTACTAAAATATTAGCTATTTCAATAATGGTATTTATTCCTATTTCTTCGCATTCACATAACGATGAAAAACATTCTTTAATAGGTGAGTCTAAAGCTGATAAATTAGATCAATGCGTAGAACCTACAGAAGTCATGCAAAAAGAGCATTTTGAGTTTCTTTATCATCAACGCGAAGAAACGGTAGAAAAAGGAATAAGAACTAAAAACCATAGTTTAGCAAATTGCATAGATTGTCATGTTTCTCATGATGAAAAAGGCATAGCTATTCCTGTAAATGCTGAGGGTCAATTTTGTCAAACTTGTCATGTAAAAACAGCAGTAAATATAGATTGCTTCTCATGTCATGCAACTGTTCCAAGAGACAATTCATCAAAAATTAAATCTACGGGTTATAATCAAAATATACACATTGAATCTACTGCAAATAATTTAGTAGAATATTATAAAGAGACTAATTATGAGAAATAGTGCTGAATTAACAAGAAGAGAGTTTATAGTTAAATCTGTTACAGCTATTTCAGCTGTATATATTATACCTGATCTTATCCCTAAAGCTGTTGCTTCTAAACCTTTAGACGTGGAAGTTAGCGATAAAACAAAATGGGCTATTAACGTCGATGTTAATAAATGCGTAGATGGCTGTACTGCATGCGTAGAAGCATGCGTAGATGAGAATGGGCTTTATGGATTTGATAGGCCAGAGACTGATTCACAGTGGATTAGAAAGCTCCGAATTAAAGATATTAAGACTGATAAAGTTACAACGTTACCAATGATGTGCCAACACTGTGAAAATCCCCCATGCGTTGATGTTTGCCCTACCGGAGCATCATTTAGAAGAGAAGATGGCATTGTAATGGTTAACCAGCACACATGCATTGGTTGTAGATATTGCATGCTGGCTTGTCCGTTTAAAGCTAGATCATTTGTGCATGAGAATCTAACAGAACAAGTAACAAGTGCCCCACGAGGGAAAGGTTGTGTTGAAAGCTGTAACCTTTGTGCTAATAGAATAGACCATGGCTCTGAAACTACTGCTTGTGAAGAAGCCTGTATGAAAGAGGGGCATCACGCAATTACCTTCGGTGATTTAGCTGACCCAAATAGTCGTGTGAGTATTGCTATGCAAGCAAAACCAAGTAGGCGCCTAAGAGAAGATATGAAGCTTAAACAGAGAGTCACTTACTCAGGATTTTAATTATCATGGATAAAATTACTTTTACTAAATTTATTATTGATCCTAAAATCTTTTGGTCTAATTTTATCCTTTTAGGCGTTTTTATACTTATTGGTTTTGGATGTTCTCATTATATGGAATTAGAGGGACATCATGTCACTGGAATGAATAATCAAATTGTTTGGGGCTTACCTCATATATTTGCCGTGCTTTTAATTGTTATTGCTTCAGGTGTTTTAAATATTGCATCTATATCATCAGTTTTTGATAAGAAATTATATAAACCTCTTGCCCCATTATCTGCGTTACTAGCAATTTCTTTTTTGATAGCAGGTCTTGCAATATTAGTGTTAGATTTAGGACGTCCTAATCGGCTAATTGTTGCTATGACAACTTATAATTTTAAATCAATATTTTCTTGGAATATATTTTTATATTCTGGCTTCGCAGTCGTGCTTGCAGCTTATATGTGGACAATGCTGGACCGTGAAGTTAATAAGTATTCTAAATTTATGGGTACATTTGCCTTTGGTTGGAGAATAATACTTACTACTGGTACAGGTTCTATTTTTGGTTTTCTTGTTGCCAGAGAAGCATACTCAACAGCAATATTAGCACCACTTTTTATAGTGATGTCGCTACTCTATGGAACTGCAGTTTATTATTTAATATTAAGAATAATAAGCAAATTTCATAATACTTATATCCCTGAAGATGTCTTAGATAATCTTAAAAAATTAAGCATTATGTTTTTATTTGCTAACTTATATTTTCTTGGTTTGTATCATGTAACTAATATGTATATCGCGAAACATTTAGATTTTGAGATCTTTATATTATCTTCAGGTGGAATCTATACATTATCATTTTGGCTTGGACAAGTTATTATTGGAATAGTATTGCCGATTATAATTCTTTCCTCAGACAAGCTGTGTACACATCTTGCTTTAACAGTATCATCATTTTTAGTTTTACTAGGTAGCTTTGTAGCAATGTATGTAATTATTATCGGAGGACAGGCATACCCATTAACAATTTTTCCAGATCATATTATTATGGATTCTTCATTTTATGATGATGTTGTACATTCCTATATGCCTTCGATATATGAGTTTGGATTAGGAATTGGTGGTGTTGCGTTAGCGTTAATCATTACCTTGATAGGCATTGCTAATTTTAAATTTTTACCTACGATGATATCTAGTCCGCATTCTTCAAAGCCTAATGATAAAACTGCCGATAGCTAGAACGTCGTGAAATCGTATCTTATTTCATCTACTAAAAAATCATCTGGAAAGACTATAATTGCTACTGGTTTATGTTCAATATTAAGTAATATTGATTCTTTAGCTGCCTTTAAAAAGGGCCCTGATTATATTGACCCGCTATGGCTTAGCCAAGCATCAAAAGCTAAGTGTTATAATTTAGATTTTTTTACAATGACTCATTTAGAGATTAGTAAACTTTACAAGACTGCATCTCGTGGGAAAAACATTTCTATTATTGAAGGAAATAAAGGTTTGTTTGATGGGGTTAGCTTGAATGGTATTGATAGTAATGCGTCATTGGCACATCTTTTAAAGCTAGAGATAATACTTGTTCTTGACTGTTCTGGTATAACAAGAGGCATTGCACCTTTACTTCAAGGGTATAAAGGTTTTGATTCAAAAATAAAATATAAGGGCATAATCCTTAATAATATTGCAAGTGAAAGACATGAAAGCAAAATAATAAATGCAGTAAATGAATTTACAAAATTTAAAGTAATTGGGTCTGTGCACAAAAATAAAAAATTAGATATTATAGAAAAAAGTCTTGGGTTAGAACCTGTCTTTCAAAATATTCATACTAGTAAAATAATCAAAAATATATCATTGATAGTAAAATCATCAGTTGATATAAAATATTTAGTTAATAAATCTATTAGCTCGAAGATAAAAATCATTCCAAAAATAGTTACCAAACATAAGAAGTATTCTAATTTAAAAATTGGGGTTGCGTTAGATGAAGCTTTTGGATTTTATTATCCTGATGATATTGATAAATTTAAATCTTATGGCGTAAAAATTGTTTACTTCAATACTCTTAAAGATAAGTCATTGCCTGAGGTCGATGGGCTTTTTATTGGAGGTGGATTTCCTGAGAGAGTTACCGATAGATTACATAAAAATACTTCTATGATTAAATCTATCTCTAGTTTTATAGACTCCGGGATGCCTGTTTATGCTGAATGTGGAGGTTTGATGTATCTATGTGAGTCAATAAAAGTAAAGGCAAGAAAATTTAAAATGGCTGGTATTATAAAAGGGAATGTTGAAATGTGTGATAAGCCTGTAGGCAGAGGGTATGTAGAGCTTATGATTAACAAAAAACATCCTTGGATGAATAAAGGTGATGTAATTAAATGCCATGAATTCCATTATTCTAATATCAAGATAAAAAATAACTCATCTTCTTATGGTTTTAAAGTCATACGTGGATATGGTACCAATGGCAGGCATGATGGTATATTATATAAAAATCTTGTCGCTTCTTATAGCCATTTAAGGGATACAGCTCAATCTAGGTGGATTGAGAATTATTTAAACTTTATATATTGTATAAAAAATAATGAAACAAAAACAAATATTTGAAATTACAGATGCAGCAGCATCTCAGATAAATAAATCTTCTGAGTCTACTGATTCTAAAGATTGGCCATTGAGAATTGCGGTTAATATTGCTAGTGATGGTAAATATAATTATATTATGGGCTTTGATCAGTCTAAAGAAGAAGATTTGCGATTGAAAATCAATAGAGTTGAAATCATTATATCACCCGGATCAATGCTGAATCTTAAAAATTGTAAATTAGATTATGTGGAATTAGAAAAAGATAAGCATGAGTTTATTTTTTTAAATCCAAATGACCCAGCTTATTCTCCACCAGATGATAGTTTAGATAAGAATATTACCCACGATTTATAAATCTCTGAGTTCTTTAGGAATACTAAAGGTTATGTCTTCTATAATGACATCTTGTTTTATATCATCTAAAGTCGCCCCATTTTTTACTAGGTAATCTGTAACTTCATCTAATAGTATTTGGGGAGCTGAGGCACCAGCAGTAATGCCAATATTTTTTTTATATTGAAGTTCTTCTAAACTTATATCATGTTTATTATCTATAAGTTTAGAAGGAATATTATTTTTTAATGCTAACTCTACCAATCTTCTCGAGTTAGAACTATTAATTGATCCAATAACTAACAAGTAATCACAGTATTTTAATATTGATTTAACCGCATCTTGTCTATTTTGTGTTGCATAGCATATATCACTTTTAGCTGGTGATTGAACATGAGGGTATTTTTTGATTAATTTAGTTATTATATTTTTAGTATCATCAATGGAGAGAGTCGTTTGCGTCACATAGGCTAAACTTTTATTACCTATTAGAAGTTTATCTATATCATCTAGATTTTCTACAAGGTGTATTTTACCATTTGGTGATTTATATTGTCCTATAGTCCCTTCTATCTCTGGATGACCTTTGTGACCAATTAACACAACATCAGTATCAGTCTGAGAATACCTATGTACTTCTAAATGAACTTTTGTAACCAATGGGCATGTGGCATCAAATATTTTAAGGTTTCTTTTTTCAGCATCTTTTTTCACTTTTATTGAAACCCCATGAGCGCTATAAATAAGAATTGAGTTTTCTGGAACTATTTCAATATCTTCAATAAATAAAACACCTCTTTTCTCAAGGTCTTCTATTACATATTTATTATGAACAACTTCATGTTTTACATATATAGGAGATCCAAAAATATCAATAGCTTTATTAACTATGTCTACCGCTCTTTCTACTCCAGCACAAAAACCACGTGGTGTAGCTAAAATAAGTTTAGTGTCTGAAAAAATCTTATCCATCAATATTAATAATTTTTACCTTAAATATAATTTTATGTCCAGCCAATGGATGGTTTAAATCTAATAAAACACTATCTTTGCTGAC
The DNA here is from genome assembly GCA_047611265.1 of Gammaproteobacteria bacterium. GTDB lineage: Bacteria > Pseudomonadota > Gammaproteobacteria. The sequence continues at coordinate 44,975 of JBLFWM010000006.1, read as the reverse complement.
TTGCTTTATCATAGCAAGGGCAGAGGAGACTTTTCCATCTTTTTCTTTAACATCAATCTCTATTATATTTCCCACCTTAACCATCTCTGTGTCAGGAAATGTACTAATCTCTAGAGTTTTATTATTATTTTCATCTCTAAGCCCAAAAGCATCTTTAGGTTCCAGAGTCATCGTTTGTTCATTATCTTTTACCAATCCATATAAAGTCATTTCTAGTTTTATGGGCAATGTCCCGTCACCAATTCTTACCAGAACAGGGTCAGAGTCAAAAGTAGACTCAAATATTATATTATCTATATTAGATATTGAGTAATGTAATTTAACCAAGGAATTAAATTTAATCATACTTTCCTTTTACTTATGAAATATGAAAGAAAAAGAAGAAGGGCTCCAATTGTAATAAACATATCAGCTAAATTAAAGATTCCTGGGAAATAGATATTGTTATAATGAATTATTATAAAATCTAAGACTGAGTGATTGAGTAATCTATCTAAAAAATTACCTAAAGCTCCGCCTAAGATTAAGATATACGCAGAATACTCAAATAGATTAAAATTTTTATAATTTTTAATAAATACTGAAAATAGAAATAAAATAATTGCTGCCACTATAAAGGTAACAGAGTAGTTTATAGCTAATGAGTTAGAATTTAAAAAACTAAAGGCCACTCCTTTGTTATAGTAAACTTTTAGTATTATATAATTATTCACTATAATGGAATTTTCCATTACGAGTTCTTTTATATAAAGCTTTGACATGTAATCTATTAGCACGAGGAAAGATATAAAGGTAATGGATAGACGATTCATTAGCCTAGTTTTCTTGTTTCGCCATTATCAAAAACATTTTGATGACATCTGGAGCATAATTTTTCATGCTCAGAGATAGATCCCACAGATTCATTTCTATGCCAACACCTATCGCATTTTTCATTATTACTTTTCTCAACGACTATGACAGGATTGTCTGTTAATATTTTTTCTAGATGACACTCAGATGAGATAAAAATAAATTTTAATTCATCGCTTTTATCTAGTAATTTTAAATATATTTCTTCCTTAACTCCCAATCTTATTGTTGCGTCAAGAGAAGAGCCAATAATGCCATTATTCCTAGCTTCTTCTAGTTTTTTTGAAACAGGTTGCCTTAAAGCAAATAAAATATCACCTAATTCTTTTTCTTCATCATTCATTTCTGCATCATATTTGACCCATTCTTCTAAAAATACAGATTTAAGTTTTACCCCTTCTATGTGTCGATACATTTCTTCTGCAGTAAATGACAGAATTGGAGCTATCCAGAGATTAATCATTTTCAATAATTTTAAACATACACTTTGGCAAGATTTTCTTGCTAATCCTGTTTTATGGGATGTATATAATCTATCTTTCACAATATCAAGGTAGTAACCCCCCAATTGAGTAGTGCAAAAATTTTGAATATCTTGTGCTATTTGATGAAACTTATAATTGTCATAATTATCTTTAATTGATTCTTGCAATTCTAAAGCAGACTGAATAATCCATTTATCTATAAGCACCATATCTGAGAACTTTACTTCTTCTTTCGCTTCATCATAATCACTTACATTTGATAATAGAAATTTAATAGTATTCCTTATTCTTCTATAGGATTCTGTAGTACGTTTTATTATTTCCGGAGAAATATTCATCTCTTTTGTGTAATCTGTATTTGCTACCCATAACCTTAAAATATCCGAGCCCTTGTCTTTTATAATAGCTTGTGGCGCAATCACATTACCTTGTGATTTTGACATTTTCTGACCTTCAGCATCCACAACAAAACCATGCGTAAGAACTGTCTTATATGGTGGTTTCCCAGTAGTTGCTAAGGCAGTAATTAGGGATGACTGAAACCATCCTCGATGTTGGTCTGAACCTTCTAAGTATAGATCGGCAGTGTCACCTAAGCCTCTTTGCTGCATTACAGAAAAATGTGAAATACCAGAGTCAAACCATACATCTAGGGTGTCGGTGACCATGTGATAATCGTTTTTATCTTCACCTAATAGCTCACTTTTATCAAATTCAAACCAGGCTTCTATGTTATCTTTTTCTATAATCTTTGCTGCTTTCTCAAGAATTAAGTCAGTTTTATTATGTAATTCATTTGTGTCTTTATGAATAAAAAGAGGTATTGGAACACCCCATGACCTTTGTCTTGAAATACACCAGTCTGGCCTATTTTCAATCATATTTTTTATTCTTTCATGACCCCAGTCTGGTATCCAGCTAACATTCTTTAGTGTGCCTAGAATATTTTCCCTTAATTTATTCTGATCCATGCTTATAAACCATTGTGGAGTAGCTCTAAATATTAAAGGAGTTTTAAATCTCCAGCAGTGTGGATAGCTATGCGAATATTTTTCATGGTGAAGTAGTCTTCTATTTTTAGTTAATTCTTCAATAATTGGAGTATTTGCTTTCCTTACATGCATCCCTCCAAATATTTCTAGAGAGTCTACAAATACACCTTTATCATTTACAGGGTTAAATACTTCTAAATTATTCTTTAAGCCCGCAATATAGTCATCTTGACCATGCCCCGGCGCAATATGAACAAGCCCTGTTCCATTCTCAGTTGTAACGTGATCAGCATCAATGATTGGGACTTTTTTATTATAAAAAGGATGTTCAGCTTTAAGCCCCAGTAATTCTTTTCCTTGAATACTCCGTATAATCTTAATAGATTTTAGGTTAATTTTGACTGATAGAGCCTCTAGTAAATCTTTGGCTACTATAATATATTTATCACCAACATCAGCTAAAACATATTCAATTTCACTCCCGACAGCAATTGCTTGGTTAGCAGGTAGCGTCCATGGAGTAGTGGTCCAGATTATGAAAAAAATATCGTTACTAGTTTTGATTTCAAATTTTTTTAGAAAATTTTCTTGTTGCGATAGTTTAAATAATACATCAACTGCATCAGAAACTATATCCTGATATTCAACTTCAGCTTCAGCCAACGCAGACTCAGATTCTATGCACCAGTGCACAGGTTTAGATCCAAAATATATATGATTATTTACGATAATAGCAGCCAGACTCCGGACAGCCGATGCCTCAAAAATTTTATCCATACTTGTATATGAATTATTCCAGTCAGCCGAAATACCAAGTCTAATAAAATCTAGTTTTTGACGCTCTACTTGTTTAGAAGCGTATTCTCTACAAGCTTTTCTGAATGCATTTTTATCATCTTGAAATTTTGACTTTCCATGTTTTTTTTCAATCATTAGTTCAATTGGGAGACCATGACAATCCCATCCAGGGATAAAAGGAGTATCATATCCAGACATTGTCTTACTTTTTACCACAATATCTTTTAAGATTTTATTAACGGCATGACCTATATGTATATCCCCATTTGCATATGGAGGACCATCATGTAGAATAAATTTTTTAGAACCTTTGCTTTTTTTTCTTATTTCTTCATATAATTTAATACTGTCCCAATGCTTCAAAATCTCAGGCTCTCTATTAGGGAGATTGGCCTTCATAGGAAAATCTGTTGATGGGAGGTTTAAGGTATCCTTATAATTCATTTTGCTCTCTTAAAATATTTAAAGCTATATGATGATCATTTTTCATTTGATATATCAATTCTTCTTTAGTATTAAATTTAATTTGATCTCTAATTTTTTCTAAAAATATTACTTTAATAGTTTCCCCGTATATATCTAACTTAAAGTTAAATATAAATACCTCTAGAACATCATTAGTGCCAGAGAATGTGGGCTTATTTCCTATGCTAGCCAGACCATATAATTTATCACTATTCCCATGTAATACTTCCACTAAAAATATACCATTTATTGGATAGGATTTATATATTTCAATATTAGCAGTCGGGTATCCTAATTCTCTACCTACCTTTTCACCATGAATAATTTTACCTTGAATTGAGAAGGGTTTTCCAAGAAGATTATTTGCCTCTGAGATCTTCCCTAATATTAATAATTTCCGTATGTCTGTGCTACTTATTTTTTTACCTGATATTTCTATCAAATTAACTATAGTTACCTCAATACCTTTATCATGACCGTATGATTCTAAAAGCTTAACATCACCTATGCGTTTATGCCCAAATCTAAAATCATTGCCCACGATAATATGTTTTGCATTAAGTTTTTTTACAAGAACCTCGTCAATAAATCTATTTTCATCCATCTTGGAAAATTCTTCATTAAAAGGTATTAAGATTATTTCCTCAATTCCATAATCTTTAATAAAGTTTAATTTTTCAGTATTATTCATTAGTCTAAAAAAGTATTCATTCTGAAAATATTCTTCAGGCATCGGGTTAAAGGTTAAGACTACTGGTATAGTATTATTTGCTTTTGCAAGAACAATAGTATTTTTCAGTAATTCTATATGACCAATATGAAGACCATCAAAGTTACCAATTGTTATTGATGAGGGCCCATGATTATCGGGTATATCATTAAGACTATTGAATATTTTCATATATAATTTTTTTTAATTTTATAACCTAGTATATACATTATCGAGGCATATATGGTTGCACCAAATATTATATACATGAGTAGCAGCATACCTCTAATATAATATGCATTTTGCGCCCATTCCAAAACATCTACTAGTGTGTAGCTAAGGATTATAGCCATAATAATACAGCTAAATAATGACTGATAACTTGGTCTAGTAAAAAATATACTTTCATTTATATAATTACTTTTTCTTAAATTTTTATATAGTAAAATAACCTGCAACCAGGCTGACAACGATGTAGCTAAGGCTAAAAATGCATGTGCACCATCAAAAGGATTTTGTAAATAATAAGTTAAAACACATAGATTCATCACTACATTAAGTAGCACTGCTATAATTCCATATCTAACAGGTGTCTTAGTATCTTGGCGAGAGAAAAAAGCAGTTAACAGGACTTTCATTAAGATAAAGGCGGGTAGCCCAATAGAGTAAGCTATTAAGCTCAAAGAGCTCATTAAAGTATCATTAAAAGTAAAACTGCCATAATAAAATAAGCTAGTAATAATGTGACTGGATAATACTATTAATCCAAACATGGCTGGCAGACTAAAGATAACAGCAATATTCAATGCATTTCTTAGTGTAGATTTATATGAAGAAATATCTTTTTTTGAATATTTTGCTGACAAAGCAGGAAGGATAACTGTTGCTATTGCAATACCAAAAACGCCCAAGGGTAGCTCTACAAGTCTATCTGAATAATATAGCCAACTTATACTGCCACTAACTAAAAGTGACGCAACAATTGAATCTACCATTAAGTTTATTTGGACGACAGCAGTGCCAAGCATTGCAGGTAACATTAACTTCATTACTTTGTTTACACCTGAAAATTTAAAGCTAATTTTTGGAGCAACTAACAGATCTATTTTATAAAGAAATGGTATTTGTATTATGTATTGGAGAATACCTGCGATAAGAACCCCATAAGCTAACGCCATTATAGGAGTAGAAAAAATATTAGTTAGATATAAAGCTGAAAATATTAGTGATATGTTTAGAAAGACAGGCGTTATGGCTGGTAATAAAAATTTATTAAATGTGTTAAATATTCCTGCTGACATAGCCGTTAACGCAATAAAGAAAAGATATGGAAAAGTTATTTTTAGCATGTCTGAAGCTAATAAATATCTCTCCCCTCCTACTTCAAATCCAGGCGCAAAAAGGTTTACAATATTTTCTGAAAAAATTATACCAAAAAAAGTTATAATAAATAGAATTAGTGCCAAATTACCCTGTATATAGCTTATGAACCTTTTCAGTTCAATGGGATTATTAACCTTGTAATCATTTAGTACAGGGACAAAAGATTGAATGAATGCTCCTTCGGCAAATAACCGTCTAAAAAAGTTTGGAATTTTAAATGCAACAAAAAATGCGTCAGTATTTGATGAAGCACCAAATATATTAGCAAAAAGTATATCTCTAATAAAACCAGATATTCTTGATATAAATGTCATCCCACCTACGGTATAAGAGGATTTAACTAGAGAATTCTCTCTATTTTCGCTGTTTTGGTCGATCATGGGCAATCTAAATGTTGACAGTAATCACCTACACTGAGATAATCTTGTTTTATTTTACCTTTAATTGGAGAAGAATACATTGGCAAATACAGCACAAGCAAGAAAAAGAGTAAGGCAAGCAGTCAAATCTAGAGACAGAAATGTGGCTCAAAAGTCAAATTTCAGAACATGTATAAAAAAAGTCCTGAAGTCACTTGCGGATAAAAATAAAGAAGAATCAAATGCAAATTTTAAAGAAGCTATGTCTGTAATGGATAAGCTTGTAGTGAAAGGATTAATTCATAAAAATAAAGCAGCTAGACATAAATCACGTCTAAATGCACATATTAAAGCATTAGCATAAATCTTTTAATCAGACTTGAAGTAAGTTCCTATATCGTCTTGATTCATAATTTTAGTTAAAACATCTTTTTCAAATCCAGAAGCTACAATTGTATCTATCCCAGAAGTGGATGCTATTTTTACTGCTTGTAATTTTGTCTTAAATCCACCAGTGCCAACATTACTTTTAGAGTTAGAGTCATATTCATTAATATCAATATCCTTAATATTACATTCCTTTATTAGAACTGCATCATTATGCAAATCTGGATTTTTATTATATAGACCTTGTTGATTCGTTAAAATAATCATTAAATCAGCATCGATCAAATTTGATACCATGGCTGCCAAAGCATCATTATCTCCAAGCTTAATCTCATCAGTTGCAACGACATCATTCTCATTTATGATAGGAACCACATTCATTGATAGGATCTTCTTTATTGTTGCTTTTGCATTCGAGTATCTTTGTATATCATTCATATCGGAATGCGTTAGTAAAACTTGAGCAGTTAATAGATTATAATCTTGAAATGATCTCTCATACATTCCCATTAGCTGCTGTTGCCCTATTGCTGCCAAAGCTTGAAGAGATTCAAGTTCATTTGGCTTTTGATTAATGTTTAAAATCTTTTGCCCTTGGCTGATAGCGCCGGACGTCACTATTACAAAATTTATTCCTTTTTTAATAAAATTATTAATCTGGCCTGTAATAGATTTTATTAATTTATCAGAAAGATTTTCATTACTACTAATTAAAGCACTGCCAATTTTTAAAACTATCATTTTGCAATCTTTCACTGTAAATCTCTCAAATATTCAATAATATTTTCACACACTTCATCTAGGCCAGCCTTTTCTTTTGCAGATACAAAAAAAACATTTTTCTTAATTTTATTATTAACTGATTTTTTTAATATTTCTAATTCTTTTTCATTTAATAGATCAATCTTATTAAAGATATACCATTTATCTTTCTTACCCAACTCTTCGTCATAGTCTTTTAATTCTTTAGCTATCACATCAACATCTTGCAAAGCTTCGTCAATATTATTTGCTGAAATATCAACCACATTTAACAATAGCTTTGTTCTAGAAATATGTTTGAGAAATTGTATACCTAGGCCAGCACCAGTAGATGCCCCAACTATTAACCCAGGTAAATCAGCTACGACAAATTTTTCATAGTCATTAATAAGAACTACTCCTAAATTTGGATGTATAGTCGTGAATGCATAATTAGCAATTTTTGGTGTAGCCATACTTATAGAAGCTAAAATTGAACTTTTCCCAACATTTGGTAGTCCAACTAACCCTACATCAGCCAATACTTTTAATATTATTTTAAGTTGTCTCTCTTCACCAGGCTTACCGTCTGTAGTCTTTCGGGGAGCTCTATTTGTTGATGTTTTAAAGCGTGTATTACCTAAACCAAATTCTCCACCAGAAGCTATTGTAATTGATTGTCCATCTCTTTCTAAATCACATATAAGTTCTTCGGTTTCCAGGTCATAAATGACACTTCCGGCAGGTAATTGTATTACTAAATCATCCCCAGATCGTCCTCTCTTGTTTCTCCCACCACCTGTTTTGCCATTAGGTGCAACGAACCTACTTTTATTTCTAAAGTCAGCTAATGTATCTAGACCCTCTTTAGCTTGGATAATTACAGATCCTCCGTGACCACCATCGCCACCATCAGGCCCACCAAATGGAATATATTTTTCTCTTCTAAAACTCAAACAGCCATTTCCGCCATTACCAGCTTTAACCAAGATTATGGTTTCGTCTATAAATTTCATATGATTATTTTAGAATTTAGATATTCTTTGAGGGTAGGACGCTTACAAACTTGTGTCTGCCAAGGCCCTTTCTTTGGAATGCAACATAACCATCTGCTGTAGCAAACAAAGTATGATCTTTGCCGCAACCAACGTTAAGACCAGCTTTCACAGGTGTACCACGTTGACGGATAATTATATTTCCTGCTTTTACAAACTCGCTTCCATACTTTTTAACTCCAAGTCTCTTGGACTCCGAATCTCTTCCGTTCTTAGTACTTCCGCCTGCCTTCTTGTGAGCCATTTTATTACCTTGTTTACTTAATTGATTCTATTTTTACTTCAGTGAAATCTTGTCTGTGCCCTTGCGTTCTCATGTATCCTTTTCTTCTTTTAAATTTTACTACACGAATTTTCTTATATCTACCATGTTTTTTAACAGTACCAGTAACTTTTACACTTGATAGTTTAGGTCCAGAAATAAGGGAATTTTTCTCATCAAACGCCATTAATATATTTTCAAACGCAATAGAACTACCTTCTGGTGAAGCAATAAGATCTATCTTAATTGAGTCTCCTTCAGCTACTTTGTATTGTTGACAGCCATTTTTAATAATTGCGTACATCTGTTTACCTGTAAAACAAATGATTCTAGCCTGTATTGCCCATTTAATAAATACTTTTATTCACAATATTTGTTTATTTCCATAATTTTAGTATAACTGGCAGTTTATCTAATCAGTATGTAATATAAGAGAATGACAATATTATCATTAAATAAGCTATTAAAGTCTGAGTTAGAGAGTTTAGATAAACAGCTTAAAATTCGGTCTCGAACAGAAGTTGAAATGATTAATATCATGAGTGACCACATTATTTCTAGTGGGGGAAAGCGATTGAGACCACTTACACTGCTTTTGTCTGCTTACTCGGTTAATAACCAATTGGAAAGTAAAATTATTGATTCCTCAGTTGTAGTGGAATTTATTCATTCAGCAACTTTACTTCACGATGATGTCGTTGATATGTCTCATATTAGACACAATATAGATACAGCTAATACTATCTGGGGTAATAAAGGAGCGGTTTTAGTTGGTGATTTTTTATACTCAAGAGCATTTGAAATAATTGTTGAGATAAATAACACGCTTGTTTATGAGACTCTGGCTCAAACAACAAATATTATCGCCCAAGGTGAAGTTATGCAGTTAATGAGCATTGGAAATATTGATATCAGTGAAAACCTTTATATGGATATCATTTTTAGAAAAACAGCAATCCTTTTCCAGGCCTCAATGAAAATAGGTGCAATCCTTAACAAGGGAACCAATAAAGAAGTTCAATTATTAGCTACATTTGGGCTTCATTTTGGTAATGCTTATCAAATGAGAAATGATTATTTGGATTATTTTGGAAATTCAGAATCTACTGGTAAAAATATAATTGAAGATCTAATTGAAGGGAAGACGACTCTTCCTATTATTCATGCTATGCAAAATGCAAGTGAAGCTGACCAGAAGATTATTAAAAATTCGTTTAAGCAAGCGGATCAAAGTGTTGCAGATACAATTATAAAAATACTCAAAAAATATAAGTCTGATATTTTTATGGATAGTAAGATAAAAGAACAAACTCAGAATGCAATTGATTCTTTAGATCAAATAAAGAACAGCGAATATAAAGATAAGCTGATAGAGTTAGCGTCTTACTGTATGAAAAGAACTAGCTAACAAAGACGCTCTTCTTACCCATTATTTCTGACAATGTTTTGCCTTCAGAATAACCATCCATAAATTTTTTACCAAGCCCAAACCTCATCATCCAATAACTTATTCTTGGGAACCCGTAGAGTATTTTTGCTCCTTTTTTGTATAGCTTCAATTCATCAGTTAGGTGTAATAAGAATTTGTTGTAAGCTAATTTTGCTGAAATATTGTTATTATAGGAATCAACAATTGCTGAGCCAGCAAATTTACCTGATAACACGGCATTATATATACCTTCGCCAAGTAGTGACTCAGCAAGTCCAGCTGCATCACCAACTAAAAATATATTATTTTTTACTCTATAATGATCACCTTCTGTGCCAATAGGGAAAGCTGTAATATTTTCTATTTCACTTGATCCAAATCTATCTGAAACAAAATTATACAAGTCTTTTTTTGTAAGGTTTTTAGACTTAGATGAAGAAATTAGATTTCCAATTCCTACATTATAATGATTACCTTTAGGAAAGATCCAGGCATATCCATGCTTATTAAAAATAAATTCTGTAGGGTAATCCGTGTCTTCTTTTTTAACTAACCCCTCATATGCAAATACAGGATTTTTGTAATTAAAATTCGATGTTAGTTTTCTCACTACACTATTAGCACCATCAGCACCAATTAAATAGTCGCATAAATATGTTTTATCATCACAATCTATAGAAACCTTATTTTCTATAAGTTCAATTTTATTAATTTTATTAATTTTATTAAATACAGCGCCTGCTTTTACTGTCTCATTAAAGAAAAATTCATCAAATTTATCTCTAATCACCATCACACAAGAACCTTTCGCATGATTTAGTTTAATTTTTCTTTTTTGACTAAAACTGAATACCATGTCCTGGGCTTTATGTTGAACTAGATGATCTATGTTGACAGGGAGATGTTTTAGGGTCTTCATTGTTATGCCGCCAGCACAAGGTTTATGCCTAGGAAATTGAGCTTTGTCTAAAATTAATACTTTTTTATTATTTTTTAGAAGTTCATGGGCACAGCTACAACCAGCTGGTCCTGCTCCAACAATAATAACATCATACTGATTATCTGTTCGTTCCATATTAGTGCACACCTTGTTTATTATTAGGGCAAGAAATACGAGATCTTATTTATAAAAAAATCTCACTAACTAATGATTTCATTTTTTTAGATATATATCAAAGACTTTTGTATTAATAACTTATGTGCTCTATTTTGGCACGTTTTGTGCATGTATATTACTAGAGGAGATAAATATGAATATAAAAATAAAAAAAATATTAACTATCGCAGGAATTATAGGTTTATTTGGAATTCTTCCAGAGAATCTTTATGCTGCTGACGCAGAACTTTCTGGTGCGAATACTGCTTGGATTTTAACTTCAACAGCACTTGTCTTGTTTATGACAATTCCAGGACTAGCTTTTTTTTATGGTGGCTTAGTTCGAAGTAAAAATGTCCTTTCAGTACTAATGCAGTGTTTTGCATTAACCTGTATGGTCTCTATATTATGGGTCATTGCTTTATATAGCCTTGTCTTTGGTGATGGGGGCTCAATGAATTCAATCATTGGTGGATTTGACAAGCTCTTTATGTCAGGTGTTACAAATCAAAGTCTTTCTGGAGATATACCAGAAACAGTTTTCTCAATGTTTCAATTAACCTTTGCTATTATCACGCCTGCGCTAATTGTGGGTGGATTTGCAGAACGAATGAAATTTTCATCAATGCTCTTATTTAGTGCTCTATGGATGATTTTTGTATATGCACCTATTGCTCATATGGTATGGGGCGGTGGCTGGTTAGGATCTATTGGTTTTATGGATTTTGCAGGTGGAGCAGTCGTGCATATAAATGCCGGCGTAGCAGCATTAGTTGCAGCAATCATGCTCAGAGAAAGAAAAGGTTTTCCATCAACACCGATGCCTCCTCATAATTTAGCGATGACTGTTGCTGGAGCATCTATGCTGTGGGTGGGTTGGTTTGGTTTTAATGCCGGCTCAGCACTTGCAGCTGATCAATCAGCTGGGATGGCTATGTTGGTTACCCATATTGGAGCTGCTGCTGGATCTTTAGCATGGATGGCTAGAGAGTGGTATAAACAAGGCAAAGCTAGCGTCTTAGGGATTGTAACCGGTATGGTAGCAGGCTTAGGGACCATAACTCCAGCATCTGGATTTGTTGGACCTATGGGAGCTCTAGTTATTGGTATACTGGCAGGACTTATATGCTATGAGGGAACACACTATGTCAAGAAGGTACTCAAAATTGATGACTCTCTGGATGTATTCCCAGTTCATGGGATAGGTGGTATTTTAGGCATCTTATTAACTGGCGTATTTGCGTCAGCTAGTCTTGGTGGAATGGGAATGGATAACTCTATTTCCACGCAAGTTGGTATACAGATAACAGGTATTTTATTTACAATTGTATGGTGTGGATTCTTCACATTTATAATATTAAGATTTGTGGATAATATTCTAGGACTAAGAATTTCAGAAGATGAAGAGGAAGTTGGTCTTGATTTATCCGAACATGGAGAGAGTAGTTATAACAACAGTTAGTTATTTTGGATATAGCTAGGTTTTAGAGAAGAGTTGATCACCTTATAAGGTGAAATAATTAAATCTAGCTAATATCTCCATCTTGTTTTAAGTTAACTCTAATTACTTCGGTATCTATTACCCCACCATCTTTTAATCGAATAACTCGATACCCTGGAGATTGAGAATAGTCTATTAAAAACTTCTTTGATTTTGGTTTTGCTTGATAACAGGTGGATGGTGTGGAAAAAAGCTGAGCCCCATTATAATCAACAGACATCTCGTTATGAATATGACCCCATCCTACTCCTTTAATTTTATTATTATTAATCCTATTTAGTAATTCACCAGAGTTCTCTATTATCATTTTGTCCATAGAATCAGACCCTATTAAGATAGGGTGATGATGAAGCATCACTAATAAGAAACTATTTTTGTTATCACTCACAACCTTGTCAAAATAAACTAATTCATTTCGATGTAAAATCCCATTAGGGGAATTATCTTTTTTCGTATTAAACATAAAGACACCCCATTCCCCAATACTCTTATAATTTTGGCTTTTTAAATTACTGGTGTTACATATAGATTTTATTTTTTGAGGAGAGTCATGATTGCCAGACATAAGATATATTGGACATTCAAAATTTCTTAATAAATACTTGAGGTTTTCATAAGATTCGTCAGATTCATCATCAGATAAATCCCCGCTTAAAATAAGCATATCAAAACCTATCTCATTAGCATCAATAGCTTCAAATACTAATTGTGCGGATTTAAATGTATTGATATTGTTCGCTGTTTTATTTCTATCAGCATATAAATGTAAATCAGTAACTTGTATAATATTTATCATTAATTTGTCTAAATCCAGTTAAATGTTAGTTAATATAGCAATAATTACATGAATATTATGAATTACCATTATAATATGTTTTTACACTTGAAAAACTATGATATATTACCAAAAATATGAAAAAAGATACTCATCCAAATTACCAGCCGATTATATTTCATGATGTGACATGTAATAAGAGCTTTCTTATATCTTCAACCTTAAAACCTAAGGAAACTATGGAGTATGAGGATGGTAAAGAATATCCAGTCTATAAGATCGAAACTTCATCTGAATCACATCCTTTTTATACAGGCAAAGGCCGTATTGAAACTAAAGAAGGGCGTATTGCTAAATTCAGAAAGAAATACACTCCATCTAAATCTAAGTAATCATTTACCTAATCAACTAATACTAAACCCCTTATTATTTAAGCCTTAATCCTGTTAAATCAGCCATATTTTATAATCTTCAAATAGTGTTGACATGCTGCTATCTATGTCTTACTGTTATAGACAATAGATGGACAAATAGATTATATATTAGACAAAACTTATATATAAATCTTTATGTACATATAAAATTAGACATATATTGAACAAAGGAGGACATTATGTCAGTAATATTAGCAAACATTAAATATTTACTTGCCCCAGTGTTAATACTTGTAACTTTTGCAGGTGTACTTGCCGGTGGTTTATTTGCATGGCTAGGAGTAGCATTGTTATTCGTTGGTATCATAATTGATACATTAATGAAAAAACAAGCATCAAGTGAGATGCATTCAGATGAAGGAAAAACTTTAGCAAACCCTACATTTCAAAATTTAGTAATGTATACCATGTTACCTATTTTTGTATTGTTACAATTTGCTCTAGCATGGAGAGTATCTGGCTTTATGGCAGATATTCCTGTTGAAGTAACATCATTATGGTTAGGCTTAATTCCTTATACAAGTGGAATGTCAGGTCTAGACTTAATTGGTGCAACTCTATCAACTGGCATATTTGCTGGTATAGGAATTATATACGGACATGAGTTATCACATTGTAAAGGTTTTGCTTTTATAATTTCTAGAATGACTATGGCGTTATCTGGTTCAGCACATTTCTGCTACGCACATGTATACAACCATCACCTAGAACTTGCTAGTGAAGATGATCCTGCAACTGCTCCACGTGGACGCACAATCTATGGACATTATTTACTATCATATTTAGGCCAATCCAAATTCGTATTTAATATGGAAAAAGAGAGACTAGCTAGAATAGGAGTTTCTTTTGTTTCATGGCAAAACCGTTGGATTCGTGGCTATCTAATGTCAGTACCATCTGTAGCACTTTTCTTTGCAGCAGGCGGCTGGATAGGTGTAGCTGCATTAGCAGCAGTTTGGATGGTTTCAAACTTTGAGTTAGAAGCTTTAAACTACCTAGAGCATTACGGTTTAGTACGTGTTAAAGATCAACCTATTGATTATCGCCATAACTGGGATAACAATACTTTGTTCACAAGTTGGTTCTTTATCGAAATTGGTCGTCAAGCTGACCACCATGATCGTGGAGAAACTCACTTCTGGGAACTTGAAAATGTAGGAGCTCCTAACACTGGATGGGGATACTTTTCTGTTTTTGCGCTAGCACTAGTACCGCCAATCTGGCACTGGTACATGCGTAAAAGATTAGCGACATGGGATGAAAAGTTCGCTACTGCTGAAGAAAGAGGTATTTCTAGAAGAATCAATAAGGAAGTTGGTTACGAAGGAACAAGTTTTAAAGGAGATGAATTGTCATTCCCTGTTGAAAGCTAATTAAGGACAACTTGAATCATAAGGATTTGATTGCGGCCCCTCATTTGAGGGGCCGTTTACTTTCTACTAATAGTGTAATTGTATTTTTTTTACAATACCTTTATGAATATATGAGCACCATGCACATTTATACTTAAGACCAATATTGCATGTAAGTTTATAAACAAGCTGATCTACATCACTATCCTCAACCTTGTTAAGGTTAAATTTAATATAGTAGGTGTCAGGGTTACTTATATTTTGATGTGAGCATGACAAGTTTCCTACATATCCTTTTGTAGGCGCATTGCATAAATATTCTCTAATATCATTGTTTACTTTTACTGTAGGCAAAAATGATTTATCACTATGGCTACTAAAAGTTAAAATAATACATACATATGATGTATCAGCACAAGAGTCTTTGATGATTAAATCATTTATAACTCTTGTGAAAATAACATCAGATGGTATATCTGATTTAATTTTCATTTCCTTCTCCTCTTTAGTGTTTTACCAGATCGGTATTGGCCACAAGCTGAAGATCAACTGCCAAAAAAAAACCACCATGCGCTAATGCATTGGTGGTAACCCGATCGCTTTAGCTATTTAACGCCGGCAAGCTGAAAAAATTCAAAACGGCGTAATTTCATTACAGCAAATATAAAGGTAGGTGTCAACGCTCTTTTATGAAAGGATGCCTGATATATTGGATTAAACCGAATTCTTTGGACCTATCGTCTAAACCCAAATACTGTCTATCTTCAATTGTTGCGTCTTTATAGGTAAAAAATATTGAATCCCAGATAGTCAGTATTGAAGAATAATTAGCATTTCTAGATGCTTTTATAACCGTATGATGATTTGTATGATATTTAGGGGTTACAATAAATTTACTTAATATTCGATCTACAGTATATGATAATTTAATATTAGAGTGATGAAATTGATTGCAAGCTGATAGAAGTATTTCATAAAAGATAAACACTGAAATTGGCATACCCAGAAATAGTATTAATATTGTTTTAAATAGCGATGATAATAATAATTCTCCAAAATGAAATCTTAGTGACGTAGTTACATCTAACTGAGTATCAAGGTGATGCACAGAATGAAATCTCCATAAAAAAGAATTGGTATGATTTAGTCTATGCCAAAAATAATATGCAAGATCTAGTAAAAGAAGTCCGAATACAGCTTTAAGAGTAAAGCCAATATCAAGATTATTTAATATCCCATATTGGTTTTCTGTAATAAGCATTAGGGATGGAATAATTAGAAAAATAGTTGGGAATCTTATTATTAAAGTATTAATAATCGCAATTTTTGCATGAAAGAATAATCTAAAAAATCTTTTACTTGTCCATGCTCTCTCTGAATAAAAGGACTCAAAGATAAATAAAATTACAAATAACATTATAAAAAATATGAGTTTAAGATTGGTCAGTATTTCTATCATAATTTAACTAATTAATTTTATTAATCCTAATAGTATCATCTAATGGATAACAACGTCTTTATACAATATACTGAATCTATTAAATATTCTGGTAACGTTATGGCTAATAAAGGTGAAAGACATAGATTAAGTTTAATAATTGCAACTCTAGGCCCGTCAACAGATAATGAAAAAGAATTACTTACAATGATTACAGCTGGTATAGCTAGACAGTGGACTGATGGAGTTGATATAGCTAGAGTCATTTATAATGATGGTGAAGAAACTGTTATTAACAGAGTGAATATATTTAGAGAGCAGTGTTCTAAAAGAAATTTTGATACAAGTATTTACCTGGATACTGATGATACTAATACAGAAAACTTTCAAAAGTATCTTTCCTTAGCTAAGATCATTAACCCTAAATATATATCTATCCCTAAAGCATTTGGGTTAGATATGATAAGTGAGGCAAAGAAATATTTTAAAAATGAGATGCTCGTTGGAGTTAGAGTTAAAAAAAATGATGATACATCTGACATAGAAAGTTACCTTGAAATGGCAGATTTTGTAATGGTGGAATTAGATTCAAAAAAAATAAGAGATGAAAAGATAGTGGAGAGAGCTAAGCAGAAAAATTGTGAACCAATTTACTTAGCAAAAATGCCAACATTAATGAAAGGCCAGGTTCAGTCAAGAGATGAAAATTTTGAGATAGGACATACTCTGGAAGATGGTTTTGACATTGTTGCGCTTTATGAAGAAACAGCTCATGGACCATATGCAGCGAGATCAGTTAAGTGTATAGATGAGATAGCTGTCGAGTCAGAAAAACTTCGTGTTAATCCATTTGGAGATTTATTAGATAAGTTTTTAGGTTTTTTTAAAAAATAAGATTTCATTTATTAACCGGGTGGCCAACTAAAATCTCTTCCAGCTAAAATATGTAAATGTAAATGAAAAACAGTTTGTCCTGCTTTTGAGCCATTATTTATTACAACTCTATAATCTTTAATTTGATATTTATCTGTTATATTTTTTACTACCAATAGTAGATGGCCAAGCAAATCTTTGTCAGTCGAGTCAGCTTCACTTAATTTCTTAATTTCTTTTTTAGGTATTACGAGTATATGAGTCGGGGCCTGAGGATTAGCATCATTAAATGCGATAGCGATTTCATCTTCATACAATATGTCTGCTGGAATTTCTTTATTAATAATTTTCAGGAATATATTGTCAGACATAATTATTTCATATTTTTTAAGTATTCATGCTTTATTTTTTCTAAGTCTTCAGATGACATTGCGTCAGATTTTTTTAGATTCTTATCTTTAGTTAAAATCTTCAATAATAACTGATTAGTTTCTTGCTGAAGCTTGATAAGCTTTTTAAAAAATATTATGCCATTCAGTAGAGTTAGTATTACCATCGTGAATAATAATAATTGTATTATACTAAAGTCATTCATTTTAATTCCTTAATTTTATTTATAACTTCATCAACATGGCCTTTTACTTTAACATTTCTCCATAAACCTATAATCTTTAAATCTGTGCCAATAAGAAATGTACTTCTGTCTATACCCATATATTTTCTTCCATATAAAGATTTTTCCTTAATAACATCAAACATGTTGCAGACTTTTTCATCTTCATCAGAAATTAATGGAAATTTAAATAAATGTTTATCAATAAATTTTAAATGTGATTTAATGGAATCTCTCGATACTCCAACTACGTTCCATCCAGCTCTTTTAATCTTAGAGAGGTTTTCATTAAATTCGATACTTTCTGTGGTACACCCAGGAGTCATGTCTCGTGGATAAAAATAAAGTATTAGATTTTTATTAAGGTAATCTGATAACTTTTTTTTATTGTTAGTAGTGATTACTGAAATATCTTTTATTTTTTTCCCAATATCTATTTTCATGGTATTAAATATTTTTTAATTCATCAGCAGATAAAACTCTTGCTTCTTGGATAAGCATAACTGGAATACCATCCTCGATAGAATAAGCCAACTTAGAAGTTTTGCAAATTAATTCATTTGTCTTTTTTGAGTAATCTAGCTTATCACCTGATTTAGGACACACAAGTATTTCTAATAAGTATTCATTCATAAGTAAATACAACTTATCATATATTCAGATTAATCAACATTATTTATCAATTTATTTTAATTTAAGGTATAATAATTTTTTATGAAAAGCTTATATACATTTTTAATTATTGGAATCTTTGCAATTACTAACGTTAATGCTTTCATGACAGGAGTCAAACCTGAAAAGGATGGCAGCGTAGCTATGGAGATTATTTCTGGTGTCATACATACAGCACCTCCAGGAAGTAATGTAAATGTTGGTTACGGTATTTTAAAAAACAATACTGATAAGGATATAATTCTAAAGAGCTTTAGGTCTCCAGTTTTTGATAATACCGAAGCTCATACCATGGAGTATTCTGATTCTGGTACAGCTAAAATGAGACATTTGGAGGAATTAAAGATACCTGCTAATAGTGAATTATCTCTAGAGAGTGGCGGTTTGCATTTAATGTTTATGGGAATGCGCAGAGATATTAAGGTTGGTGAAGAGATTATGATTATCTCCAGAGATGGTCATGAGGTCAGATATATGCTTATTATGAAAGTAATAGACCCTAGGTCCAGTAGTCATAGTCATGATATGCATTAAAGCCAACGTCTAACTATTTTTTTATAAACTAAATACTTCGCTCTAAACTTTTTTTCTAAATATTTTTCTTCTGGCAAAATTACATAATATTTTAATATCATATATGTAAATATTGTAAAAAAGATAATATGTATCATGCTTAAAGACATTCCTATTCCTACCTGCAAAATCAGCATTGCTAAATACATTGGATTTCTTGTATATCTATAAATACTTTGAGAAATTATCTGGGTAGTTGAAGACGTTGGAATTGGATTTTCATCTACTTCATTAAAAGTATTTATTGAAATTATAAAGATGATTAATGAGGAAATTATTAATAATAAACCAATTTCATAAGAACGAAGTATATTCAAAAATTCTGGAATATCATATAGTTTTAAGAAGTAAAGATTGAGGGTTGATGTAAAAAACCCAAGGTTTGTAAAAAATAAAAATATTATGGGAGGGAAGGATATAACCGAAGCATGATCTTTATTTATTTTTGGATAATAAAAAATATGTATTAAAAATATTGCAAGAAACATTGGCAATGAAGAATGAAGAGATAAGGCGAATGCATCCTCTATAATCATCTGGTTGTCACCTAGATACCAGGAGAAGAATTGAAAATAATTCCCCAACGAATAGGCCATGATTAAATATAACAGTATTTTTTTAAACATTCTTAGATATATCTATATAGTTCTGGATTG
Organism: Gammaproteobacteria bacterium; assembly: GCA_047611265.1. Lineage (GTDB taxonomy): Bacteria > Pseudomonadota > Gammaproteobacteria. The sequence goes on along the minus strand of JBLFWM010000006.1, from coordinate 25,075 downwards.
ATAATACTTCTGGTCTCGAGCTGGGTTCAATAGAAAGTTTTTGCAATAACTGACTATCTATAATTCCCTTTAGTGAAGTCTGTATCATCTTTCTTCGAGCAGAGAAAACAGTGTTTACAATGTTTCTGAATTTTTGTTCATGTATAAGACTGTCAAAAGTATAATCTTTTGGAATTAATCTTATATATGCTGAATCTACTTTTGGCTTAGGAATAAATACATTAGGAGAAATATTAAATAATTTTTTCACAGTAAAGTAGACTTGAGTCATTACACTTAATCTCCCATAAATTTTGGTACCTGGAGCTGCCACTATCCTATCTACCACTTCCTTTTGTAGCATGAAATGGAGATCTTTAATATTTTTAGAGAATGGTAATAATCTGAAAATTATTTCTGTAGATATATTGTATGGAAGGTTACCTACTATGCGTGTATTCTTTTTTATTAAATCAGATAGTTCACATTTGAGTATGTCTTGATTAACAATATTTACCTTTTTATGATTATATTTATTTTCAAGAACTGGTATCAAATCCCTATCTTTCTCTATAAGGGTAATGCTTTCTACTTCTTCTAGGAGAGGAGTGGTTAATGCACCCTCACCAGGACCAATCTCTATAAACGTATCTTTTACATTTATTTCAAGATTACTAATAATCTTATTGATGATGTTTTTATCATGTAGAAAATGTTGCCCAAGACTTTTTTTATGCTTTTGCATTACTTATTAATTTTGCTACTTTTATAGCTTCTAGAAAACTAGAAATATCTATATTTCCAGTACCTACTAAATCTAATGCTGTTCCATGGTCTACCGATACCCTTGTTATTGGCAACCCAAGAGTTACATTGACTGTTTTTTTGAAGTTATTAAATTTAATTACTGGCAAACCTTGGTCATGATACATTGTGAGGATAATATCATATTTTTCTATGTTCTTTTTTAGAAATGCTGTATCAGCTGGCACTGGACCATCTATAATAATTTTATTTTTTTGCATTTTTATTATTACAGGTTTAATAATATTGTCATCTTGTGAGCCTAGTATCCCATCTTCACCAGCATGAGGGTTTAGCCCTGTTACTAATATCTTAGGTTTTTTAATTTTAAATTTATTTTTTAAATCTTTATTAATAATATTTATTGTTTCAGTTAGTAAATCTTTGGTAATATATTTTTTTACATCCTCGAGTGGAACATGGGTCGTATGTAATGCGACCCTCATGTATGAATTCATTAACATCATTACAGATTTACTTTTACAAATATCAGCTAAAAACTCAGTATGTCCAGATATTTTATACCCACCTTTATTTAGAACAGATTTACTTATTGGTCCAGTTACCATGGCACTTATTTTACTAGAGATACATAATTTTGCAGCTGTCCTGATAGTCTCTAGCACATATGTAGAATTTTTTGGATTAAGTTTCCCTGGTGTATTTATACTATTGAGTATAATAGGTAGAACATTAATTACCTTGTCACCTGATTTTGTCTTTGATGAAATATCTTCAAGAATATTTATATTTATTTTTTTCTTTAATATTTTTGCACTTTTTATTAATAAATCAGGGTCTGCAATAAATATTATGTTTTTACTAAGATTCTTTTGAGCTAATAATACCCCAAGGTCTGGCCCAATTCCTGCAGGTTCACCTAGAGTTACGCCAATTAACTTCAATTTAAAACTCCTTTAGCTCAATATATGCCTGGTCTTTAAGTTTAGCAACCCAGTCATTACGTTCATGCGTAGCTTTATCTATCCTAATTCTCTGTGCAATATTTTTTCTTACAATTGTATTCGTATCATCAATTGATCTAATATTTTCAATATATAAAATATGCCAGCCAAATCTACTTTGAAATGGGTCACTTATTTTTTTTATAGGGGTTGTTTTTAGTTTACTTGCAAATGCTGGTACCAATGATTTAAGTCTAACATACCCTAGGTCACCACCTCTAAAGCCAGAAGCTTTATCAATAGAATATTTTTTAGCAAAAACTTTAAAATCTTCCAGGCCTTTTATTTCATTTCTTATTGTAATTAATTTTTCTCGAATAGTTTCGTTTGATGTCATTACATCTGGCTTTAATAATATATGGCTTACTTTATATTCATTAACAAAAGATGATGCTTTATTCTCTGATTCTAAAATTTTTAATACATGATAGCCTTTAGAGCTAGTAATAAATTTTGTATATTCCCCATTGCTTATATCATGGATTGCTTTTATAAATATATTAGGCAACTTGTCAGAAGTAACAAGACCCAAGGTTTTTACTTCAATAGATATATTTGGGTATTTATTTTGAGTATTAATAAAGCCTTCTAGTTTAATATTGCTATATATATTTTTTATATTATCTGGGCTCAATAATTTATCTTCATCAAGAATAACAAATTCAATCAAATCATATTCAAAATTACCATACTGGTTAATATTTTCTCTTTTGATAAAATTTTCAATTTCCTCTTCAGTCACATTCATTCTAGAATAAAACTGAGATATAAAAAGTGTTTCAACAGTCATTTGATTTTTTATATCTTGAGTATAGCTAGTATAATCTTGACCTGATTTAATAATATTATTTCTTAGATCATTTATAGTCATTTTTTTTGATCTGGCAATCTCAGAAATTTTATTTTCAAGAGCTATATCCGAAATATTTATTCCATATCTATCAGCGGCTTGAATTAGGAGACTAGTTTCAATTAGTCCTTCTAAGACTTTTTTTATTATTTCTTGATCATTAAGACCCATATATTCTTTTGTTATTATGTCTGGTGAGAGATAATCAATGGCAAGCTGAACTTCTGATTTTAGAATAACCTTATCGTTCACTATCGCCATTATCTTGTCATCATAATTTTCCGCGGCAACAAGATTCATTGAACTACAAAGTATTATTATTGATATAAATTTAAACATTTTATTCATAATCTAGTAATCAAAATTGTCTTGGTATCCAAGTATGCCGTCTCTCAGTAATTCTGCAGTTTTGTTTGTTGAAGTAGCTATACCTTTAGGGAGGAATTCAAAATAAAATGCATTGTCTATCTTCGTACCATTCCAATAATCTCGCTTAACAAATTTAATCCCATAACAGCAACTTTCATATTCAACTCCAAACATTTTTTCTAGCGTATCTTCTGTATTACTTCTTCGATTATTAAATGAATAATTAATTTTTCCTACAAGCGATAACCTATTGTTGATAGGTATTACTGCAGAAAAATCAACTTCTTCTTGAGTACCTCTAGAAAATCTATAACTAGTGTTGAAGATTTGATTCTGTCTACCATAAGGCCTTTTATAAGATAACCTCACTTGATTTTTTTCACCATAACCTTTGTGAGGATTAAACTCTGTATAACCACTTAATTTCCAGTAGTCAGAAAATCTAGCACTAACTAACCCCATTATATTAGACGAGCTTGATTTATCTGTCTCACTACCAGTAAGATTCACTGTTCTATCGTCTAAATAGATAATTTGTCCAATCGTAGCGCGAAGCATTTCATTTCCACTATTTGTATCTATCATGCTCGAACTCAATGCTAATGTAAGTTGCTTTGCATCATTTAACCTATCTTCACCATAAAATTTATTTTCTGAAAACAAACTATATTTTAAATCATTTTCTCCAGCATCAAAGATAGGAATATCATCTTGGTTAGAGGCGGGAACATATAAAAAAAACATTTCTGGTTCAAGAGTTTGAAGTATAGTTTTAGTAGACATTCTATCAAATATCATTTTACCCCTAAGACTTATTATTGGTGTAGTCTGGCTGATACTATTACTATTATTTTTAGACAAGCTATAGCTTCTATGCTTTATTCCTATTTTTGGTCTCAATTCCCATCCTGGGTTTTTAAAAGGATATTCAATAGATGGATACAGACTTATTCGTGTCCCATCAGCTTTATGATCATAGGTATGACTAAAGATAGATATTTCTCCATCAAAGTTATATTTTAATTCTTTATTTTTTTCATGAGTATTAAACTTAGCTCTAACTTGAGGTAAAACACTATATTGTTCAGTTAAGTCTGTTTTGGCAAGCTGGTAATCTGTAGTCCTAAGAGATGTTTCTAAGAATCCAAGTGAGCCGTAATCTAACCTATTTATTACTGCTTGTCTTTTGATATGCGTTCTTCCTACTCGAGAAACTGTATTTCCAAAATCATTAAAGTATGTTAAATCTGATATGCCGCCTATATCGACATTTGAAGATATATGAGTTCCTTTCCATCTTCCATTATTTTTTAATTGTAAGTTACTCCTGAAGACTCTATTATCTCGGAAAAAATACGCATGTCTATTTTTGCCAACAATATCATCTTTGTCCATACTTGCTAATTCAAACTCAGTATTACTATTTTTAGTTTTATATCTAAATTCTGTCTCAAACATTTGGCCTCTTCCAGAAAAACTTGTTGGTGTAAAAGTAGCATCAATATTTTCGGCAATATTAAAATAATAAGGTGTTGAGATAATAGTCCCGCTTTCACCAGAACTTCCAATAGTTGGAAATAAAAATCCACTATGACGGTTTTTACTTAAAGGAAAACTAAAAAATGGTGAATAAAGGATAGGGATATTTTTATATTTTAAAAAGATATTATACGCATTTCCTCTATCTGTATCACGATATAAAATAGTTTGCGAAGAAGATATCTCCCAGTCAGGATCATCTAGCCCACAGGTTGTATAACTGCTTGGCGTAAGATAGACAACTCCAACGTCATCTATAAATATATCTTCAGCCTTGCCCTTTCCTGGCTTTTCTTGATTGGGAAAATAATAGCTTGCCTCTGAAAAATTAACAGTATCATTTTGGCTATTATAGCCACCCTTGCTGGCATATAAAGATAAATCTTCAGTGAGATATTTAACATTCCCTTCTGCAGCTAACACTCCTGTGTCTGCATTAAATTGCGCTTTATTAGATTTAATTAAATCATTTGCTCTTTCAATTTCAACATTACCATCAGCATAAAAAATACCCTCTTCATCCTGACTCTGACCATCTGATCTCACTTCTAAAGTTTCTTCATCAGCATTAAATAGAGTTTTTTGTGTTAAATAACTTTCATACTCATCATCTATGCATACAGGTAATTTATTCTTTAAGGTTGCGGTAAGATAATCATCTCTTTTTGCTATAATTATTTCTTGATATAAATTATCTTTTTTTGAAGTTAATTTTTTTACAGGAGCATCTTGATATGAATTATCTGTGTTTTCACCCATTTTTTTAATGATTTTATATTGATCATATACCTCAGCAACCTTTTCATTTTTAAATATAACGGTTATTCTTTTTGGTTGCGAAAATGTGCCTTCAATTCTCTCATAATATATATAGTCCCAGCGCTCTGAATGAAATGTATCAATTATTGTAGGAGTTCCTAGTAAGAATCTTACTTGCTCTTTACTTAAACCAGGCACAAGTTGCTGAAGATTTTTATTTTCAATTAGAGTGCCTTGTTTGATAGGTGCTTTATAAGGTTTGGGAAACCAGCTAGGCCCAGATTCTAAAAATTCTAAAATTTCTTGGTCTGGAAGAGAAATATTTGGGATTATCGATGCGTTTACATTACCTGTAATAATGCATAAAACAGCCGTCAAGACTACAGTTTTTGCTTTCTTTAGAAACACTTTCTTCATGATATCCGTGATTATATCATGAAATCCATAGTAAAATAGAGAGAGTTATCAGACTCTTCTTGCGGTTAAGGTTTAATTATTTCTAATATTTTACCAGATAGAAGAGTAGGGTCATTACCACCAATCAACTTATGCAATATATTTTTCTTTTGATAGAATTCTATTATTGGAGCAGTCTGTTCTTGGTATACGTCTAACCTATTTTTGACAGTTTCTTCTTTATCATCTTCTCGTTGATAAAGTTTTCCTGTATCACATTTTGGACAAGCAGAATCAATATTTTCGCCTCTATCAGTATTTCCAATATATCCGCAACTATTACATAGTAATCTTCCAGTGCATCTTTCAATCAAAGTCTCAAAAGGAACATCTATTAAGAAAACATATTCTAGTGAAATATTTTTAGCTACAAATAGTTCATCTAAGCTTTTTGCTTGAGAAATATTTCTAGGATAGCCGTCAAGTATAAAGCCACCTTTGCATTCATCTTGACCAAGTTTTTTAGAGACTAATGATAAAACTAAGTCATCACTGACGAATTTTCCGGTAGACATTATATCTTGAATCTCTTTACCAAGACTTGAACCACCTTTTATTTCTTCTCTTAGAAGATCACCTGTTGATATTTGAGGAATATCAAATTCTTTTATAATAATTTTTGACTGAGTACCTTTGCCACAACCGGGTGCTCCTAGAAATAATATATTCATAATTTTCTCCTATGTTTATAGTAATGGCGCAATTACTAAACTAACAATCGCCATAACATTAATTAATATGTTCATTGAAGGTCCAGATGTATCTTTTAAAGGGTCGCCAACAGTATCACCGACAACGGCAGCTGTATGCACATCAGATCCTTTCCCGCCGAGATTACCTTGTTCAACGTATTTCTTTGCATTATCCCATGCGCCGCCAGCATTCGACATTGTTAGCGCTAGTAAAACACAACTAAGTAGTCCTCCACCAAGAAGACCTCCTAACATTTCAGCACCAAAACCAAGCCCTATTATTACAGGAGAGAAAACTGCAATTGCTCCTGGCAAAACCATTTTCTTTAGTGCAGCTGTTGTTGCAATTTCTATACATTTGCCGTTCTCAGGCTTAGCTGTTCCTTCTAGTAATCCAGGTATTTCTCTGAATTGTCGTCTTATTTCATTAATCATTTCAGATGCAGCATCTCCAACGGCAGTGATTGTTAAAGAAGCCACTAAGAAAGGAATCATTCCTCCGATAAATAAACCTATGAGTACATTTGTATCTGTTAGTAATAGTTGAACCTCAGCTCTACCTTGAGATATATGAGTATGATTAACCTCTTGGACAAAAGCCGTGATGATTGCAAGGGCAGCTAATGCAGCCGCTCCAATAGCAAAACCTTTACCTATAGCAGCCGTAGTATTTCCAACCTCGTCTAAACTATCAGTAATTTTTCTTGTATCTTCTCCGAGACCAGCCATTTCCGCTATACCTCCAGCATTATCAGCTACAGGACCATATGCATCAATAGCCATGGTAATCCCCACTGTTGCTAACATACCAACAGCTGCAATTCCTACACCATATAGATCAGCATATGCATTAGCGATATAAATTATTACAGCTATAGAAATAATAGGAATGACTACAGATTCTAATCCTATAGCTAATCCAGTTGTGATAAGAGTTGCCGGGCCAGTTTTACCTTGTCCAGCAATTTTTCTAACAGGTGCTCCACCAGTGTAGTATTCAGTCACAAGACCTATGACAACACCACCAACAGTACCCGCTAAAACAGCAAACCAGATATCTAGGTTTAATCCTAAGTAACCTATTACGTAATATGAAAAGATTACAAATATTACAGCAGCTGAGAATGTTCCTCCGCGTAATGCTCCACTAATTTTTTCAGTTGATGTTGTTTTAGCTAAATATTTTACAATGAATATACCCGCTATCGAACATAATAAACCAAGAGAAGCTAAAGCTAAAGGTAGAAACATTAATGACTCTCGTGAGCCAAGATTATCAAGTAAAGTTAAACTTATTGTTGACGCTATAGCTATAGAAGCAATTATAGAACCACAATAAGATTCGAATATATCAGAACCCATTCCAGCAACATCACCAACATTGTCACCAACATTGTCTGCTATTACTCCTGGGTTACGTGGATCATCTTCCGGTATGCCTGCCTCTACTTTACCAACTAAGTCAGCACCAACATCAGCGCATTTAGTAAAAATCCCTCCGCCAACTCTTGAAAATAGAGCAACAACTGACGCGCCCATACCAAAACCATGAATTACAGAAGTTGTTTCTGGGTCACTACCATATAAGAAATATAGTACGCCTAAGCCAAGTAAACCCATAGCAGCAACAGTGAGTCCCATTATAGAACCACCAAAGAATGCAATTGTTAGACTTTCAGATATACCAAATTTGTTAGCAGCATTGGTTGTCCTCACATTTGCTTTAGTAGAAGTATACATTCCAATAAAACCTGTAGCAGATGAGCAGAGAGCTCCAATTATGAATGCTAATGTGCTTTCTGGACCTAGTCCTATATATACACCAACTGTTAGAAATAAAGCAAAAAAGAATAATACAGAATACTCTTTTTTTATAAAAGTCATTGCTCCAAGATGAATTTCATCAGCAATTTCAATAATTTTACCTTCGCCTGCAGGGAAAGTAAGGATAAATTTGTATAACACATATGCGGTTAATAAGCCTAGAATCCCTAGGTAAAGTGGTATTAATTCTAAATTAAACATTCAGTCTCCTTGTTTCATATAAGTACTTTTCCGATATATTTTTAATTGAAAATGTAATTTATATACTCTTTTAGTAGAAGTCTCCATATAATCATATAATGAAAACAAAATCTCGCAGTGACTCTATCAGAAAACGTAAGAATATTGAAGAAAAATATAGCTGGGACCGATTAAGTGATGCTGGTGATGAGAGGAAATCTCATAAAGCTAGAGCTTTAATTGCCACCATTGTCGTAATTTCATTATTTCTCGTTTATATGGTCAAGCTTTATAAGGTTCAGGTTTCTAGTCATGAATATTATTCAGTAAAGTCCGACTCTAATAGAATTAAGATCAGACCAGTGCAAGCAACGCGAGGAATTATCTATGATAGGAAAGGTAATATTCTGGCTGACAATATAAGTACTTTTAATCTTGTCGTAAAAAAAGAGCTCATTAGTGACAAAAAAGATTTCTTACATAAGCTTGGAAAACTAGTCAATCTAGACAAAACTATGACTGAAAGTATAGATAGTCAATATAAAAATAGAAGATTAAAAGATATTACGATAATTGAAGATATAACATTAGATGACTATTCTAAAATTGCAGTAGACCAATATATTCTCCCAATAATAGAATTATCACCTAGATCCAAAAGAAGATATAAATATCCAGAAGCCATTTCTCATGTTATGGGTTATGTTGGGAAAGTTTCAGATGCTGACATAGAGTCATCTGTTGTAAAAATACATGAGGGTATGACAGAGATAGGTAAGCTTGGGGTAGAGAGATTTTATCAAAATATATTGTCGGGACAGCCAGGTTTTGAAAAACTAGAGACTGACGCAAGGGGAGAAGTAATAAGAGTCTTAGAAAAAAAAGAATCTATACGAGGGAAAGATATTTTTTTAACAATAGACCTAGATCTTCAGAACTTTATTTATGAAAGAGTAAAAAGCAAGGAGGGTGCGGTTATAGTAATGGATCCAAACAATGGAGATATTTTAGCATTCGTAAGTTTTCCAGGATACGATATAAATCTTTTTACAAAATCAATATCTACCAAACAGTATTCAGCTCTACTGAATGATGAAAGAAAACCTTTGATTAATAGAGTAACCTCTGGCCAATATCCACCCGGTTCCACATTGAAACCATTTATTGGAATGATTGCTTTAGAGCAAGGAATTATTGATGAGAACAAGCTTGTGAATTGTGATGGCGCCTATGAGCTTGATAACCATAAGAGACCATTTCGCTGTTGGAAAAAAGATGGTCATGGAAATGCAAACTTATCTTTTGCACTCACACAATCTTGTGATGTGTTTTTTTACAGGGTTGCTCAATTAACAGGAATAGACTTAATAAGCGAACATTTATATAAATATGGATTTGGCCAAAAGACATATATAGATTTGTATGGTGAAAAAACAGGACTAGTCCCTGATAGAAAATGGAAGTCCAAAGCTAAGCAAGAACCATGGTACCCGGGAGAAACATTAAATGTAGGCATAGGCCAGGGATATTTTCTTGCTACTCCTATGCAACTAACATTGGCAACTGCTAGTTTAGCTAAAGACGGGAAGACTTATACCCCTCATTTTTTATTTGGCGAGAAGAATAACAAGACTAGCGAACTATCGCTATATGATCATGAAAAGAATAAATTCTCTACATTGGTAAAAGATTCTCATCATCTTAATATTGTAAAGAAAGCAATGTGGCGTGTTGTTAATGATAGAGGAGTCGGAACTGCCTCGAGGTTGAAAAAGGTAAAAAATATAGAATTTGCAGGGAAAACTGGTACTGCGCAGGTTTATAACCTAGATAAAGGTAAGACTGGTACAAAGAGACTTCAGGATCATGCATTATTTATAAGCTATGCTCCTTTTGAATCACCCGAGATTGTTGTCACAGTGGTAGTAGAAAACGGAGGCGGAGGTTCATCAACTGCAGCCCCAATAGCGAGAGATATAATAGAATATTATATGGACAAGAAGCTAATATCGGTATCAAAGAATGAGTGATTACATAGGCGGTAGAAGAAAACCTTTTTCAGGGCTCTCAACTTTATTATATATTGATGCCAAACTTGTTATACCAATCATAATAATTACAATCCTAGGATTAGTTACAATATTTAGTAGTTCATCTGGAGATTTAAATCTAGTCATTAAACAATTAACTAGGGTTATCATAGGTGTAATTACGATGATTTTTATTGCACAAATTAATCCTGATAATTTAAGATTATTTGCACCAATATTATATATATTTACATTATTATTACTTGGCCTCGTACTTATTTTTGGTGTTGGTAATACTGCAGATAGATGGCTTGATTTATATTTCATAAGATTTCAACCATCAGAATTAATGAAAATACTAGTACCTTTAATGTTAGCTTCTTTTTATGCAGATAAACCTCTGCCCCCAAAAATTTCATATATTTTTGTGGCGATATTAATAGTTTTAGTTCCAGTTTTGATGATTATGAGACAACCGGACCTTGGTACTGCACTACTGATTGGCATGTCAGGAGCTATTGCTATATTGCTTGCAGGCATGTCTTTTAGATTTTTTTTAGGCGGTGTTATTTCAGCTGCATCACTCATCCCGATTTTATGGATCAACATGCATCAATATCAAAAACAAAGGGTGCTAACATTTTTTAATCCAGAAAGCGACCCTTTGGGATCAGGCTATCATTTAATGCAATCTAAAATAGCTCTCGGTTCCGGCGGTTTTTTTGGTAAAGGGTTTTTTAATGGCACACAATCAAAATTAGGCTTTGTGCCTGAGCATTCAACTGATTTTATATTTACTGCTTTTGGAGAAGAATTTGGATATTTAGGTGTTATTATATTAATGTCGTTATATCTTTTTATTGCGCTAAGGGGATTAAGTATTTCAATAAAAGCTACAGATAATTTTGGTAGAATTTTAACTGGGACGCTTAGCCTAACTATATTTTTATATGTTCTAGTTAATGTGGGTATGGTTATTGGATTTTTACCTGTCGTGGGAGCCCCATTACCATTTATGAGCTATGGAGGTACTTCAATGGTTACATTGTTTGCTACATTAGGAATGATAATGTCAATTAAATCACACCAGAGAATCTTAAGAAAATGATTAAAAAACTACTACTCTTTCTAGTTTTATCTAATACTGCAATGGCAAGTTATGACCAAGGCGAGGTAAATGATTTTATTAATTTTATGAATAGTAAACATTCTTATAGCAAAGAACACCTTAAACTTTTATTTAATGAAATTAAAGTAGAACCACGTATAAAAAAATATTTTAAAAAAGCTCCAGAGAGAACTTTGACGTGGAATGGTTGTAAGGCTAATGATAAAAAATGTACTAACTATAAGAAACTGTTTGTTACTAAAAAAAATATAAACAAAGGAATTATTTTTTGGAACCAAAATAAGAAGGCTTTGCTTAAGGCAGAAAAAAATTTTGGGGTGCCGCCAGAAATTATTATTGCGATTATAGGAATAGAAAGTAAGTATGGGTTACGGACTGGAACTTTTAAAACATTTGATACCTTAGCATCTCTGTCTTTGGGACCGGACAAAGGAAGACGAGCAAAGTTTTATAGAGATGAGCTTATAAATTTTTTATTAATGTGTAGAGAAAATAAATTAGATCCAAGAAATATAAAAGGTTCTTATGCTGGAGCTCTGGGAAAGCCTCAGTTTATATCTAGCAGCTATAGACATTATGCTGTTGATTTTAATGGAGACAGTGTAGTCGATCTGTGGAATTCAAATGAAGATGTTATTGGTAGTGTTGCTAATTATTTTAAGAAAAACGGCTGGAAAAATAACGAGATTATAATGAGCAATTTAATATATGAAGATTCTAACAAAAAATATGTAGAAAATGAGTCCAAGAAAACCTATAAACCTAAAACTCCCTATAAGACATTTATGAATAATAAATTATACGCAGATGAAACTATTACTGATAACACCTTGTTATCCGTTATTGGAAGAGAGGAGCAGGAAGGCAAGATTTACAGTTTTGCTCATAAAAATTTTTATGTCATTACCAGGTATAACCGTAGCAGGCTATATGCTTTAGCAGTGTACACTTTAAGTAATCAGATTAAGAGACATAAATTGGAGTTAGAAAATCATAATTTATGATATGATTATGTAATTATTTATGAAAATTTTGAAAAATAAAAATACATTTTTTAATCTCTTGTTAGCGTCAATGGTCTTATTGAGCACTCAAGTTTTTTCTGCCCCAATACCCAAGGCCCCTAATCCTGATGTGGGTTCATATATCCTAATAGATTATGATAGTGGAATGGTTATAGCTGCTAAGAATCCAGACCTAGTGTTACCACCAGCAAGTATTACTAAAATCATGACATCATATCTTGCTTTCACAGAACTTCAGAATAAAACGTTAGATTTAAAAGATGAAGTATTAGTTAGTAAGAATGCTTGGAAAACAGGCGGTTCTAAAATGTTTATAGAAGTGGGTAAAAAAATTAAAATTGATGACTTATTGCATGGAATTATTACTTCTTCTGGTAATGATGCGAGTGTAGCAATAGCCGAACATATATCAGGCAACGAGGAGACTTTTGCAATTTATATGAATCAAATGGCAGATAGCATGGGAATGACTAATACAAGCTATGCAAACTCAACAGGTCTCCCTAACGAAGATATGCATACGACCGCTAGGGATGTATCATTGTTATCAAGAGCTTTAATAAAAGATTTTCCTAAAGAATATAAATTATATGCTGAGAAAGAATATGTTTTTAATAAAATAAAACAGTACTCCAGAAATAAGCTTTTATATCTAGATGATTCAGTTGATGGAATAAAAACAGGCTTTACTAGAAAAGCTGGGTATTGTTTAGCTGCTTCGGCAAAACGTGGATCAAGGAGGCTAATATCCGTGGTTCTTGGGGCTAAGTCCCCTGACCAGAGAACAAAAGTATCCAAGGCTTTATTAGAATATGGCTTTAGATTCTATGAGACGCATAAAATATTTTCAAGCAATCAAGAATTAATTCAGGCCAGAGTATTTAAGGGTGATAAATATAATATAAGTCTTGGGGTTATAGAGGATACATATATTTCTGTGCCTCGAAGACAAATTAAAAATATTAAGAAAAAATTTATTATAGATCAGAATCTTAGTGCTCCAGTTAACCAAAATGAAGCTGTTGGTTATATGAGCATTGAATTAGAGGGCAAGGTAATTACTACCTATAAGTTGTTTGCAATGGAGTCAATCAAAGAGGGCAGTCTTTACAGACAAACTTTAGACTCTATCTATAGATATTTTTAATCATGGATGAAATTTATCTAAATGGTATTTTTTCCCTAAGGTCAAAAGCTCAAATCTCAATAATGGACAGAGGATTTTTGTTTGGCGATGGAGTGTATGAGTTAATACCTGTTTTTAATAAAAAAGTTTTCTTATTAGACGAGCACTTGCAGCGCTTAAGAAATAGTTTAAATCTAATTCAGATGAATGACATTAAAGGTCTTGATAAGATAATCAGAACATTAATTAAAAAAAATACAAAAAATACTTTTTTTATATATCTACATATAACAAGAGGGGTTCAGAACTCTAGAAATCATATATATTCAGAACATATTGATCCTACGGTTTTATTAATGTGTGAGGATTACCCTCCGTTTTCTGAAGACTTGATTAAAAAAGGTTTCCAGGCAACTATTCAGGATGATTTTAGGTGGATGAAATCAAATATAAAAAGTATTTCGTTATTAGGCAATGTTTTATTAAAAAATCATGCCTCTAGTAATGGGTGCTATGAAACCCTTTTAGTGAGAAATAAAAGATTAACTGAAGGATCTACAAGCAACGTCTTTATAGTTAAAGATGAAATTATTTATACACCAAAACTCAGTAATGAGTTGCTGCCAGGAGTCACTAGAGGTTTGCTGATTAAGCTTCTTAATCAAAATAATTTAAAAGTTATTGAGTCTGATATTTATCAATCAGATTTAATTAATGCAGATGAGGTGTGGTGTTCTAGTTCTACTAACGCAGTAGTTCCAATTGTTAAGGTTGATGATAATATCATTAATGATGGGAAATCTGGAAACGTTAGCATGAAGGTTTATGAGATTGCACAAGATTTTATAACTAATTTTTAGAAAATACATAGACCATTATTTAAATATAGTGATCTATGTATTATGTTTACTTATTTTGTCTTTGGATCACACGAATATGCAGCAGCATTCATTTCTTGTGCTTTAGCTGTACATTCATCTCTTGACGAGAATGGTCCAACAGTTTCAAAACGATCGAAATCATTTTCTATCGGATAAACTTTTGCTGTATATTCACTTGGAGGAGTACCTACACCACCACCGCAAGCTGTAAGGACAGCGGTCAACATTAAGACAGACATTATTTTGAAATTTTTCATTAGCCCCCCGTTTGGCATTATTATCAATAATAGTAACCATTATACTGCTACTTAAGTAAAATTCACAAACATTTAATTAAAAAACATAAATTAAAAAGAGGAAATGGTAAAAAAAATATATATAATGAATAACTGTATAGGGGTTTAGTTATATTATCATTTGCTAATATATAAATAAAAAATTAGCTTTAATAATATTTTAAAAAATACAAACGTAAAATAAATTTACAAGGGGTTAAAATGAAAGAAATAAAAACGGATAAAGGAATAATGTCTAAAATTTCTAATTCTCGCAGAGGATTTATGAAAGGATTGGCTACGGTAGCTGCTGCAACTCCAGTTGTAGGTGCATTATTTAAATCTAAAGATGCTGATGCAGCATTAGCTGACCATACTATGTATCTTAGAGGTTCATATTTTGAGAGTTGTACGTGTGAGACAATTTGTCCATGCCTACTTTTACTGGATCCAACAGAAGGGTTTTGTAAGGCAGTTCTTGGATGGGATATTGAGAAAGGACATGTTGGTACCGTTGATGTAAGCGGACTAAGAGTAGCAATGTGGTTAAATGCTCCAGGTAATCTATTAAAGGGACAATTTGAAATGGCTGTCTATATAGATGAAAGAGCAAGCAGCTCTCAATTTAATGCATTAAGAGAAGCTTATCATGGAATACATGGTGGACATTTGGGTGTAATTGCAAGTCTTGGTAAAGGTGCCGAAGGTGCGCCAAGAGAATATCTCCCAACTAAGTCTGCTAGAATAAATATGACTCAAGAAGGACCAAATCGACATTTAAAAATTGACGGTATTTTGGAAAATAAAATGGAACAATTGAAAGGATCAAGCGGAGCTATAACGGTTCGCGGTACACCTTTAGCTGTTGCACCTCCATTTGCTATCACAGTTAGTAGAGCTATAAAAGCTACATTTACTGACCATGGAATTAACCATTCATGGGAAGGCGGTAATGGTTTAAGTTCACCATTTGTTTATATGGATGGCGGAGCTAAACAAACAGCTGTAGAGGTTTAAACCTTAATTTAACGGCCCAACCTAATATTTTAGGTCGGGTCGTTTTTTAGTTATGGAAACACAAACAAATACACAATTTGCACAAGCCCCTTTAAAAGACCGCATGGTTGTCTATGTTGGTGTTGCCGTTGTATTGTTTATCTCTTGGTTTTATATTTTAGGCATGGGTTGGCACATGAATACCCTTCCTTTTGTTGAAAATACCTCTATGAGCATGGATATGGAAATGGATAAGCCAATGAGCATGGATAAACCCATGGCTACAAAATCTGGAATTATAGAAAGTGTTCTGACATGGATGCCCCCGTCGAATGGATTATGGGCCGGAAGTGATTTTATTTTATTATTTTTAATGTGGGCGGTAATGATGGTTGCAATGATGACCCCATCGATACTCCCAATGTTGTTTTTATTCACCACCTTAAACTCAAGAAACCAAGCGAATGGAAAAGAAACGTCTTCTACGATGATTTTGCTTTTTGGTTATTTATCAAGCTGGATCTTATTTAGTTTAGCGATAACTTTTCCTCAATATGTAATGCATCAAACTGGTCTTTTAAACCCGATGATGGAGCCTACTCATGCCTATATCGGTTCTATAGTTTTATGTTTGGCCGGAATTTATCAATTCACTCCATTCAAGGAAGCCTGTTTAACGGTTTGTCAATCTCCACTGAGTTTTTTAATGAATAATTGGAGAGATGGAAATTTAGGAACTTTTTTGATTGGGTATAAACATGGGTTCTATTGCATAGGCTGCTGTTGGGCTTTAATGCTCACTTTATTTGCACTCGGGGTTATGAATATAATGTGGGTAATGATTTTAACGGTATTTGTGCTATTTGAAAAATTATCATACAAAAACCCTCTACTTTATAGACGAGTTACAGGACTCGTATTTATATCATGGGGTATCTCTCTCTCGCTATGATTTGCTTTGAATAAGAAGATAAAGAAACATATTAAAATACTTGGAAAAGTTCAAGGCGTAGGATACAGGTTCTGGCTACAAGCATTTGCGATTCGATATGGAGTTTTTGGATGGGTTCGAAACAATTCCAATGGGCAGGTAGAAGCTTTCATGATTGGTGATGAAGAAATAATTACTAATCTAATAGAGCAATGCTATATGGGTCCACCTGAATCTGCTGTGGAAAAAATATTAATTTCTGATACTGATGAAGATTATGATGCTAAATCCTTTGAGATAATGACAGACAATTAACCCTATAAAGCTATTCTTTCTCTTATCATGTTAAGCCTGTCTGGTGTTCCAACATCATCCCATAATCCTTTATATAGTTCTGCGCCAATATTATTTTCTTTATGCAAAATACTTCCTAACTCTGCATCTGTATAATTTAAAAATAATTCAGGTCTATAGATCCCTATACCTGTATAAATAAAATTATTCCCTTTACTTATTTTATTATTATTAATATTGAAGTCACCCTCAAGATATTCTGGTTTTTTGGCTAGCACAATATGAGCAAGAGTTTCCTTCGCAAGACTCATGTTAATTAAGTCTATAAATAAATAATTTGTCCATATGTCAGCATTAACAACAAGAAAAGGTTTACCATTAAATTCTTTTACTATTTTTCTAATTCCATTAGCTGTACCTATTGGCATAGAACCTTCTTCACTTATAACTATATTAATTCCATACTTAGACCCATCTCCTACATGTTCTTGAATATAGCTACCAAGATACCCAGTATTAATAACAATTTTTTTGATACCAGCCTCGGTTAGTTTAATTATTTTATCCTCTACTAGGGTTACATTTCCTATACGGAGCATTGCCTTAGGAATGTCCCTAGTTAATGGCATCATTCTTTGCCCTCTGCCAGCCGCTAGAATTATTGCTTGATCAATCATAATTTTCCCTGACTCTTAATTTTTTTCATTAATTTTTGAAACTCATGTAATTCTGGATATTTTCCACATAATACATCTATATAATTAAATGTTCTTGGTATGTCTTTAAGATATGATGATTTTTTATCTCTATAATGTAATCGTGAAAATATTCCTATAGCTTTCAAATGTCTTTGTAAACCTGTTATATCAAACCAATATTCAAATTCATCATAAGTTATAGATTTTTCTAATCTTTGAAAGTAAGTTTTTGCCATTTTATAAATCAATTCATCATCCCATTTGATATAACAATCCTTTAATAGAGAAACTAAATCATATGTTATTGGGCCTATCATGGCATCTTGGTAATCTAAAATTCCAGGGTTATTTTTATCTGTAACCATTAAATTTCTAGAATGAAAATCTCTATGAATAAATGTTGTTGGTATTTTTGATATAAGACTTTCTAAAATATTGTTAACGTTTCTCAAAAATATAGATTGATCATGATTAGGTTTCATTTGCAAATGTTTTTCTAAAAACCAGTCTTTAAATAAATCCATTTCTTTTATTTGTAGATTCATATCAAATACCTTAAGCCCTTCTTTGTTGGTATTATTTTGTATTTTACATATAACATCAATTGCATCTGTATATAGGCAATAAACAGTTTCTTTATTAAGTGCATCAAGATAATTATTTTTACCTAAGTCCGACATTAAGATGTAACCTTTTGATTGATCAACCTCATATATTATTGGCACATTAACTTCAGCTAATGCTAATCTTTTTGTCACATCAAGAAATGAGGTTAAAGGTTCATGTTGTGGTGGAGCATCCATTATGATTTTAGTATCTCTTTGGGATATAACTCGATAGTATGATCTAAAGCTTGCATCTTCAGAGGCTTTCTCAATAGTAAAGTCTAGTGAATAATATTTCTTTACCCACTTGGTTAAATCTGAGAGTTTATTTTGTTCCATCTGCTAATATTACATGATTATTTAGTTATTTTTTATAAAAAAGATATACTTAATCAAAAGAAATAGTATTAATAATTATGAGCAATAAAAATATATTTAAAAAATCATTAGAATTACAATTGAAAGCAAAGGATATCGGCCTTGATTGGCTGGAAATTGAAGGAGTTATTGCAAAGCTCAAAGAAGAGACTCACGAGGTAGAAGAGGCTATTGAGAATAATGATAAAGAAGCGATTAATGAAGAACTGGGAGATCTATTTTTTACATTCCTATGTCTTACGAGACATTTAGATTGTGACCCAGAAGAAGTTTTGGATCTTGCCAATATTAAATTTACAAAGAGATTTAATGAGGTCAAAGAATTATTAAAAAAAGAAGGAATGACATCTGCAAACCCAGAAGAGATGGACAGGTTGTGGAGAATTATAAAAAAGGAAGGTTAGGAGAATTTATTCTTTTAAGTTTTTGTTTTTATAATCACATAAATCAGTAACTTTACACTTATAGCATAATGGCTTTCTAGCCATGCAGGTATATCTGCCTAGAATAATTAACCAATGATGAGCATGTAATTTGAAATTATCAGGAATATTTTTCTCAAGACCTTTTTCAACCTGAGATACATTTTTTCCTGGAGCTAACCCTAAACGGTTTGATACTCGAAAGACATGAGTGTCAACGCCTATGGTTGGTTGCCCAAATGCGTTATTAAGAACAACATTGGCAGTCTTTCTCCCAACCCCTGGAAGCTTTTGTAAATTCTCTCTATCTTGGGGTATTTGATTGTCAAAATCTTCTATTAACATTTTGCACGTAAGAATTACATTTTTGGCTTTAGCATTGTATAAGCCAATAGTTTTAATATAAAATTTTAATTTATCTTCTCCTAATTTAATAATTTTTTCAGGAGTACCAGCAACTTTATATAATTTAGTAGTTGCTGTATTTACACTTTTATCTGTAGCTTGTGCTGATAGAATTACAGCAATGAGTAACTGGAAAGTTGTTTTGTAATAGAGTTCTGTTACTGGCTCTGGATCATTAGCCTGAAGAATTTCAAAGATTGAAATAATCTTTTTTTTATTCATATTCTTTTAATTTATTATGTTTAGATTTCTCTCTAGAGGCGGCATCTCTAATATACATTTTTATTTTATGAGATTGACTTGTATTTTCTCGAGCTATTTTTTTTATCTTTTTAATCTCATTCAATCTTATATTTTTATTATCATAATAAGTTTTTGATATATCTGCTTGTATGCTTGGCCAGACCCAATCTTTGTTATCTTTATATGGTTTCATTTCCATGCAATCTACCGGACATTGACTGATGCATAGTTCACAACCATTACATTGTTTATTCAATATATAATGTTTTTGATGCCTTGCCCCAATTATTGCATCTACCGGACAAACTTTTATACAAATAGTGCATCCTATACATTCCTCCACTCTTATTTCAGCTATCTGATAATCTTTAATTTTATTTGGCTCAATAGCATCATTATTATTTAATATATTTTTTAATTGTTTTTCGGTATGTATGCCCCCGGGTTCACATTTATTTAAATCTTCATTATCTTTAACTACAGCTTTTGCATAAGATAAGCAGTCTTTATAAGTACACTTTTTACATTGAAGCTGTGGTAATGCTGTTAAGACTTTATTTATTAATAAATTATTGCTAGACATCAGCTAATCTTCGCACCAGGCATAACATCTTTTTCTGGTTGTAGCACAATAATATCTCCATCGTTTTGTGTTGCTAACATCATTCCATTTGATGTACCAAATTTCATTTCTCTTGGTAACAAATTAACAATAACTACTACTAATTTATTTAATAACTCTTCAGGAGAGTAGGATTTTTTAACTCCAGCATATATTATTCTTTCCTCTTCTTCCCCAATATCAACCTGTAACTTTAACATTTTTCTTGAATCTTCTACTTCTTCAGCATGGATAATTTTACCAATTCTTAGGTCAACTTTAATAAAATCATCTATTGTTATTTTTTCGTCTGTCATTTTTTTTCTCCACTACATTCATTCTTCATTGCTTCTATTGATTCTTTGGTTATACGAGTTATGATTGGCTGAAATTTAGAAATTTCAGTATTAAGTTGAACCTCTTTAAGATTAGTCCAGGTCATTGAATCGCAATTCATGATATCTTCAACCTTATTCGATATTCTAGGCAATATAGGTTTGAGGTATCCAATTAATATTCTGAAAAGATTAAGCCCATCTGTACAAATTTCTTGCACAAGTTCTCTTTCATTTTCATTTTTTATTTTAACCCATGGCTTTACTTCATCTAAATATTTATTAACATTATCTGCTAAAGAAGATATAAGTCTTATATTGGTAGAGTAATTTCTATTTTCATAATTATTAATGACATCATTAGTTTTGGATAAACATTCTTTTATTAAGTCTCCATTATTAAATTTGGTAGCTAATTTATTATCAAAATCTTTATTAATAAATTTTGCGCATCTACTACCAATATTAATAATTTTCCCTACTAGCTCTGAATTTACTCTTGACTGAAAATCTTCAAAACTCAAGTCTATATCTTCAATTTTATTCGTCAGTCTGCTGGCAAAGTAGTATCGTAAATATTCCGGATCTAAGTGATTTAAATAAGTTCTAGCATTAAAGAAAGTCCCTCTAGATTTTGACATTTTTTCCCCATCAACTGTCAGAAACCCATGACAGAATATTGCGGTTGGTTTTCTAAATCCAGCTCCTTCAAGCATGGCTGGCCAAAACAAAGCATGGAAGTAAGCAATATCTTTTCCTATAAAATGATACAGTTCTGTTTTTGAGTTTTTATCCCAATGTTCATTAAAGTCTTTAGAATATTTTTCACAGTAATTTTTATGTGAGGCAATATAGCCTACGGGTGCATCTAGCCAAACATAAAAAAATTTATCAATCTCACCGGGAATATTAAATCCAAAGTAGGGTTTATCTCTCGTAATATCCCAATCTGAAAGACCGTCTGTCAGCCATTCATTTAACTTATTTTTTATCTCTGTTTGAGTAGTATCTGCAGATATCCATTCTTTTAGAAATGATTCATACTCGCTCAATTTAAAGAAAAAATGATCTGTCTTTTTAGTAATCGGAGGAGTATTGCTAACTGTAGATACTGGATTGATAATTTCATCGGATGCATACGTTGCTCCGCATACTTCACAGGAATCTCCGTATTGATCTTTTGCATGACATTTAGGGCACTCTCCCTTTATATATCTATCGGGTAAAAACATCTCAGCTTTCTCATCATAAAACTGATTAATTGTCTTATTGATGATATCGCCCTTACTCTTGAGTTGATCATAAATATAGGATGAAAAATATTTATTTTCTTCCGAGTGGGTAGAATGATAATTATCAAATTCTATAAGAAAATCTGAAAAATCCTCAACATGTTCCTTATAGGTGTCTTCTATTAGTTTTTCTGGGGTTATATCCAATTCTTGTGCTTTAAGCATGATAGGCGTCCCATGAGCATCATCTGCGCATATATAAATACACTCATTCCCTGACATTTTCTGACTTCTAACCCAGATATCAGTTTGGAGATACTCAACTAAATGGCCTAAATGAATAGATCCATTTGCATAGGGCAAGGCGCTAGTTACTAATATTTTTCTCATAATGTAAGACTTTTGATTTTATTGTATTAAATTTATATTTAAACGCTATAATATATCAATCTAGAAATATAATTCATATTTTACAGTATAAACGGAGAAAATAGGCGAATGCAAAAAGAAAACATTGAAGCAGTTTTAAAAGATTATCAGTGCCCTTATATGGGAACAGACTTAGTTAGCGCTAATACCGTTAAAGATATTACAGTTGATGGCAACAATGTATCTATAAAAATAGTTTTAGGATGGCCTGCTGAAGGTATTATGCAAGCGTTCCATGAGAATTTGAACGCAAAAGTAATGGATGCTTATCCTGATGCAAAACTTACTCTAGATTTAAGTTATGAAATTATTCCTCATACCGTTCAACAAAGCATTGAAAGAATTAAAGGCATTAAAAATATTATAGCAATCGCTTCTGGTAAAGGGGGTGTAGGTAAATCTACTACTGCTGTAAATCTCGCATTAGCTCTTAAAGAAGAAGGTGCGACAGCTGCTATTTTAGATGCAGATATCTACGGCCCTAGTATCCCTAGAATGTTAGGTTTAGCTGGGCGACCAGACTCTGAAGACGGGAAAACTTTAGATCCTAAAATTGGACATGGATTACAAGCAATGTCTATTGGCTTATTAGTAGAAGAAGAAACACCGATGATATGGCGTGGCCCCATGGTGACTCAAGCACTAGAACAATTATTGACAGATACTAATTGGGCAGATGTAGATTTTCTAATTATTGATTTACCACCAGGTACCGGTGATGTTCAGTTAACACTTTGTCAAAAAATACCTTTAAGTGGTGCAGTGATTGTTACTACCCCGCAAGACATCTCATTAATTGATGCAAGAAAAGGACTTAAAATGTTTGAGAAAGTAGAAGTTCCTGTATTAGGTGTAATTGAAAATATGAGTACTTTTATTTGTCCTAAGTGTGGAACTGTGGAAAGTATTTTTGGTGAAGGCGGCGGCGAACAATTAGCTGAAGAAAATGATGTTAAATTGTTAGGGCAACTACCTTTATTAAAATCAATTAGAGTAGAGATGGATAAGGGAACTCCAACAGTTTCTGAAAATCCTGAATCTCCAGTTTCATTAATATATCGTGATATTGCTCGTAAAATGGCAGCAACACTTTCAATGAGAAAGAAAGATTATTCATCTGCCTTTCCAAAGATTGTTATTCAAAACGATTAATTAAAGTTAAATTTTTATAAATTGTAAGAAAACAACCTTGATATTTAGTAGGTTTTATAGATATATTGTTAATGAGAACTAGTATTATTTTAATACTAATAATCATTAATGAGAATATGAAATGTTAAATTACTATGCAGTTTATTTTGCTGCAACATTGCCAGCAATAGTAATAGCAATATATGTATATAAAAAAGATCAATTTCCGGAAGATAAATCAGAAGTAGTAATTGCATTTTTATTAGGGACATCAATTACGTTTTTTTTATTTTTTTTAATCCCCGTTACTGAAGCAATTAATGATATATTTTTTGATGGCTATGGGAATATTTTTTTTCTGCAATATTTTCGCGCAGCAACTCTTGAAGAGTCCCTTAAGTTTTTAGTTCTATATTATTATGCTTATAAATTAAAGAACTTTGACGAACCCATGGATGCTATAGTTTTTGCAACTACAATATCATTAGGGTTTGCTGCAGTTGAAAATATAGAATATGTGGCTATGGCTGATAATCAACAAGCAGCATTTGATATTGCATTTGCTAGAGCATTTAGCGCCATTCCTTTACATGCCTTATGTGGAGTTATTATGGGATTATTTTTTGGACTCACAGTTTTTAGTAAAAATAATAATAATAGCAATTTATTTTTAGCATTAGCAGTGCCTATTGCTATCCATGGGTCATATAATTTTGTTATATCTACTGGAGCAGGAATTATTGCATATATTATTTTGTTCATTGTGTTACTTAGAGCATCTAAAGTATTTACTAGATTAAATATAAGTCAAAATGCAAAAGAGCATGAATACTCTGAAAAATTATATGATATTAAAGAATCTGATATATATGCAAATATTATTAAGATTTCTGGAATTATAATTCTCGTTGCATTTATTATTTAAATATTATTCATCTGAGTAAGATGATAGTTAAAAAATAGCAGTAATGATATGATGTAAAATTATGGCAATAAAATCAGATAAATGGATTAAAAAAATGGCCCAAGATCATGGGATGATTGAGCCTTTTCAAGCAGATCAAGTCAAATCTAATGGTAGTGGCAAGATAGTGTCTTATGGTACTTCAAGTTATGGATATGACGTTCGCTGTGCAGATGAATTTAAGATTTTCACTAATATAAACTCAACCGTAGTAGATCCAAAGAATTTTGATGATAATAGCTTTATAGATATAAAATCTGATGTATGTACTATTCCGCCCAACTCTTTTGCTCTTGCAAGAACGGTTGAATATTTTAAGATACCCAGACAAGTGCTCACTCTATGTTTAGGTAAATCAACTTATGCAAGGTGTGGAATAATCGTTAACGTAACTCCGCTGGAGCCAGAGTGGGAAGGGCATGTAACACTTGAGTTTTCAAACACAACCTCTCTACCTGCAAAAATATATGCTAACGAAGGCGTAGCCCAATTTATTTTTCTTGAGTCAGATGAAATGTGCGAGACCTC
>JBLFWM010000005.1:0-82435 GCA_047611265.1 Gammaproteobacteria bacterium | reverse complement strand
GTATTTTTTCCATCATTAACTAATACTTCTCTTTGCTGTAAGTATGATTCTCTGATAAATATATATTTATCCTTTGCAGCTGTATCAAGAATTCTAGTAGCTCTTAAG
This sequence comes from Gammaproteobacteria bacterium, assembly GCA_047611265.1. Taxonomy (GTDB): domain Bacteria; phylum Pseudomonadota; class Gammaproteobacteria. The sequence goes on along the minus strand of JBLFWM010000005.1, from coordinate 82,327 downwards.
AGTCTTGCTCTGATATCAACAATATTGAGTGTAGTTAATGCTAATTCTTCCTTATTATGTAGTTGATCAATAGGTGAAATCTGCTGATCTGCATATAGACCCGGAGCATCTCTAAAACTACTTGCTCCAAAAAATGGAATTACTAAGTATGGTCCTTGGGGCATACCCCAATACCCTAATGTTTGCCCAAAATCTTCTCTGTTTTTTTGAAACCCCATCGAAGTAGCAACATCAAATATTCCTAAAATCCCGATAGTTGTATTTATTGAAAATCTTGCAAGATCATGACCAGCTTGATCAAATTTTAGTTGCAATATATCATTAGCTATTGTGCTAACTTCGCCAGCATTACTAAAAAAATTAGACACACCCATTTCAATAGGATCAGGCGTTATGTATTTATACGTATTTGCCGCAGGTTTTAATATAGCGTCATCTACAACTTCATTAAAACCAAATATAGCTCTATTCATAGGCTCCAAGGGGTCGTTTTTTGAAGTACTCATAGTACTACACCCAGATACAAATATTAGGAAAAATACTGCTAATGGCAACGTCATATTTAGTTTGCTAGATACTGAGAGATATTTCATGATATTTCTTTTGTTATGTATTCCATAATTTCATATAATAAGTACAGTATACATATATCTATGAAAATTATTAAATACATAATCACAATTTTTCTGTTTTTTTCTATTACAGCTCATGCTGGAGATTCCCCAGATCTTTTTTTAAAGAAAAGCGTTAGAGAAGTAGCACAGTTTATTTCAGAAAATAAAGAAATCTTGGAAAAAGATGAGAATTTTTTACAAGCTAAAGTGGATGAATTAATTATTCCTAAACTTGACATACAATTAATGTCGAAAATAGTATTAGGTAAGAAAATCTGGCTTTCAATAAATAGCCATCAGAAAGATAAGTTCATTCTTGCGTTTAGAGGATTAATGGTTAAAACCTATATGAAGTCACTTACAACATTTGATGGGGAGAAGATTAAATTTATACCTTACATTAAAGGGAAAAGGGCTGATGTAGCTAAGGTTAAATCAATTTACTTATTATTAGAGGGAGAAATTGCAGTAAATTATAGGCTTAAGCTGAATAAATCTGATGAGTGGAAGGTTTTTGATATTTCAATCGATGGCATAAGCCTATTAAGAAACTATCGTTCTGATTTCCAAAATCATATAGAAATTAACGGAATCAATTCGTTGATAAGTGCTCTTGAGGAAAAAGAGTAAGCCTCTTATTTATTTTCTACTTAAACGGTTTGAATGATATAATTAATTTTGGCAAAAGCGTTAAAACAGCTAACAGAGCAATCAGCATTGCGAGTCCTGTTAATAGCCCAAATATTATTGTTGGTACGAAATTAGATAAAACCAGTATAGAAAAACCAAATATTATTGTAATACTTGTGAAGAAAATTGCTCTACCTATACTATCATGTGACCTATATAGTGATAACTCATAATCTTTTGTAGATTCATACTCTTCTCTAAATCTATATATATAGTGAATACTATTATCTACTGCAATACCAATTGCGATAGCTGCTATAGTTATGGTCATCATATCTAGTGGGAGATTAATTAACCCCATCAAACCTAGCACGAAGGTTGCTGCTAATAAATTAGGTATTATACCTATAATAGACAGCGTCACAGACTTGAATAAAATCATAAACATGAGAAAAATTCCTGCCATAACAAAACCTAGAGATAATATTTGTGAATCAAACAAGCTTTGTAACATATTATTATAAAGTATGAGTATGCCAGTTAAGAAATAAGATTCTTTTTTAAAGTCTAATTTTTTTTCCATATCATGTTTAATTTTATCAATTAAGTCATTTCTTCTAAGGTCAGCTTTTGAGTCTAATATTCTTGCGCTAATTCTAGCCTCGTTGCTTTCTATTGAAATATATGGAGTAACAGCCATGGTTTTGACTTCCACAGGAACTCTTTTATAGAGCAATGCCATCTCCATACTGTTTAACTCCTCATCTCCATTTAATTTCTCAGCTACTCTAATGGTTGAGGCAAGGGACAATACTTTTCCTATTTCCGGAAGTGAATCTAGATAATCATGAACTTTTTTTATTTTATTTATTTTTTTAATTGTAAACCATTGAGACTCTATATCTGAATCATCATCTAATAATCCATCCCCAAATTCATCATCGCTAGAAACTTGAACTGGGTCTTCAAATTTAATAATTATATCCAGTGGTGTAGTACCGCCTAATTTTTCATCTATCTGTTTCATGCCTTTATAAATTTCTGTATTGGATTTAAAGTAATTAATAAAGCTATTTTCAACACGTAATTGAGAGATGCCATAAATTGTTGATAGCAAAATAGTAATCGTAACAAACATAATATATTTACCTTTATTAATTGTTAGATTAGCGAGTAATTTTGTAAACCAAAACTGACTATTAGTAGGTTCATGCGTTTCCACTTTTTTTAATAGTAACAATATGGATGGTAGAAGAATAAATGATGTTACGAATGTAACTATTAAACCAAATGTCATCATGTATCCAAAATCAATCACAGGCTTGATGTCACTAAAAATTAGGGAAGCAAAAGCTACTATCGTGGTTAGAGCTGTATATAAACATGGCCTCACCATTTGACGTGTCGTCATGCTAATCGCATCATATTGATTTGTGCAAGACGAACTTAATTGTCTGTACCTGACTATTAAGTGAATATTCATGGATAAAGTTAGAATCAACATAAGGGAAATAAAATTTGAAGAAATTACGGTTACTTGCCAGTTTAACAAACCAAGTAAGCCAATCATAAATAATACGGCATAGACACAGCTTACTATCGGTAACATAACCCATCTAAATTCTCTAAAAATAATTATCAGAGTTACTATTATAAAAAAAAAGACACCAAGACCAAAGTTAATTAAATCATTTTTAACATATATGATCATATCATCGGCAATCATAGGGATCCCTCCCATTCTTAATTCAACATTATATTTTTTTGAAAATTGATTTTGAATCAACCGAACGGACTTAAGCAAATTATGTATTCCTTGTCCATGCGCTTCTTTTGTCTCTGCATAATTCTTGGTTACTTCTTCAAGCTTGTTTAATTCCTCAGGCGTGATATTACCGTATCTTTTTTTATTAGTTAATTCTCTTTTTTGATTATTTAGGAATATCAGCTCATCATTTTTCTTTAAGTTTATCTGCATAGCAGTTGTTTTCCCATCGCTACTAATGATTAAATCTTTATATATTGGGCTACCAAGTATTTCATTTTCAGCTTTAATGATATCAACCCCATTAGAAAATATAGTTGGAACATTATTAGCCATTTCTATTAATGGAACTTCAGAGCTTTCCACAAGAGGAACATCAACTACTGATATAACTGATGATATATTTTTCACAGACAAAAGTTTTTCTTTCAAATTTTTAATTAACAACAAATTGTTTTTGTCAAAGATTTTGCCTTGCCTAGGTGAATATGTCATTACGATAAATTCTTTAGTTGAATATCTCTCGACGGTATTCCTATAAGTCAGGAGATCTTTATCATTTTCAAGTATTAATGAGTCAGCAGAGGCATCAAGTTTAAAATTTGTAGAAAATGACAACATACTCATTAATACTATAAGCATTACGAGAAGGACTCTTTTAGGATTTGTTAAAATCAAATGTAAATATATGTGTGAAATATTTTTAATCATGGCATTATTCTTTATATGATTTTAGAATATCGAATCATAGAACTTTTTAAAAGATAAATTATGGATAAATTAATTATAAGGGGTAGAGTGCCGTTAAATGGTGAAGTATCTGTTTCAGGAGCTAAAAATGCTGTGCTACCAATGCTATGCGCGTCTGTTATGGCTTCAAATAGCAATGTAACTCTAAAAAATATCCCTCATCTTCATGATGTCACTACAACTGTAAGATTATTACGTCAAATGGGCGTAAGCGTTACATTGGATGATAATATGGGTATTCAATTAGATCCGTCTACAATTGATAACTTTTATGCGCCGTATAATTTAGTGAAAACTATGCGATCATCAATTTTAGTTTTAGGTCCGCTATTATCAAAATTTGGATCTGCAAAAGTTTCACTGCCTGGAGGCTGTGCAATTGGCACAAGACCGGTAGAGATGCATCTTGATGCTTTAAGTCAAATGGGTGCTTCAATAAATATAGATAATGGGTATATATCAGCATCGAGCAAGAAATTAATTGGAACAGAAATAAGATTCCCAAAAATAACTGTAACTGGAACAGAAAATATATTAATGGCATCAACGCTTGCCCAAGGTAAAACAATTATTTCTAATGCAGCGAGAGAGCCTGAAGTTGTTGACCTTGCTAATTTTTTAAATAAGATGGGAGCCTCAATTACTGGCCAGGGCACAGATATAATTGAGATTAATGGAGTAGAAGAATTAAACGGGGTATCTTATACGGCATTGCCAGATAGAATTGAAACGGGAACGTTTTTAGTTGCAGCTGCTATAACTGGCGGGTGTATTACTGTGAAAAATACAATCTCTGCCCATGTAAGCACAATTATAGAAAAACTTAGAGATTCTGGAGCTCATATTACTACAACAGAAACTTCTGTAACCTTGGATATGAAAGGGGAAAGACCAATGTCAGTAGATATTGAAACTGGAGCTTACCCACTTTTTCCTACTGATATGCAAGCTCAGTTGACAGCTTTAAATACAATTGCAAGTGGGATCAGCATCATTAAAGAAAATATCTTTGAAAATCGCTTTATGCACGTGCAAGAAATGACTAGAATGGGTGCAGATATTAGATTAGAAAAAAATTGTGCAATAATATCAGGTACTGAAGAACTCCTTGGTGCTTCAGTTATGGCTACTGACCTCAGAGCTTCTGCAAGTTTAATATTAGCTGGATTAGCAGCTAAAGGTATAACAGAGATTGAGAGAATATATCATATAGACAGAGGATATGATTGCATAGAAGAGAAATTACGACAACTTGGGGCTGATATACATAGAGTCCCTATGTAAATGATAAGTGGATATTAAAATGAAGAAATTATTGTTAGCAATATCAAAAGGAAGAATTTTAGAGGAAGCTCTGAAAATTTTAAAAGCGTCAGGAATAGAGTGCAAAGAATCTCCATTTAAATCTAGAAAACTTATTTTTGAAACTAATTATAAAAATTTAAATATTATAATTGTGAGAGCAAGCGATGTTCCTGCATATATTGAATCAGGAAAAGTAGATTTTGGAATTGTTGGAAAAGATACTCTGCTGGAAACTGACTTAAGTAATCATTTAAGAGTTAAGGATTTGAATATTGCCGCCTGTAGATTGGTAGTAGCTGGTAAAAAGGGTACAAAACTAATGAATAATATGAAGGTTGCAACGAAGTATCCGTCAATCACAAAAAAATATTTCCAGCGCAAAGGTTTCCCATGCTCTGTACTAAAGCTTTATGGGTCAATAGAATTAGCTTCTGTACTTGGCATGTCTGATGTAATAGTTGACCTTGTTGAATCAGGACAAACATTAAAACAGAATGGTCTGGTTGAAATAGAGACTATTGAAAATATTTCATCTGTATTAATTGTGAATAAAACTTCATACAAAGTTAATAGAGAACAAATTAATCAGTTTTTTAAAAAACTAAACCTGGATCAAGAATGACTATAAGCAAGTTAACAGATGATTTAAAAATTTCTTCCATAAAGGAACTAATATCACCGAGCGAATTAATAGAACAATTTCCAATGACAGAAGATGCTATTAGCACAGTTATGAAGACGCGAGCAGATATTATAAATATACTTAATGGGAAAGACAAAAGATTGATTTTAATAGTTGGACCATGTTCAATCCATGATATTAACTCTGCGCATGAATATGCTAAAAAATTATTAGAAATTAAAAAAAAGGTAGAAAAAAATATCCTTGTCATTATGAGAGTATATTTTGAAAAACCCAGAACAGTCATTGGATGGAAAGGTTTAATTAATGACCCGAATCTTGATAATAGCTTTGATATAAACAAAGGTATTAAAATTGCCAGAAAATTACTAATTAATTTAGCAGAATTAGGAATACCTGCTGGACATGAATATTTAGATCTTATTAGTCCACAATATATTTCTGATGTTATCTGTTGGGGCGCAATAGGCGCAAGAACAACCGAAAGTCAGAGTCATAGAGAATTAGCATCAGGCTTATCTTGTCCCGTAGGCTTTAAAAATGGTACCAATGGTAGTATTCAAATAGCAATTGATGCGATTAAAGCTGCTAGTAAAGCACATAATTTTTTATCTGTTACCAAAGAGGGTAAGTCAGCAATTTTTTCGACAACAGGAAATAAAGATTGTCATATAATATTGCGCGGTGGTAAAAAAATTAATTATCAGCAAGAAGATGTCACAGATGTCTCTAATTTATTAATAAAAAATGAACTTTCAAATAATATTATGATTGATGCAAGCCATGCTAATAGTCAAAAAGATCATGCTAAGCAAAAAATAGTTATTAAGGACATAGCTAGCCAAATTTCAAAAGGTAATAATTCAATATGTGGAGTTATGCTTGAAAGTAATTTAGTTGAAGGCAGGCAAGACATTGGAAAAAGGGATAATCTGATATATGGGCAAAGTATTACGGATGCATGTATAGGATGGAATGAAACAGAAGAGCTAATTGAAATGTTAGATAATGCTATTAGTAAAAAAAATCTATCATGAAAATTAATCCGCTAAGACTTGACACATCTGACAAAGATTTTGAACAAAAAATTTTAAAAAGAATTAGAATTAATAATAGTATAAATAAGAAAGTTCAAAATGAAGTTGATGCAATAATATCAAATATAAAAAAGAATGGTGATAAGTCACTAGTGGGTTTCATCAGAAAGTTTGATAATTATAATGTCAAAAATATCAAAAATATTATAATCACACCTAATGAAATTAAGAAGGCGTATGAATGTATAGATAAATTACAACTCACTAACTTAAAGAAATCTATAAAAAGAATTCGTGATTTTTCTAAAAAGCAAAAGACTGTAAGTTGGACTAGTAAAAAAGATGGCTCTATTTTGGGAGAAAAAGTAACGCCAATTGAAACTGTTGGAATCTATGTCCCTGCCGGGAAAGCTTCGTACCCATCAACTGTTTTAATGAATGCAATTCCTGCTAAAATAGCAGGCGTTAAGAATATAATAATGGCTTGTCCTATATCAAACATTGAGGATCATGCTCTTGCAATTGTTGCAGCTGATTTATGTGGTGTTCATATAATACTAAGAATGGGTGGGGCACATGCTATCGCGGCATTAGCATACGGAACAAAATCTATTAGTAAAGTTGATAAAATTGTTGGCCCAGGAAACATATATGTAACTTTAGCAAAGAAAGCTGTTTTTGGTGATGTAGGCATTGATAATATTGCTGGCCCCTCAGAGGTGGTAATAATTGCTGATTCATCAAACAATCCAGACTGGATTGCCATGGATTTATTCTCACAAGCTGAGCATGATGAATTAGCTCAGCCAATTCTGATTAGCTCAAGTATAAAATTAATTAATGATGTCCATAATTCTGTAGAAAAGCTTCTACCTTCGATGCTCAGAAAAAATATTATTGTAAAATCTTTCAATGCCAGAGGAATGTATATTAAAACTAAAAATATTAAAGAAATTGGGATTATTGTAAATAATATTGCACCAGAACATTTGGAAATAATGTCTAAAAATAATAAAGATTTGTTAAAATTAATTACTAATGCAGGAGCAATATTTTTAGGAGAATATACTCCTGAAGTGTTCGGAGATTACTGCGCAGGACCAAATCATGTTTTACCAACTTCTGGTTCTGCAAGATTTGCATCTCCTTTAGGTGTTTATGATTTTCAAAAGAGATCTAGTTTAATTAGTATTTCTAAAAAAACAGCAATAGAATTAAGTAAAATATCTGTATCCATGGCTTTATCTGAAGGTTTACAGGGCCATGCGCTTTCTGCTAAATACAGAGACAAGTAAACTATCTTATTTGATAATTCATTTTTGAAACTAAAATATTTATTTTTATTAAACTTCTATTTCTCTGAACTTCCATTGATAAATTTTGCCCAGGTTTCAGCATTCCAATTATTCTCTGCACTTCTTTAATCTCAGTCACAGTATTATTATTTATTTTTTTAATAATATCATATTCTTTGACTCCGCCTTGGGCAGCTGGACTATTTGGCATAACACCATTAACTAATACTCCTATGCCTTTATAATTTATTTCAGCTGATATGCCAACATAACCCCTAATGACTTCTCCATTTTCAATTATTTCCTTTAGAACATATTTTGCAATATCAATTGGTATTGCAAAACCAATGCCATCAGCACCACCAGAAATAGAGATTATCGCAGTATTTATCCCAATTAATTCACCATTTGAATTTACTAATGCGCCACCAGAATTACCGGGGTTAATAGCAGCATCAGTTTGAACATACCTTTGGTAGGAGTATGCGTTAGGGGCAACTTCCTTGTCAGTCGCAGATATAATACCTAGAGTTATAGTTTGTCCAACACCTAGTGGATTGCCTATTGCTAAAGCAATATCCCCGATGCTAATATTTTTAATCTTACCTAATGTAATCGAAACAGTTTTTTTATTAATTTTTAGTATTGCTAGATCAGTTAATGGGTCTACGCCTATTACAGCAGCACCATATTCATTTCCATTATAATCTCTAATTAAAATTTCATTTGAACCTGAAATTACATGAAAATTAGTAATTATATGACCCTGGTTACTAACAATAACTCCCGAACCTTGCCCAGCAGGGGAATACTCTTTTTTAATAAGTTCTTTCTTCCTAGGATCTATAAAATAAATATTGTTTCCATCTGTAGATTTCTTTGTATAAATAGAGACTACAGACTTATTAACTTTCTGGAACACCTTGGCATAACCACCAGTATTATTTTGTATTGGGTAGTTGCTGGATTCTATTATTTCGACACGATTTCCAAATATATAAGGATTAAGCATATATATTATTATTGCCGTTACTATCCCTACAATTATATATCCGCGCATTTCTTTCATTTACTACTTTACCCTTAAAAAAACAAGATATTAAATATTTAATAAGTATATTATATATTACTATAAGACACTTCATAAAATATATGATAGGATATACGCGATTAAGAAATACCAACTTTTTTAAAATATAGATGAGCGACTCAAATAAACCATCAAACAGAAGGAAATTTCTGACCAACTTAACTCAGGTAATGGGTGGAGTAGGTGGAATATTCGCTGTTATTCCATTTCTGTCTACAATGTCTCCGAGCGAAAAAGCAAAATCTGCGGGAGCTCCAATTGAAATAGATATTTCTAATCTTAGACCAGGTGCATATAAAGTTGTTGAATGGCGCGGTAAACCAGTATGGGTAGTCAGAAGGACGCCAGAGATGATTGAAAACACATTAGAGGAAAATGAGATCTTAAGTGACTCAAGATCTCTAGAAGATCATCAGCCAAGTTATACAAAAAATAAATATAGATCTATAAATCCTGAATATCTAGTTTTACTTGGTGTATGTACGCATTTAGGATGCTCTCCATTATACAAACCTAATTCTAAATCTGCTGAGCTTGGGCTTGACTGGAAAGGTGGATTTTTTTGCCCATGTCATGGTTCTAAATTTGATTTGTCAGGTAGAGTTCATAGTGGTATGCCTGCTCCCTATAACCTAGAAGTACCACCATATTATTTTGCTTCTAAAGATAAAATAGTCATAGGTAAAGACGGGGGTAGTATTTAAATGAGTAAACTAATGGTTTGGATAGACAAAAGATTACCTGTTAGTAATTTTGTAAAAAATCACTTATCTCAATACTATGCACCGAAGAATTTTAACTTTTTTTATTATTTTGGCGCTCTAGCTATATTTATATTCATACTACAGATCGTAACTGGAATTTTCTTAACAATAAATTATAAACCAGATGCAGCTCAAGCTTTTGCATCTGTGGAATACATAATGAGGGATGTAGAGTGGGGTTGGTTAATTAGATACATGCATTCAACTGGCTCATCTTTCTTTTTTATTGTCATCTACTTACATATGTTTAGAGCCATGCTATATGGTTCTTACAAGAACCCTAGAGAACTTTTATGGTTATTTGGTATGGTTATTTTTGTTTTACTAATGGCAGAAGCATTTATGGGTTATCTATTACCATGGGGTCAAATGTCATACTGGGGAGCCCAGGTAATTATTTCTTTATTTAGCGCCATTCCTTATGTTGGAGAATCTTTAGCATTATGGATTAGAGGAGACTATGTAATTTCTGATGCCACTTTGAATAGGTTTTTTGCATTTCATGTCATAGCATTACCTCTATTATTATTCGCACTAATTTATCTTCATTTAGCTGCTTTACATACAACTGGATCTAATAACCCCGATGGTATTGAGATTAAAGAGAATAAAGATGAAAATGGTATACCTAGAGACGGAATTCCATTCCATCCATACTATACGGTTAAAGATATATTTGGCTTATCTGTCTTTTTAATAATATTTGCATTTGTTATTTTCTTTATGCCAGAATTAGGTGGATTTTTTCTAGAAAAAGATAATTTTGTTCCTGCAGACCCTCTAAAAACTCCAGAGCATATTATGCCTGTATGGTACTTCACTCCGTTTTACGCAATACTTCGTGCGATACCTGATAAGCTTGGTGGCGTTCTTGCAATGGGCTTAGCAATATTTGTTTTATTCTTCATGCCGTGGATAGATAGATGTACCACTAAATCAATTAGGTATAGGTCTACAACATATAAAGTTCTTTTGACTTCTTTTGTAATCAGTTTCTTCGCTCTTGGTTATATAGGCATGAGCGCAGCAACACCGCTTTTAACATGGATAGGTAGATTTTTCACACTAGTATATTTTGGTTTTTTTGTAGCTTTATATTTTACAAGTGTTAATGAAAAAACTAAAGATGTCCCTGACAGGGTTACCATGCATGATTAGATTATTTACTGGCATAGTTTGTATTTTTATATCAAGCTTATCATTTGCTGCATCTGGATCTATTCCGCTAAAGCCTGTATTAATAGATTTAAATAACAAGGGATCTCTTCAGCGAGGAGCTCAAATCTATGTTAATAACTGTCTTGGTTGCCATACCTTAAAGTATCAACGCTATGTAAAATTTATCGACCATCTTTCGCTTTCCAAAGAAGCTATTGAGAATAATCTAATATTCACTACAGATAAGAATGGTCAGCCTACAAAAATTGGGTCATTGATTTTAAATTCAGTAAATCCTGATTCAGCTAAAGAAGCATTTGGCGTAATGCCACCAGACTTAACATTAATTGCTCGTTCTAGAGGATCAGAATGGCTTTATACCTTTTTAACTTCTTTCTATAAAGACGAAACAAGACCATTAGGGGTTAATAACGCATTATATCCAAATGTTAGTATGCCTCATGTCTTATCTTGGATGGAAGGCTTGAAACAGCCAGTTAATCTAGAAAAAGATCAGTATGAATATGTCGTTGAAGGCACCATGACAGACAAGGAATATAAAAAATCAATCACTGATTTGGTCAATTTTCTTGCTTATGTGTCTGAACCAGCTCAATTAGACCGATATAGAATTGGTTTTTGGGTTATACTCTTTTTAGCAATTTTTTCATTCATAGCATTTTTGCTAAAGATTGAATACTGGAAGGACGTAAAATAATTTATGACATCATTAGCAAACAGAAGATCCGCAATACTCCTATTCTCTTTACCTGACTGTTTACATAGTCATAGAACTAGACTAGTTATTAAAGAGAAAGAAATATCTGCTGAATTACATGAAATTGATCTTAACGATATATCCGAAGAAATTAAATTTATAAGCCCATATGATGATTTCCCCACACTTGTAGACAGAGATCTTATAATACAAAATTCTAGAGTAATCATAGAGTACTTGGATGAAAGATTCCCTCATCCTCCATTATTACCTGTAGACCCTGTAGCTAGAGCAAAATTTAGATTAGCATTACATAGAATAGAACATACTTGGTATCCAGAATTTAATAAAGCATATAAAAATGGTAGCCTAGAAGATTCTTTTAAAGAAAAAATAAAATCATATTTTCTGGAAATCATCCCTTTGATTACAGATAATTTTTTTATGAGTGATGACTTTGGTTTAGTTGATTGTAGTTTGGCACCTTTGTTGTGGAGAATTAAGTCGTTAGGTGTTGAGATTACTGAGAATAAGAAGATTATTGATGACTATTCAGATCGTATATTTAGTCGCGAATCATTTCAGGCAAGCTTAACTGAAACTGAAAGAGATATGTAATTATTTATTTTGGTAGTGTCTGTCAATACATTCGCAAATGGAGTGAATAATTATTAATGTCATCTCTTGAATCCTGCTTGTTCTGTTACTAGGAATTACAATAGATACGTCATCAGGTCCAATTAAATTTTGAGCTTTGCCTCCATTACCGCCGGTAACTAATAAAACTTTGATATTCTTTTTTTTCGCTACATTGATAGCCTCTAGTATATTTTTGGAATTACCACTAGTAGTAAACGCCATAAGAACATCTTTTTCACAACCTATTGCATTTATCTGTTTAGAAAATATATATTCATAGCCATAATCATTTCCTATGGATGTCATAGTTGCAGTATCTGAATTTAAAGAAATTGCAGGCATTTCCTTTCTCTCTATCTCAAATCTGTTAACAAACTCTGAAGTAATATGTTGTGCATCACCTGAAGAACCACCATTTCCACATGACATTAATTTACCTGAACTTTTAATCATATTAATAAGGCAGTCTGTAGCAGACTCTATCGAAGGTAAAATTTCATTAACAGATGTTAAGTTAATTTTTTGGTTTTCAATAAAATTACTTTTAATTATTTCTATATTTTTCATAATTTTACCATTGGACTTTGATTATACTACAATATAACCTAGCAAGGGTAAACACAATAAATATTCCAAATTATGCTAGGCACCTTATATATAGTCGCAACACCCATCGGTAATCTTCAAGACATGACATTTCGTGCTATTGAGGTTTTAAAGAACTCTGATTATATCTTGGCAGAGAGTTCTGCCAGAACTTCTAAGTTATTAAGTGAATTTAATATTAAAAAAAGAATTATTACCTTCAACAAGGATAATGAAAAGAGAAAAAGAAATTCAATCATACAAGATTTATCAGAAGGAATGAGTATATGTCTTGTATCTGATGCTGGAACTCCTTCTGTATCTGATCCTGGGTTTGAGCTAGTAAAACATATAGATTTATCATTTAAGGTTGTTCCCATACCAGGAGCTAGTTCTTTGACGGCAGCTCTATCAGTATCTAAAATACCTATTAATAATTTTATCTTTTTGGGGTTTTTATCTAAGAAATCTTCAGAGAGAAAAACGCAGTTATTGAAAATTAAAACATCATCTATGCCTGGGGTAATATTTGAGAGTAAGCATAGAGTTGTTTCAGTATTAGTTGATATTATCGATGTTCTAGGTGGTGATACAAATATTGGAATAATGAGAGAGCTAACCAAAATCCATGAAGAAATATTTTTTGGCACAGCAAGTGAATTAATGACAAGGTTTTCAAATGAGCAGTTAACTGGTGAAATAACTATGATAATTGGCACAAGCTCTGTGGAACAACTAAATATGGAAACAATGGAAAAGGAAATACTGGAATTATCAAAAAAATACTCTGCGAGCGAGGTTGTTAATATAATTCGTCTATTTAATGATGTAAATAAAAAAGAATTGTATAAATATGTATTAAATATTAGACAGGAAGGCTAGTCTCACGTATTATTCAGTTTTAGATGCAAACTAAAAAAAAACAATCAAAGATGACTCAAAAAGAGCCATCTTTTTTTTTAATATACGAAAATAACCTTGAGTAACCCTGAATCAATACTTTTGTTAGAAGACGGTAGCACCTTTCGCGGCCAATCCATTGGAGTTGAAGGCTTTTCTGTTGGAGAAGTCGTTTTTAATACGTCAATGACTGGATATCAAGAAATTATCACTGATCCTTCGTATGATAGTCAAATAATTACTTTTACAAATCCCCACGTAGGAAATACTGGTATTAATCATGAAGACATGGAGTCATTAAAAATCCATGCGTCTGGAGTGATTTTAAGAGATATAGAGATTTCATCTAATAGTTGGCGTAAAAATGACACGCTTCAAAACTTTCTAAAGAATGAAAATATTGTTGCAATAGGTGGTATTGATACGAGAAAATTAACAAAAATTCTTAGAATCACGGGGTCGCAGAATGGTTGTATAATGTCTGGTAAAATAGACTTAGCCACTGCAAAAGAAAGTATAAGAAAATTTAATGGTTTGGATGGAATTGATCTTGCAAAGAAGGTAACCACGAAATCTATTTATCAGTGGGACCAAGGGTTACCTGATATATATAATGCAAATAAACAGCAAGAAAAGAAAGCCACCTTTAGGGTTGTTGCTTATGATTTTGGGATTAAGCATAATATTCTCCGGATTTTAAAAGAGCATGGGTGCGATTTAACTATAGTGCCCGCAGATTACAGTGTCGATAAAGTTTTAGATATGAAACCTGATGGAGTATTTTTATCGAATGGCCCAGGTGACCCAAAAGCTTGTGGTTATGCTATTGATAACATTAAGACTCTTCTTGATAGAAAAATCCCATTATTTGGGATCTGTTTAGGCTTTCAGCTATTAGCATTAGCATCTGGAGCAAAAACAGCTAAGATGAAATTTGGGCATCATGGAGCTAATCATCCGGTAATGGATCTCATAACCAAGAGAGTATTTATTACTAGCCAGAATCATGGATTCATGGTTGATGATAATACTCTTTCAAAAAATATAGTTCCCACACATATTTCTTTATTTGATAATTCTCTTCAAGGTTTTGAGATTAAAGAGAAACATGCTTTTGGTTTTCAAGGTCATCCTGAAGCTAGCCCGGGCCCACAAGATATTAATCTAATTTTTAATAAATTCATTTCATTTATGTCTGAGAGAAAAAATGCCAATAAATAAAAAAATTAAAAGTGTTTTAATTATAGGAGCAGGCCCGATTGTAATTGGGCAAGCTTGTGAGTTTGATTACTCAGGTGTCCAGGCATGCAAAGCTTTAAGAGAAGAAGGAATAAGAGTGATTCTTGTTAATTCTAATCCGGCTACAATAATGACTGATCCAGATATGGCAGATAAAGTTTATATTGAGCCGATACACTGGAGAAATATAGAAAAAATTATCATCAAGGAAAGGCCTGATGCAATTCTTCCAACGATGGGAGGGCAAACTGCTCTTAATACAACCTTAGATTTAAACAGACATAAAATTTTAGATAAATATAATGTAGAGATAATTGGTGCCAGTGTTGACTCAATAGATATGGCGGAAGACAGAGAACTCTTTAAGATTGCTATGGCTGAAATTGGACTGGAGACTGCTACAGCATATATTGCACATGATTACGAAGAAGCTTTAATACATCAAAAAAAAATAGGTTTTCCTGTCTTAATTAGACCTTCTTTTACTTTAGGAGGTTCTGGTGGAGGAATTGCTTACAACATACAAGATTTTGAAACAATCGCAAGAAGAGGTATAGATTTATCTCCTACAAGCGAAGTATTAATTGAAGAGTCTGTTATAGGGTGGAAAGAGTTCGAAATGGAAGTTGTTAGAGATAGAAATGATAATTGCATAATTATTTGTTCTATTGAAAATATTGATCCTATGGGAGTTCACACTGGAGATTCTATAACAGTTGCTCCAGCACAAACATTAACTGATAAAGAATACCAGACACTCAGAAATTCCTCCATACAAGTACTTAGAAAAATAGGAGTTGATACTGGTGGATCAAATGTACAGTTTGCTATTTCTCCTAAAGATGGAAGAGTGCTTGTTATAGAAATGAACCCCAGAGTATCTAGGTCATCAGCATTAGCATCAAAAGCAACTGGGTTTCCAATTGCTAAAATTGCAGCAAAACTTGCTATTGGATATACATTGGATGAACTAAAGAATGAGATTACAGGAAATGTTATTCCTGCATCATTTGAACCCAGTATTGATTATGTTGTAACAAAAATTCCAAGGTTTGCATTTGAAAAATTCAAAGAAGCAGATAATAAATTAACTACGCAAATGAAATCAGTCGGAGAAGTAATGGCTATAGGCAGAAATTTCCAAGAATCTTTCCAGAAAGCTCTGCGTGGTCTTGAAGTTGATATTGATGGGTTAAAAGAAATGAGCTTGCCTGATAAAGAGAATAGTGATTTCTTGAAAAATGAACTAAGGTCTCCAACACCAGAGAGAATATTATATACGGCCGAAGCATTCAGACAAAATCACTCTCTATCAGAAGTTCAAAATTTAACAAATATTGACCCATGGTTTTTATCTCAAATAGAAGACTTGATTAAAGAAGAAAGAAATCTAAAAGATAAAAAAATAAATAATCTTGATAAAGTTTCTCTCATGAATCTTAAAAAGAAAGGATTCTCAGACTCATTTATTGCCAGGTGTATAAGTTGTGATGAAAAAGATATAAGAAGTTTGCGACTAAAACTTAATGTTACTCCTGTGTTCAAAAGAGTAGACGCATGCGCTGCAGAATTTGAGGCAACTACTGCATATATGTACTCTTCTTATGATGAAGAATGTGAGTCTAATCCAACTAATAATAAAAAAATAATGATTCTGGGCGGTGGGCCAAATAGAATTGGCCAAGGGATAGAGTTTGATTATTGTTGTGTTCACGCATCTCTCGCTCTAAGAGAAGAAGGTTATGAAACTATTATGGTCAACTGTAATCCTGAAACTGTATCTACTGACTTTGATATTTCGGATAGATTATACTTTGAGCCTCTTACCTTTGAGGATGTAATGTCTATTATAGAGATAGAAAAGCCTCATGGAGTTATCGTTCAGTATGGGGGACAAACTCCTTTGAAATTAGCAAAAGAATTAAAAGCTAATAAAGTAAATATTATTGGAACTTCACCGGAAGCTATTGATGTAGCCGAGGATCGTGAAAAATTTAAAGATTTAGTTGAAAAATTAGGCCTAAAACAACCAACAAATGCTATTGCCTCTAATACTGACCAAGCAATGCAAGCTGCCAATGAAATAGGTTACCCATTAGTTGTGAGACCATCTTATGTGTTAGGTGGAAGAGCTATGGAGATAGTAACAACAGATGAAGATTTAAAGAGATATATGGATGAAGCAGTTTCAGTTTCAAATGATTCTCCTGTGCTTTTAGATAGATTTTTAAATGACGCAATCGAAGTGGACATAGATTTAGTTTGTGATGGCAAAGATGTATTCATAGGAGCAATCATGGAACACATAGAAGAGGCAGGAATTCATTCTGGTGATTCTGGGTGCTCCATACCCCCATACACGTTATCTAATAGTATTTTGATACGACTTAGAGAACAAGTTACGCAATTAGCATTAGAATTGAATGTGATTGGCTTAATGAATACGCAATTCGCAATCAAAGAGAATGAGATATTTCTTTTAGAGGTAAATCCGCGCGCATCTCGAACAGCCCCTTTTGTATCTAAAGCAATCGGCATACAGCTTGCAAAAATTGGAGCAATTGTAATGGCTGGAAAGAGCTTAAAAGATCTCAAGTTAACTAAAGAAGTTATACCAAGCTATTTCTCTGTTAAAGAGGCGGTATTACCATTTTCTAAATTCCCTGAAGTAGACGTATTACTAGGTCCTGAAATGAAATCAACTGGTGAAGTAATGGGAATTGGAAAAAGTTTTGGAGAAGCTTATTTTAAAGCTCAGAGAGCTGCAGGCGTAATCTTGCCTAAGGCAGGAAATGTTTTTCTTAGTGTGAGAGATAAAGATAAGTCTGCTATATGTGATATTGCAAAAGATTTAATTGCTATAGGTTTTAATCTTTATGCGACTCGTGGAACTCAAGAATATTTAGAAGAAAAGAATATTAAATGCAATAAAGTTAATAAAGTTAAAGAAGGGCAGCCACATATAGTTGATATGATTAAAAATGGAGAAGTTCATTTAATTATCAACACAACAGAAGGCGCAAGATCAATCAAAGACTCTTTTTCAATAAGAAAAGAAGCTAATAATAATAATGTTTGTTTAACAACCACGATATCTGGAGCAAAAGCTTTTTGTAAAGCTATTTTATTTATTGATAATTTTGATGCAACTGATATACAGTCCAGGCATGACACAATTAATTAATTATCTAATTTATTAAAGTTTTTAATATTTATCAAACCTTCGCTTTTAGCAACAACACATGTTATACATGCGTCACCAGTAACATTTACACTAGTCCTCATCATATCAAGAAGTCTATCAACTCCTAATAACAGCGTAATGCCTTCAAGAGGAATCCCTAATTCAGTTAGTATAAGAGATAACATAATTATACCTGCGCTTGGAATTCCAGCAGTCCCAATTGATGCAATTGTTGCGGTTAGTATTATGGTTATCATGTCACCAAATGCTAAATCTATACCATAATACGATGCTAAAAAATATGCAGCACACCCCTGCATGATTGCTGTTCCATCCATATTGATTGTTGCCCCAAGAGGTATTGAGAATGAGGCAAAAGATTTGTCTACTCCATATTTTTGGACAACAGTATTTAATGTATAAGGTATAGATGCATTACTACTAGAGGTGCTAAATGTGAAAACTATCAGAGCTTTTAGTTTTGCATAGAACGTATATATATTTAGGTTTGAAAAAAGCCTCAGTAATATTGAATATGTTAAAAGGAAATGTGTGATTAAGACAAAAACCACAACTAAGAAATATTTAATTAAAGGAATAAAAACTTCCACTCCTTCAGTTGCAAATGTTTTAGCTAATAATGCAAATACCGCTACTGGAGTTAACTGTATTATTATCATAACCATTTTATTAAAGACTTTATTTAAGTTATCAATTAATTCAATAAATACAGGAACATCTTTTTTTACATAGGATGCAGCAATCCCTATAAAAACTGCAAATGCTAAAACTTGAATCACGTTACCATTAGCTAAAGCTGAAAAAAAATTACTTGGAAATATGCTTAGAATTATATTTTTTTGATCCATGTTTCCCGCGACATTACTTTGTATATTATTTGTAATTTGCCCCACAGAATCATAGCTGACAAAACTAGATATAAACAATGCAAAAGTAATAGCAACCAATGTAGTTAAAATATATAATGAAAATGTTTTTATGCCAAGCCTGCCGAGAGTTGAAACATCATTAATAGAGACAATTCCTGAGATAATTGATACAAAAATCAGAGGTAATACAATCATCTTAAGTAATATTAAAAATAGGGATGATATAGTAAAGAATATTTGGTTAATTAAATAATATTCTATAAAATCATTTGGAAGTAAAAAATTGTTAATTAAAATGCCTGCGATAATACCGGAAAGCATTGAGATTAGAACTTTTTTTGTGAAACTCATTTAATTATGATATGCAATTTAAAGCATCATCATAATTAGGTTCATTGGCAATTTCATTCACTAACTCTGAATGAATAACTTTATTATTTTTGTCAATTACAATTACTGCTCTTGCAGTTATCCCAGATAACGGACCGTCTACTAGTAGAACCCCGTAATCTTTGGCAAAATTTCTAGACCTCATCATAGACAAAGGTATCACTGAATTTATGTTTTCACTGGTACAAAATCTTTTCATGGCAAATGGCAAATCTGCTGAAACAGCCAAGACAACAACATCGGTCATTGCCGCTATTCGCTCATTAAATATTTTAGTTGATTTTTGACATACTGGAGTATCAAGACTAGGAATTATGTTAAGCACAATATACTTATCTTTATATGCTGATAAAGTCACATTATTCAGTTCAGAGTCTACCAATAAAAAATCAGGAGCTTCTTCGCCAACTTTTGGTGCTTCACCGTTAGTATTAATTTTATTTCCTTGTAAGGTAATTTCAGTCATACAACATCATATCAATCAAAATAATCTATTTCAATGATATAATTTAAATCATGACCAAGGTTAATAAAACATCTAATTGGGTTAGGCGACATGCAGAAGACCCTTTTGTAAAAAAATCTAAACAAGATAAATATAGATCTCGTGCTGCTTATAAGTTAAAAGCTATAGATGAAAAATATAATTTCTTAAGAAAAATAACTTCAGTTGCTGATCTTGGATGTGCTCCTGGCTCTTGGTTGCAGGTTTTAAAAGAATTTAAAAATATTAATTTTATAGTTGGAATAGATTTATTAGACGTAAAACCAGTTGATGGGACATATATTGCTAAACAAGATATTGGGGACTATGACTCGTATATGAAGTTATTTGAAAAGAAAGATTCTAAGCTAGACCTTGTATTGTCTGATATTGCCCCTAATATTACTGGTATAAGCGATGTAGATCAAAGTAATTTTTCTGATATTGCATTAAATATATTAGGGTTTTGTAGATTTAAATTAAAACCCAAAGGAACCTTGGTAATGAAGTATTTTTTAGGGAGTAGTTTTGAAATCACATTAAAAACATTAAATAATAACTTTAATAAAATTAATGTTTTTAAGCCGCCCTCTTCTAAAAAAAAGAGTAATGAGGTATACCTAATTTGTATTGAGTTCAAAGACTGATATAGTATTAGGAGAGTTAATTGATTGACAAAGATACGTCATGAAATTAGAATGATTCTAAGGAAAGAATAAATGAGTGATTTAATTAAAAATTTAGTAATATGGACTGTAATAGCAGTAGTAGTATTGTCTTTATTCAGTGGAATAAATGGACGCAATAATGCGTCTGATGAATATAACTATTCTGAATTTATGCAACAAGTTCAAACTGGCCAAGTTGAAGAAGTCACTATAGCAGGTAGAGAAATATCAGGTACTTTAAAATCTGGGCAATCATTCATAACCTTTAGCCCTGAAACAGATAATTCAGCATTAGTCGGAGAACTATTAAGTAGTAAAGTTAAGATATCTGGTAAAGCACCCGAAAAACAATCATTTCTCGCTAAAATATTTATTCATTGGTTCCCATTTTTATTATTAATTGGGGTCTGGATATTCTTCATGAGACAAATGCAGGGCGGTGGCGGTGGCGGCCGTGGAGCAATGTCATTTGGAAAAAGCAAAGCAAAATTACAAACAGAAGATCAAGTAAAAGTAACATTCAAGGATGTTGCTGGAGTAGAGGAAGCGAAAGAAGAGGTCTCTGAACTTGTTGATTTTCTTAGAGACCCTGGTAAGTTTCAAAATTTAGGTGGTCAAATACCACGAGGTGTTCTCATGGTTGGTTCTCCAGGAACTGGAAAAACATTACTTGCAAGAGCAATAGCAGGTGAAGCAAAAGTACCATTCTTTACAATTTCTGGTTCAGATTTTGTAGAAATGTTTGTAGGTGTTGGAGCTTCAAGAGTACGTGATATGTTTGAGCAAGCAAAAAAACACGCTCCATGTATAATTTTTATTGATGAGATCGATGCTGTTGGAAGACACAGGGGTGCCGGTGTTGGTGGTGGTCATGATGAAAGAGAGCAAACATTAAATCAATTACTTGTTGAGATGGATGGCTTTGAAGGTAACGAAGGAGTGATAGTAATAGCTGCTACAAACAGACCAGATGTTTTAGACCCAGCATTATTAAGACCTGGAAGATTTGATAGACAAGTAACTGTACCATTACCTGATATTAGAGGGAGAGAACAGATATTAAAAGTTCATATGAGAAAAACTCCACTTTCAAATGACGTTAAACCAAAATTATTAGCAAGAGGTACACCAGGTTTCTCTGGAGCTGATTTAGCAAACTTAGTTAATGAAGCAGCATTATTTGCTGCAAGAGCAAGTAAGAAAATTGTTGAAATGGATGATTTTGAAAAAGCAAAAGATAAAATTTTAATGGGTGGAGAAAGAAGATCCATGGTAATGAACGATGGCGAAAGAAAGCTGACAGCATATCATGAAGCTGGACATGCAATAGTTGGCAGGCTTGTCCCTGACCATGACCCTGTCTATAAAGTAAGTATAATTCCTAGAGGAAGAGCACTGGGCGTAACAATGTTTTTACCTGAAGAAGATAGATATAGTAATAGTAAACAAAGAATTAATAGTATGATAGCGGCGCTCTTCGGTGGAAGAGTTGCGGAAGAAGAAATTTTTGGAGAAGATGCGGTGACTACCGGTGCTTCGAATGACATTGAGAGAGCAACAGGCCTTGCTAGAAGCATGGTTACTAAATGGGGTTTATCAACAAAAATGGGACCACTTACATATGCTGAAGAAGAAAATGAAGTTTTTCTAGGAAAATCTGTGTCTCAACAAAAAACAGTTTCAGATGAAACTGCCCATACGATTGATTCAGAAATTAGAAATATAATAGATATACAATATAAGCGTGCAACTAAACTTATCAAAGACAACCTTGATAAGATGCATATTATGGCTGATGCGCTAATGAAATATGAAACAATTGACGCAAAACAAATTGATGAAATCATGGAAGGTAAGATTCCATCTGCTCCTGAAAGCTGGACTGATGATGATAACTCAGATACGAAAGGTAGCAGCTCAACTACTACAAAAGAAACCTCTACAACAACAACACCAGCGTCATAATACGTATTATTTTTATAGTTCATGATAATGTTTTGAACTTATGCTTTCATTTTTTTCAATAACATCTAGAATATTAAATTAATATGTTCTGGAATAAAAAATTTAATTACCCATCTAGTACACGCACTTCCATAAATGGTGCTCGGTATTATGAAATTAACAACACTAAACTTCCATCTGTAACTGAAATACTTAAAGCAACTGAATCTGAATATAAAAAGAATTCTCTTCTAAAATGGAGGCAAAAAATTGGTGATATCGAAGCTAATAGAATTATGCAAGTCTCTTCAGCGAGAGGAACATCTATGCATAAGCATATTGAAGATTATTTAACCGGCCAAGTTAAGCTAGACCTTTTGGTTAATGAGAATGAAGAGTCTTTAATAATGTCAGAACAAATAATTCAGAAAGGTATATCTAATTTGGATGAATTATGGGGAGCTGAGGTAACTTTGTCTTACCCAAATTCATATGCAGGCACAGCTGATGCATCTGGTGTTTATGGAGGCAAACAAAGTATACTTGATTTTAAGCAATCAAATAAACCAAAAAAAAGAGAATGGATAGAGGATTATTTTTTACAAATATCAGCCTATGCTTTAGCGCATAACAAAACTTATGGTACTCAAATATCTCAAGGAGTTATATTGGTTTGTACTCCTCCACCCGAAACCTTGTTTCAAGAATTTATCGTTGGTGGAGATGAATTTATTGAATACCAAAAGAAATTCCTAAAAAAGGTTGAGCAGTTTAATTTACTTACACAAAATTCATAAATGAACTTAAATTTAAGTAATAAAAAATTTAACATAATGGGGATATTGAATATAACTCCGGATTCTTTCTATGATGGAGGAAAATATACTAATCTTGATAATGTTATGTTTAGAGTTGAACAGATGATATCCGAAGGTATGGATATTATTGATATAGGTGGAGAGTCATCTAGGCCAGGATCAGAAAGAATATCTATACAAGAAGAAATTGATAGACTACTGCCAGTTGTGAGTAAAATTAGAGATAATTACGACATACCAATTTCAATAGATTCCATGAAACCTGATGTTATTTTTGAACTTTTACCTTATAAAATTAATATTATAAATGATATATCTTCTATTTCTGATATGAGATTTATAAATATTATTAAAGAAAATAACACCTATATATGTTTAATGCATATGTTGGATAATCCCGAAACTATGCAAAATAATCCTGACTACTCCTGTGTTGTCAGTACAGTGAAATCTTATTTAGAAGACAGGGTTAAATTTTGTATATCGCATGGAATTTCTAAAGATAAAATAATCATAGACCCTGGTTTTGGTTTTGGTAAAACGCTTGATCATAATTATGAGATCTTACATAAATTAAAAGAATTGAGTATAGTTAATTCAAATATTTTAATTGGTATATCAAGGAAAAGTATGATCGGTAGTCTTCTCAATAAGGATATAGATGATAGGTTGAATGGATCAATTGCAGGCGCTGTTATTGCATTATTAAATAATGCTAAGATTATAAGAACACATGATGTAAGAAAAACTAAAATAGCAATTCATGTAGCAGAAAATATTATCGGAAATGAATTATGAAATTATTTGGCACAGACGGTATTAGAGGTAAATTTAATGAACCACCAATTGACCATGTTCAGCTAGTTAAGATTGGATATGCTTTTGCTAAATCTTTATTTGGTAATGAAGAAGGGAAAGTTTATATTAGTCACGATGGCAGAGAATCCTCTTCAGATATTGAGTCAGCATTATTTATTGGAATAATGCATCAAGGATCAGAAGTTATCTCTGTAGGGCTTCTTCCAACCCCAGCATTAAGTATTTGCTTGAATGCTCAAAGACTGACGGAAGAGTTATGCGCAGGAATTCAGATAACAGCATCACATAATCCTTACTATGATAATGGGGTTAAGTTTTTTGATAAAAATGGTTTTAAAATAGATTCTGTTTTGGAAGAAATAATAGAGAATAATTATTTTAGCCAGAAAGAAGAAATAGGTGCTAAAAATCAAAAAAAACCTAAGTCTGGTTATGCAGAAAATTTTAATAAGCGTTATATTGATTATATCAATAATTATTTTTTATTAAAAACAAAAGATGTTAAGATCCCTAAAAGAAAATTTAATATTCTAGTAGATTGTGCCAATGGAGCAACATCTAAAATTATAAATGAAGTATTAAAAGATAGTTTTATTAATATAATTCCTATTTATAATGAGCCTTCAGGTACAAATATAAATAATAATTGCGGTGCGACGCATACTAATGCGCTCAAGAAATTTATATTTGATTTCAATAGCATAAATGCAAATAGTTTAGATTATGATAAAACTCGCGCACCTAAAGAGTTAAAAATTGATTTAGGGGTTGCGTTTGATGGTGATGGTGATCGTGTAATTTTTGTGTCTCCATATGGTCAGGAGATTAATGGTGACGATACCTTATATATTCTAGCTCTCTTCCATAAAAAATTTAACAAGAACAATAAGCCAATTGTTGGAACTCAAATGACTAACTATGGAATACAAAATTTATATAAAAAAAATAATATTAAATTTATTGAAACAGAAGTGGGTGACAAACATGTTCTAAAAGAGATGGTTAAATCAGGTTCGAGCTTTGGAGGTGAGTCATCTGGACATATATTAATTCCAGTTTCGAATGGTTTTTATATAGGGGATGGCATTGTTACCTTAATAAGTTTATTAGAAGTCATTTTTAAACAAGATAAAACCATAGATGAGTTAAAAGAAGAGATAATCTCGATTCCTGGTAAATTATTTAATACTAAAGTCGCTAATAAGAAAATATTTTTAGAAGATAAAATAAATGCTAAAGTATTTTTAGATTTAAAAAAGATGTTAGGATCTAATGGAAGATTATTGTTAAGACCTTCTGGAACTGAAAATTTAATTAGATTATTAATAGAACATGAGGACGCGGAACAAATAGAAATACTTTCTAAGTATTTTTATGATAATATTAATAAAAATACCATAGTATGAATAATCAAAAATATCTTATAGCCGGAAATTGGAAACAGAATGGTGATTCAAAATCATTAATTAAGTTAATAAATGATTTTATTAAATTATATAAAAAGATAAAACCTAAATGCGATATTTTAATACTACCTCCATCTATATATCTTAATGTTATTTTAAATAGATTGAATCATCATAAGATTTCGCGCAAAAAAATATCCCTAGGATCTCAAAATATATCCTCATTTCAAAATGGAGCCTATACTGGTGAATTATCCGTTGATATGACAAAAGACTATAATTGTACTTATACCTTAATAGGTCACTCAGAAAGAAGGCATGTTTTCCAGGAAGATGAGAAAACTATTGCTAAAAAAACTCAATTATCTCTAGAATCTAATATGAATACAATTTTATGTGTTGGTGAAACTATTGCTGAATATAACAAGAAGTTAACGAAAAAAGTAATTTTAAGACAATTAAAGTCAGCCCTAATAAAATCTCTGGTTTTATTAAAATCTGACCATAGTAAAATTATTATAGCTTATGAGCCTGTATGGGCTATTGGTACTGGAAAAACTGCTAGCTTAGATAATATAAGCGATGTCCACAGCTATATACGGAATACTCTCAATAAGATATTAGGAATAAAAACTAACAACATTAAAATTTTATATGGTGGTAGTGTAAATAACCTGAATGCATCATCAATATTGAGTCTTTCCAATGTAAATGGAGCATTAGTCGGAGGAGCATCATTAAATTCTAAAAAATTTATTGATATTTGCTCTTCAATTTGAGATAACTACATCATGCAAACAATAATATTAAGTATTCACATAATTCTCGCTATTTCACTTGTTGTTCTAATATTAGTTCAGCATGGTAAAGGAGCGGATGCTGGAGCTGCATTTGGCAGTGGAGCATCATCAACAGTGTTTGGAGCAGGAGGTAGCGCTACATTTCTTACAAAAATAACAACAGTTATTGCACTTTCTTTTTTTCTAACAAGCTTATCGCTCGCATATTTTGCGTCTAAGACATTACCTGTTAATGATAGTTTGATTGAAAAGACTAACCAGTCTCAAACAAATACAAAGGACCTTCCTTAGTTTAGCCGATGTGGTGGAATTGGTAGACACGCAGTCCTAAGAAGGCTGTGGCGCGAGTCGTGCCGGTTCGACTCCGGCCATCGGCAAAAAGACTATGGTGCTATCCATTGGCCAGTAAACCCATTATTTTTTAAGAATTTAACCCTGGTATGCCCAGTAGATGATAGGTATAGCCAATCAATTTTACTTATATTGATTGTGACAACAGTAAAATGCTCACTCAGTTTATTTTCTAGTTTATTTTTAACTATCTCTGGATATTCAATATTTTCACCTGGAGCTATATTTTGATAGTAACATTCTTGTGATTGAGCACTCATTTTACTCCATCTTTCTCTACAATATTGATCCATATTATTTATGGTTACAGTACCATTAAACCTTATCTGTATCTTTGCTTCTCTGTCATAGAATAACGCTCCAACATTTGGGTTATCTTCCATTTCACTAATTTTACTTGTTAGGTTATTTGTATGGAAAATTATACTTTGTTTTTCTCTATTATAACCTCTTAAAACCACAGTTCTGACCTCAGTAATCTTTTTAGAAGAAGTTGCTAATGAAAACGTATGATAGTTTGAAGAATGGTGTTTATCATTTATACCATTATCTAGACATTTCCATATATTTTCATATATTTCATCGGTATTGCTATGGTTTTCAGTGATATCCATTAATATTATTTTATCACTTTTAAAGCCTTTAAATAACACTAAAATCACATGATTACTCAGATAATAGTATGTAATATACTTATAGGATATAATGAGAATGTTATGTTATTAGAGTATTTGCCAATATTTATTTTTTTAGTCTTTGCGCTTATATTCGCCACTATAATGCTAGGGATTGGGTTTACATTTGGACCTCATAATCCTGATGTTGAGAAGAATTCTCCTTATGAATGTGGATTTGAAGCATTTGAAGACAGTAGAATGAAATTTGATATTAGATATTACTTAGTGGCAATACTATTTATTATCTTTGATTTAGAAATAGCATTTTTATTTCCTTGGGCAATTGTTATTCATGATATTGGTATATATGGCCTTATCTCAATGGCAATATTTTTATTTATTTTAATCGTTGGATTTATTTATGAATGGAAGAAAGGAGCATTAGAATGGGATTAGAGAATATACATAAGGATGGATTTGTCTTAGCTAAATCAAGTAACTTATTTGATTGGGCAAGAACTGGATCTTTATGGCCAATGACATTTGGTTTAGCTTGCTGTGCTGTAGAAATGATGCATGCTGGCGCTTCAAGATATGATATAGATAGATTTGGAATGTTGTTTAGACCAAGCCCCAGGCAGTCTGACGTAATGATTGTTGCTGGAACATTAGTTAATAAAATGGCTCCAGCTCTTAGAAAAGTTTATGACCAGATGGCTGACCCAAAATGGGTTATCTCAATGGGATCATGTGCGAATGGAGGTGGCTATTATCATTACTCGTACTCTGTTGTAAGAGGGTGCGATAGAATCGTCCCTGTAGATATATATGTGCCAGGATGCCCGCCCACTGCAGAGGCATTACTATATGGTATTTTACAATTACAAAATAAAATAAGAAGAAAAAATACTATAGTAGTTGACACTCCTAACAGAGGCTTTTAAATGGAAAATCTAATTGCCAAACATATTGTAGGTCAATATGAGCTAGAAGAATATAGTGATATTTTAACAATTAAAACTAATAAAGATTCATTACTTGATGTAATGAGTTCTCTTAAAAATAATAAAGAATTAGACTTTGTTCAGCTGACAGATTTATGTGCTATAGATTACCATACTTATGGTGAGACCGAATGGAGTACAAAAGAGGCAACATCAACCGGTTATAGCAGGGGAATTAAACCATCATCTCATGGAAGAATAAAATTTGAAGACAAAATACCACAAAATAAAATGGAAAACAGATTTTGTGTTGCATACCATTTGTTATCAATCTCAAATAATAATAGGATTAGAGTTAAAGTATATCTTAGTGATGAGCCACCAGTAATTAAATCAATAACCTCTTTGTGGACAGCAGCAAATTGGTATGAAAGAGAAGCATTTGATTTATTTGGAATATTATTTGAAGGACATCCAGACCTCAGACGTTTGTTAAGTGATTATGGTTTTATAGGACATCCTTTTAGAAAAGACTTTCCTTTAATAGGCAATACTCAGATTAGATATGATCCAAATTTAAAAAGAATAATACAAGAACCTGTAGATATAACACCTAGAGTGTTGGTGCCTAAAGTTATTAGGGAGGAAAAATAATGAAAGAATTTAAAAATTTTACTATGAATTTTGGACCCCAGCATCCAGCAGCACATGGCGTATTAAGATTGGTATTGCAAATGGAAGGAGAAGTTATTAAAAGCGCAGATCCTCATATTGGATTATTACATCGGGCAACAGAGAAGTTAGCTGAATCTAAGCCATATAATCAGTCTATAGGTTACATGGATAGATTGGACTATGTATCTATGATGTGTAATGAGCATGCTTATGTTTTAGCTATTGAAAAATTACTTAGTATTGAAATCCCAGAAAGAGCTAAATATATCAGAGTTATGTTTGATGAGATTACAAGAATATTAAATCATCTTTTATGGTTAGGAGCACATGCTTTAGATATCGGCGCTATGTCGGTCTTTTTATATGCCTTTAGAGAAAGAGAGGATTTAATGGATTGTTATGAAGCGGTGTCAGGTACTAGAATGCATGCGACATACTATAGACCGGGCGGAGTTGCGATAGACTTACCTTCTAAAATGCCTAAATATATAAAATCAACATTAAAAAATAATGATCAGCTCAAGGAACAAAATTATAACCGCGAAGGTAGCATGTTAGATTTTATTGATGATTTCGTCTCTAGATTCCCAAGCTGTATAGATGAGTATGAAAATCTTTTAACTGATAATAGAATTTGGAAACAAAGAACAGTTGGAATTGGAGTAGTTGAACCTGAGCGGGCAATTGACTTAGGGTTTACTGGACCAATGTTGCGTGGCTCGGGCATAGACTGGGATCTTAGAAAAAAACAGCCTTATGAAGTTTATGATAAAATGAATTTTGATATTCCAGTTGGTAAGACAGGTGACTCATACGATAGATATCTAGTTAGAATGGAAGAATTGAGACAATCAAATAAGATTATTAAACAATGTACTCAATGGCTTCATAATAACCCAGGACCAACAATGGTTGATGACGCTAAAGTAGCTCCACCAAGCAGAGATAATATGAAAGTTGAAATGGAATCTTTAATACATCATTTTAAATTATTCACAGAAGGATACTGCACGCCTAAAGGAGAAGTTTATACTGCTGTGGAAGCTCCAAAAGGAGAGTTTGGAATATATATGATTTCAGATGGTGCAAACAAGCCTTTTAGATTAAAAATACGAGCTCCAGGGTTTCCTCACTTAGCAGCTTTGAATGAAATGTGTAAAGATCATATGTTATCTGATGTCGTAACAGTTATCGGAACCCAAGATATAGTTTTTGGAGAAATTGATAGATGAATCATGAATTTATAATTAATGAAGAACTAGGAAAGTTAATCAATAATGTTGTAAAAAAATTTCCTTCCGATAAAAAAAGATCTGCAGTTATTGAAAGCCTTTTGATTTTACAACACCATAATAGTGGTTATGTTACAAAAAATATTATCAAAGCTTTATCAGATTATTTATTAATCAGTGAAATTGATATATATGAGGTGGCTACATTTTATACCATGATTAATATAGATCCTGTTGGCAGAAATGTTATATCCGTATGTAATAATGTTTCCTGTATGTTGAGAGGCTCAGATGAAATACTTTCATATATTGAAGATAAATTAAAAATAAAGGTTGGTGAGTCGACTGAGGATAATAAATTCTATTTAAAAGATGAAATTGAGTGTTTAGCAGCCTGTAATGGCGGGCCAATGATGCAAGTTAATCATAAAAATTATGAGAATCTTACGTTAGAAAAAGTTGATGAAATTTTGGAGAATGTGAATGACAAATAAATTATGTACAGAAACATTTAATTTAAAAAATCCAGATTCTTTAAAAACATACCTGGATAAGCAAGGATATCAAGCATGGAAAAATATTATTACAGAGCAAACTCCTAAGTCAAAAATTATCGAAAAGATAAGAGAGTCTGGCTTACGAGGAAAAGGAGGAGCGGGCTTTTTAACTGGTCTTAAATGGTCTTTCATTCCTTTGATAGATGGACAAAAATATCTAGTATGTAATTCAGATGAAAGTGAGCCTGGGACATGCAAGGATAGAGATATTTTAAGATATAACCCGCACTCTATAATAGAAGGGATGCTGATAGCTAGTTATGCAATAGGTGCATCGGTTGCCTATAATTATCTACGCGGTGAATTTATGGATGAGCAATGGAAAGTTTTCAATCAGGCTTTGTCAGAAGCGTACAATGAACAATTAATAGGAAAAAATATCTTATCATCTAATATTACAATTGATATTCATGCTCTTATTGGTGCTGGCGCATATATAGTTGGAGAAGAAACAGCTATGTTGGAATCAATAGAGGGAAAACGAGGGATGCCAAGAATAAAACCACCATTCCCTGCTATAAAAGGATTGTATGGAAAGCCTACGATTATTAATAATACGGAAACATTGGCTAGTATTCCTAAAATTATGCTAAATGAGTCTGGGTGGTATAAATCTTTGGGTGTTAATAGCGCCGAGGGAATGAAAATATTTTCTATGAGTGGGCATATAAATGATCCTGGAAATTTTGAGATTGCTCTTGGAACTCCTTTTTCTGAATTATTAAATTCAGCAGGCGGAATATGGAATGGAAAAAATATAAAAGCTGTAATTCCTGGGGGATCATCTGTTCCCGTAGTAAAGGGAGATATTATGATGCAGGTTAATATGGATTATGACTCTATTTCTGAGGCTGGTTCAATGCTGGGATCTGGAGGAGTAATTGTCATGGATGAGTCAACATGCATGGTATCTGTACTCCAAAGAATTTCTAGATTCTATTATTCAGAGTCATGTGGTCAATGTACTCCATGTAGAGAAGGTACTGGTTGGTTATATAAAATACTAACAAATATTGTTTTAGGGAAAGGTACACAGAATGATTTGCATCAGTTAGAACGAATAGCTACTCAAATAGAAGGTCATTGTATATGTGCCTTGGGTGATGCAGCAGCAATGCCAGTTAGAAGTTTCTTGAAAAACTTTTGGTCTGAATTTGAGTATTATGTAGATAAAAAAGAATCAATGGTTTCCTAATATGAAAATTTTTGTAAATAATAAAGAATATAGCGCAGAACCAGAAGATACTATTATAGAATTATGTGACAAAATTGGAGTTCATATTCCTAGATTTTGTTATCACAAGCACTTATCCGTAGTAGCTAGTTGTAGAATGTGTTTGGTAGATATTGAAGGTGTAAAATATTCACAGCCTGCATGCTCAACCCCGTTAAGGGAAGATATGAGAATTTCAACTAAATCAGAAAAAACAAAAATTGCTCAAAAAAGTTCTATGGAATTTTTACTAATCAATCACCCATTAGACTGCCCTATATGCGATCAGGCTGGGGAATGTGAATTACAAGATATATCATTAGAACATGGGGACGACCATTCTAAATACATGCAATTTAAACGCGTAGTTATTGATAAAGATATCAGTCCTTTGATTTCTACAGATATGACGAGATGCATACACTGTTCACGCTGCGTAAGATTTGGTGAAGAGATTAGTAATGTAAAAGAACTAGGGCTGCTTAATCGTGGTGAAGATATGAAAATTGATGTTTTTATTGAGAGCAGCGTTTCATCTGAGTTATCTGGAAATATGATTGATCTTTGCCCTGTAGGTGCGCTCAATAATAAACCATATAGGTATACAGCAAGGACTTGGGATTTAAGGCAGATTTGTGGAATCTCTCCTCATGACTGTATAGGCTCAAATATAAATTATCATACATATGACAACAAAATTGTTAGAGCAGTTCCATCGGAAAATCCAGACATCAATCAAACCTGGTTATCTGATCGAGATAGATTTGGCTATGAGGGTATTTATTCTCAGGATAGAACAAAAAAATCTCAAATGAGAGTTGACGGAGAGCTAATAGAGTTAGATTTTGATTCTATTCCATCTCAGGTTAATAACTTAATCAATAGTAATATTAAAAAACATGGAAAAGAAAAAATAGGTTGTTTAATTTCAGGGCAGTCTACATCTGAAGAACTATTCATGTTTCAGAAAATATTTAAGGGGTTAGGAGTTACGAATATAGATCATAGAACAAAAGAAAGTAGTTTTGAATATCAAAAAAACTACCCTTTAATGCCTTCGCTTGGATGTAATCTCAGGGATATAGATGAATATGAAAATATTATTTTAGTGGGAGTTAATATTAAAACAGAATACCCAGTTCTTTCGATAAGATTAAATTCAGCTACAAAAAATAAAACAAGAGTTTATTCTTTTAATTTTAATTCTTTAGATGAAAACTTTTCTTTGTATTATAAAAAAATTATCGATCATAATAATATTACATCATTTTTAAATATTGATAATTTAGAATTAGGGAAAGGTAAAACATTAATTATTATAGGACCATCGGTTTCTAGATCACCCAATCAATCAAATATTCTAAAAAGTATATCCAAGTTTAGTTTATCTGTTGATGCTAAAATTGGTTTTCTAACAGAATCTTGTAATTCTACTTCTGGATGGTTGCTGGGTAATATTCCCCATAGAGAATTAGGTGGCAATCCATCTAGTATAATTGGCAAGAATGCTTATGAAATGATAACTGACAAACTATCATCTTATGTCTTATATAATTTAGAACCAGAATGTGATTTTTTTGATGAGTCATTAGTTGAGAGTGCTTTAGAATCATCTGAGTGTAATATATTTTTCACTAGTTATATTACGCCAATGATAGAAAAATATGCAGATATTATTATTCCTATCACAACATTTGCGGAAGCAGACGGTAGTTATATAAACATAGAAGGGACTTATCAAACTTTTAAGCCTGTGGTGCAGCCTAGTAAAAATATTTACGCAGGATGGTCAATACTGAATGATATTTTAAAACTAAATCATCTCGGTGATTATTCTATTGCTGATATCAGAAATGAATTAAAAAAATCTTTGGAAAACTTAGATTTTAATATGTCTGAAATAGATATGAGTAATTCTAATACTAGCCCTTATATTGAAAATCAAATTCCAGAAGAATCTTGTCGTGAAACTAATGAAACTGATTTAATTGTAAGAAGATCTGGCTCTCTAAATCAAGCTACACAAATAAAGAATAAGTTAAGTTATAAGAATATGGATAATGAATTAAAAAAATTACATGTTGATGCAATAAAATGAACACTATATTTTTAATATTTGATATTTTAATAGATATAATTATGGTTGTTTTGCCATTATTCTTAATAGTGGCTTATACAACTTATTCTGAAAGAAAAATTATAGGGTTTATGCAGTCAAGGTTAGGTCCAACAAGAACGGGACCTTTTGGACTTCTTCAACCAATAGCTGACGTAATAAAGTTATTAACAAAAGAAGTTATTATTCCATCTAATGCGAGCAAAGGTTTATTTTTAACAGCACCAATTATAATGCTTGTGCCTTCTTTGTTAGTTTGGTCAGTTATCCCATTGTCAGAGTACTTTGTGATTGCGAATATAAACGCAGGATTATTATTTATATTAGCTTTGACCTCATTAAGTGTATACGGAGTAATATTGGCTGGGTGGGCTTCAAATTCTAAATATGCATTTTTAGGATCCATGAGATCAGCAGCTCAAATAATTGCATATGAAATAGCTATGGGTTTTGCTTTAGTAGGTGTACTTATGGCAGCAGGAAGTCTGAATTTACAAGAGATTATTTTATCCCAGCGTGGCGGAATATTTAATTGGTATTGGTTGCCCTTATTTCCATTATTTATAATATATTTCATTGCTGGCATTGCAGAGACAAATAGAGCCCCGTTCGATGTATCAGAAGGTGAATCTGAAATAGTAGCAGGCTTCCATGTTGAATATTCAGGAGTTGCTTTTGCAATGTTCTTTCTTGCAGAATATATGAATCTTATTCTTATAAGTATACTCGTAAGCATCATGTTTTTTGGCGGATGGCTATCGCCATTTGAAGGCACTTTTTTTGAAAACTATTTTCAATGGGTCCCTGGTTTTGCTTGGCTCTCTATTAAAACTCTTTCTTTTATATTTATCTTTCTTTGGCTAAGGGCAACGTTACCTAGATATAGATATGATCAAATTATGAGACTGGGATGGAAAATTTTTCTACCTATAACTATTATATGGATTTTCCTTGAAGGCATTATGATATATTACAAAATTGAACCTTGGTTTGTTATATGATTGATAAAATAATTAAATTACTTAAAAGCTTATTTTTATTAGAAATTCTAAAAGGTTTATCTATTACTGGAAAAAAACTGTTCACTAAGTCAATAACAATACAATATCCAGAAGAAAAAACACCTCAGTCACCGCGCTTCAGAGGATTACATGCCCTAAGAAGATACCCTAATGGTGAAGAGAGATGTATTGGTTGCAAGTTATGTGAAGCAGTCTGCCCAGCTTTAGCAATAACAATAGATACTGAGATGAGAGACGACGGAACTCGAAGAACTACAAAATATGATATAGATTTATTTAAATGTGTTTATTGTGGGTTTTGTGAAGAAGCTTGTCCAGTTGACGCAATTGTTGAAACAAAAATATTTGAATTTCATTTTGAATCCAGAGATGAAAGAGTTATTTCTAAAATTAAATTGCTTGAAATTGGCGATGTCTATGAAAAAGAAGAAATTAAAGATAGAAATAATATAAATTAGTGTAATTTTATGAATGTAGAAATAATAATATTTTATATATTTTCTTTATTACTGTTGAGTAGTTCTATTGCTGTGATAACGGTAAATAACCCTGTTAAATCTGCAATAAGTTTAGTATTTTCATTTTTTTCCTCAGCTGTATTATGGTTATTATTGAATGCAGAATTTCTTTCAATAATATTAATTCTTGTATATGTTGGAGCCGTAATGGTTTTGTTTCTTTTTGTGGTTATGATGCTAGACATAAACATATCTCAAACTAAAGAAGGTTTTGTAAAATATCTTCCTGCAGGAATTTTTGTATTTGTAACTATAGCGGGATTACTCTCATACTTCTTTTATAATCAATTCGAGAATTCAGATAAGAACATAATTACAAGCATTGATCTCATAGGTACTGATAATACTAAAAATCTAGGTTATCTGCTTTATACAGAATATCTTTTAGCCTTTGAAATAGCCGCAATTATTTTATTGCTTGGAATTATATCAGCAATAACATTAACCCTCAGGAAAAGTACTACTAACAAATATCAAAATCCAAGCTATCAAGTTAATGTTTCTAAAAATGAGAGACTAAGAATAATAAAAGATGAGGATAGAAAATAATGATACCGATGTCTCATTATTTAATTGTTAGTTCGATATTATTTAGTATCTCACTTGCGGGCATATTCTTGAATAGAAAAAATATCATCATTATGCTTATGTCATTAGAACTAATGTTTCTATCTATTAATTTTAATTTTATAATATTTGGAAATTATCTAAATGACCTGACTGGACAAATTTTTGTATTTTTTATCTTAACCGTTGTTGCTGCTGAATCTGCAATTGGGCTTGCTATTATTGTAGTCTTGTATAGAAACAAGCAGAGTATTAATGTTCAAGATATTGCGAGGTTGAAAGGATAATGTACTGGCAATCAATGATAATTATATTCTCTCCCTTAATTGGAGCTATTATTCTTTTATTTAAAAATAAAAGTACTAATTTTCTTAGTAGTGTAATTGCAAATTCAGCCATTGGCATATCAATGCTATTATCATTATGGCTTTTTATTTCATATATATCTGGACATAATATTAATGAAAGTCACCTTATTTATACTTGGTATGCAACAAGCGGTTATTTTTTTGAAATTGGTTTATTAATAGATAGTTTAACGATTGTAATGTCCTTCATTGTGACTTTTATTTCTTTCTTTGTGCATATGTATTCGATAGCATATATGAAGGGAGACCCTAGCTTTAAAAGATTCTTTATATATACAAATTTTTTTACGTTCTCAATGCTGTTTATTATTTTTTCTAATAATTTTTTGCAATTATTTATTGGTTGGGAATTAGTGGGATTATCTTCATATTTACTAATTGGATTTTGGTACAACAAACCAAGTGCAATCAGTGCTAACTTAAAAGCTTTTGTTGTGAATAGAGTTGGGGATATTGGTTTGTTGCTTGGAGTTATTTTAATCCTTATTACATCTAATAGCCTTAATTACACTGATTTCTTTAATAAGTTGCCACTTCTAAAAGATAGCACAGTAAATTTACTTGGATATCATATAGAATTATTGCCATTTATAGCACTTCTACTTTTTATAGGGGCGGCGGCTAAATCTGCTCAAATACCGCTTCATTTTTGGTTACCAGACTCTATGGAAGGGCCAACCCCGATATCTGCATTAATTCATGCGGCAACTATGGTCACGGCTGGCATCTTTATGGTTGCTAGACTATCTCCACTTTATGATCTATCTGGATATGTCTTGGATTTAATACTAGTAATAGGTGTTTCTACTGCTCTGCTTATGGGAATGGTCGCTTTAGTACAAAATGATATAAAAAGAATAATAGCTTATTCGACAATCTCTCAATTGGGATATATGACTGCCGCTCTAGGAGCTTCATATTATTCATTTGCAATATATCATCTTTTAACGCATGCATTTTTCAAGGCTTTGTTATTTTTATGTGCTGGCTCAATAATTCTTAAATGTCATCATGAACAAGATATAACGAAGATGGGCGGATTGAGAAAAATTATGCCTATTACATTCATTACATTTTTTATTGCCGGCATATCATTAATGGGTGTCCCATCGATGTCTGGTTTTTTTTCAAAAGACTTAATTATAGATATATTTAAATATAGTGATAGTACTTTTGTTTACTATTCTCTTGTTTTAGGAGTATTTATTACAACGCTATATACATCTAAAATATTCATTAAAGTTTTCCTAGGAAATAACCAGCTGAAAATAAAAAAGAAACTAGACTTGGAACATAGTGACGCATTAATTATTCCGTTATTAGTTCTTGCAATCCCAAGTGCTTTCATCGGTTGGTCTCTATTTGATGGAGTATTATTTAATGGTTTTTTTGATAAATCAATTACTGATTATACTAGGCTAGACCAGTTTTATATTCTACATGTTGAACACTCTGTATCTTTTTTTCTTCACTCATTAACTAGCTTAAGCTTTATTATGATAATTTTAGGTGTAATAGCTTCATATTTTTTGTATTATAAGAATGATGGATTGCCGGAAAAGTTTGCTGAGAAATTTCCATTATTACGCAATATACTTTTAAATGAATATGGTTTTACCAGTTTATCAAATAAAATAATACCAACATATTTCAAGAAATTAGCTAATATAATTTGGATGAAGTCTGATGTTAGGATCATTGATAACTTTTTTGTTAATGGTACAGCTAATTTAATTAATTTTATCTCATCTAAAGCCAGATTAATGCAAACTGGTTATTTATATCACTATGCATTTACAATGATTATTAGTTTACTACTCTTTTTAATAATATTTTATGATTTTTAATATGTTCGATTTAAATATACCATTACTGAGTTTATTGATATGGACCCCATTACTTGGCGGGATACTTCTTTTTTTTATTAATCAAAAAAATGATTCTCTTATAAAGTTAGTTGGTTTTACTTTTTCTATATTAACTTTTTTTATTTCGATAGTGTTATTAATAAATTTTGATACATCGCAGTATTTATTACAATTTGTTGAAAAACGAGCATGGATTACTACTTTAAATATTAACTATCATCTTGCGGTAGATGGGTTTTCGATATTATTTATATTATTAACAACAACAGTCTCGTGTTTGATAATACTATTTAATTTTTCAGAATCTAGACAACAAAATAATAAATATATTTCATTATTTCTTATTCTCGAAGGACTTATTCTAGGAGTTTTTTGTGCTTTTGATAGTATACTTTTTTATATATTTTTTGAAGCAATGCTTATTCCTTTGTTTCTAATTATTGGAATTTGGGGAGGCCCTAACAGAGTTTATGCCACAATTAAATTTTTTATTTATACTCTTTTTGGTTCAGTTTTAATGTTAGTAGCGCTCTTATATCTATCTTTTAAAACTAATAGTTTTTATATTTTAGATTATTATAACTTGAACTTAAGTCTTGATACACAAATCTTGCTCTTCTTGGCTTTTTTGATAGCTTTTGGTATTAAAGTACCTATGTGGCCTGTTCATACATGGTTGCCAGATGCACATGTTGAGGCGCCATCATCAGGATCAGTAATATTAGCAGCAGTTTTACTTAAAGTTGGGGGCTATGGAATGATTAGGTTTTTGTTGCCAATTACTCCTGATGCAGGACTTTATCTGAATAGCTTCTTAATACCATTATCATTAATAGCAATAATATATATTAGTTTTGTCGCGCTTGCTCAACAAGACATGAAGAAACTAATTGCTTATTCTTCAATTGCACATATGGGCTTTGTTACACTTGGTATATTTCTTGTATTTAATACAATAGGGCAGGCACAAGACGTTCAGGATATTTCTCATATTGGATTACAAGGATCAGTGATGCAGATGTTATCTCATGGCTTAATCTCAGCTGGCCTATTTATCTGTATTGGAATTATATATTCTAGAACGAAGTCTAGAATGATAAATGATCAGTCAGGTATCGGGCAGATAATGCCAGTTTTCTCTGCGCTAATGATGTTTTTTTTATTATCTAATTCAGGATTACCAGGAACTTCTGGGTTTGTTGGTGAATTTATGGTGTTAATTGCTGCAATAAAAAATAATATAATTTATGCTATTTTAGCTTCAACTACATTAGTTTTAGCTGCATCTTATTCTTTATGGCTTGGTAAAAGAGTTTTATTTGGAGAGGTAAGCGGTGATATTGTAACTTCGATGAAACCATTGCGGTTAGATGAGTTTTGGCCATTACTAATATTGGCTATCTTAGTAATCCTGATTGGGGTTAAACCAGATATCCTTCTTAGTATTAGCGAAGAATCATCTTTAAATATGATTAAAATTATAACTAGTAAATATTAATATGATAAATTATTTATATATATTCCCTGAAATTATCATAACATCAGCGTTATGTTTTATAATAGTATTAGACCTATTTTTACCAAGTAGATTTAAATATATTTCCTACTACCTTATACAATTTTCTCTAATCTTCTGTGCATATTATATTTATTCACATTTTAATTATTTAGGCAGTAATGTATCTGAATTATATAACACTGGAATATTTTCTAATATATTTAAAATATTTATACTACTTAGTCTGACTATAATATTTTATTACACTTCAGTTTTTTTAAATTATTTTAATATTTATAAAACTGAATATTTTTTAATCACTATCTTTGGATTGCTTGGAATGATGATAATGATATCATCTGAAAATTTACTTCTACTATATCTTGGTATTGAATTATTGTCATTATCGCTTTATTCTGTGATTGCTTTTAATAGGAATTCATTATTTTCATCCGAGGCAGCTGTTAAATATTATATTTTAGGTGCAATATCTTCTGGTTTTTTATTATTTGGAATTTCCTTGATATATGGTTTAACTGGAAGCTTAAGTTTTAATGAAATATTTATACATATAGCATCGCTTAATATTTCTAACAATATAGATAGTGTTCAGGTTATAGGGCTATTATTCGCATTAATATTTATACTGATTAGCCTTTCATTTAAGTTTGGTGCCGCACCATTCCATATGTGGATACCAGATGTTTATCATGGTTCTATAATTACGACTACTTTGTTACTTAGCACTATTCCTAAAATTGCTGTATTCGTAATATTTATTAAATTGCTAGCAATTGTTTTCTCTGGGCTATTTTTATTTTGGTCTGACATGGTGATTATACTTGCCGTGCTGTCTATTTTGATTGGAAATATTATTGCTATATCTCAAACTAATATTAAACGTATGCTGGCATATTCAACAATTGCTAATATTGGATTTATATTATTAGGTTTATCGGTTGGCTCAGTCATAGCTTATAAGGCAGCTATGTTTTATACCTTAACTTATGTGATAACTACGATAGCAGTCTTTGGGTTATTATCTCAATTGGTATATAAAAGCAAACCAGTAGAAAATATAAGTGATCTCAGTGGATTAAACTCATCTAATCCATTTCTAGCATTTCTTTTAATGATTATTTTATTATCATATATAGGCATACCACCACTTCTAGGGTTT
The DNA here is from genome assembly GCA_047611265.1 of Gammaproteobacteria bacterium. GTDB lineage: Bacteria > Pseudomonadota > Gammaproteobacteria. The sequence continues at coordinate 41,066 of JBLFWM010000005.1, read as the reverse complement.
CATGCAAAACTTTTTATCATTCAATCTCTTGTCGAGTCTAATAATATTCCACTCAGTATATTTGCAGTATTAATGACAGTTATTGGATCTTTCTATTATTTAAGAGTAATCAAGGTTATCTATTTTGATGAATTAAAAGATAAATTATTAATTACATCTAAATTATATTTTACTGGTGCCTATGTAATAGGACTTATGCTTTTAGGATTATTTCCAGATATTTTAGGACAACTTAGCCAGTACTCAATAAGCAATCTTTTTAATACTTGAAAATTATTTTTATAGACTATAGACTCCTTATACAGTGTGGGGTGGAGCAGTCTGGTAGCTCGTTGGGCTCATAACCCAAAGGTCGTAGGTTCGAATCCTGCCCCCACTACCAATAACTCTTTTATTTAAGCCTGATAAAACTAAAAAATACCTATAATTCTCTACTTAAAGCATATGAATTGTTATACAATACCTGGGAAGCCCCTGTTAGGGGCTATTTTATTGGCTGTTTGAAAATGAATGATATTGAGGAAAAATTATCTAAAGCTTTGGAAGAAGTTATAAGCACTAAAGGTATGAGGATTGTGAATATTAATATATCCAATAGCTCATCTAGTCCCAGCATTAAAATCATTATTGATTCTCCCAAAGGGATTGGTCTCGAAGATTGTGCATTCACTTCTAAATTGGCCGATGATGTGATTAAAATTAATGATTATTTTGATGATTATGATATAGAAGTTTCTTCACCAGGTATTAATAGACAGCTATTTAGTATTACTGACTTCATATTGTATAAAGGTTTTATGGTTAAAATTAAATTAAAATCTAGTATGAATAATCAAAAGAATTTTATTGGTAAAATAAAAGATATAGTTGAAGGAAATATAAAAGTTGAGTTAGATGATTCTGAGATTATTATTGATTTTAAGAACATTAAAAAAGCAAATATACAAGAAATTTAAGGTTACAGGTTATGAATAAAGAAATATTAATGGTCGTTGAAACAGTTTCTAATGAAAAAAATGTTAGCAAAGAAGTTATTATCGATGCTATCGAACATGCGCTAGCAAGTTCTGTTAGAAAGAAATATAGATTAGATAGAAAATGTGAGTTTGATATAGACGCAAGAGTAACTATTGACCTAGAAAGTGGAGAATATATAACATATAGAAAATGGCAAGTTGTAGAAGAGATTGAGGAAGAGATGAATGACCAACAAATTCTTCTTGAAGATGCTAAGACTAAAAATGATGAACTGAGTATAGGTGATTACTATGAAGAAGAAATTCCCTCGATAGAGTTTGGCAGAATTGTTGCTATGGCAGCGAAGAATGTTATTGTTCAAAAAGTTAGAGAAGCTGAAAGAAATAGAGTTGTTCAAATGTATGAGTCAAAAATAGGACAATTAATATTTGGAATAGTTAAAAGAATTGAAAAAGGAAACGTATACATGGATCTTGGTATTCCAGACAAACAAAATTCAATGGAAGAAGCTATGATACTGAAAGATGCTCTTATTCCAAGAGAAGCAATAAGACCAGGTGATAGACTAAGAGGCTACTTACGTGATGTTCAGCCTGAACTACGTGGCCCTCAACTGTATATTACTAGAAAAGCTCCAGAATTTCTTGTTGAACTATTTAAACTTGAAGTTCCAGAGGTTGGACAAGGTTTAATAGAAATACTAGGTGCAGCTAGAGATCCAGGTTTAAGAGCCAAGATTTCTGTAAAATCTAATGATCCAAAACTTGATGCTATAGGGGCATGTGTTGGCATGAGGGGCTCACGTGTACAGTCTGTCTCCAATGAATTGAGTGGGGAAAGGATAGATATCATTATGTGGGATGAAGACCCTGCTAAATTTGTTATAAATGCAATGTCACCCGCTGAAGTCCTATCTATTGTTGTAGATGAAGAGAAGAAGTCCATGGATATTGCTGTAGCTGAAGAACAGCTTTCTCAAGCTATTGGCCGTGGAGGACAGAATGTTAGATTAGCAAGCGAACTAACAGGATGGGACTTAAATGTTATGTCTAAAGATGATTCAGATAATAAGATTATGGAAGAAAACCAGAGTTTAAGTGCTACATTCATGGAAGAGCTTAATGTTGACGAAGATGTTGCGGATGTCCTTGCAAGAGAAGGATTCTCATCAATCGATGAAGTTGCATACTGTTCAATGGATGAGTTTAGTTCAATTGATGACTTTGACGAAGATTTGGTAAACGAACTAAGAAAGAGAGCAACAGAAAAAATAAAAGCAAAAAAAGATAAAATTGAACAAGAAAGTTCATTATCAAATTTTAAAATTCTCTCTAAAGCTAACATAGAGAAATTAACCTCTAATGATATTAAGAACAGAGAAGATTTAGCTGATTTATCTGTCGATGAACTGTTGGAAATGATAGAATTAAGTCAAGAAGATGCGGGAAAGGTAATTATGGATGCGCGAGAACCTTGGTTTAAGGAAGACTAGTAAAAAGGAAAAAAATGGCTGAAAAAGATATAAAAAAAAGTTTGTCATTGAAAAACCGAAAAGGTTCTGGCTCAAAGCAGTCTAAGCCATCTATTGCTTCAAAAAATGTTACGATTCAAGTTAAGCGTAAAAAAATAATTATCCCGAGCGAGCCTGAGAAAAAAGATTCTTTATTAGTGGCTGACGAACCTTTGGTTGTATCAAAAGAGAACACTGAAATTATTGGGAATGATATAAAACCAACTGATGTTAAAAAAGAATCCACAGATATCAAAGCTAAAAATAATTTAGCGCCTGCTAAGAAGAAAAATACAGTAGGCAAAAATGATAAGGTTGAGAATTTTAAAAATAAAGAGTTGCATTTAAAGGAACCAAAACCTAAAAAAAATCATAATAAAAAAGAAAAATTATCAGAATCTGAACTTTTACAAACACATCAGTTTGAAAAACCAACTGAGCCTATAAAAAAAGAAATTGAAATACCTGATGCTATTACAGTAAATGAATTAGCGCAGAAAATTTCTGTTAAATCATCTGAATTAATAAAAGTTATGATGAACATGGGTGTTATGGCAACTATTAATCAATCCTTAGACCAAGATACAGCAATATTAATTATTGAAGAGCTTGGTCATACCGCGACAACCGCTAACGAGAGTGAAGAAGAGGAAATGACTTTGGATCTTGAAGAACATAAAACTGAAGATTTAGAGCCAAGAGCACCTATTGTTACAATAATGGGACATGTCGACCATGGCAAAACATCTCTGCTTGACTATATTAGAAAAACTAAAGTTGTTAATTCTGAGGCAGGCGGTATTACTCAGCACATTGGGGCGTATAGAGTTTCAACAGATAAAGGAGACATAACATTTTTGGATACTCCAGGGCATGCTGCTTTCTCTGCAATGAGAGCTAGAGGCGCACAGGTCACAGATATTGTGATATTAGTGGTATCAGCAGATGATGGGGTAATGCCGCAAACAGAAGAAGCAATTGAACATGCTAAAGCTGCAGGTGTGCCAATAATTGTAGCAGTTAATAAAATAGATAAGGAAAATGCAGATCCAGAAAAAGTTCAAACTGAACTTGGTCAAAAGAACGTCATCCCTGAGGAATGGGGTGGGGACACAATGTTTGTTAAAATATCAGCATTAACAGGCGAAGGTATTGATTTATTACTAGAAGCAGTATCATTGCAATCAGAAATATTAGAATTAAAAGCTAGTAAAAAAGGTTCGGCAATAGGATCAGTTGTGGAGTCGTCTTTAGATAAAGGAAGAGGACCGATAGCCACAATTTTGATTCAAAGTGGAACATTGAATAAAAAAGATTATGTTTTAGTTGGAAAAGAATTTGGACGAATACGCGCAATGTATGATGAGTTTAATAAAGAAATTTCATCAGCTGGACCAGGGTGCCCTGTTGTTATAACTGGACTTTCAGGCACACCAAATGTTGCTGATCAATTAATGGCTGCTAAAGATGAGAAAAAAGTTAAAGATATAGCGTCTTTAAGAGAATCTAGACAAAAAGAAATTGAAATTCAAAGTAAACGTAAAACTTTCAGCATAGATGATTTCAACCTAAATGATGCACCTAAGAAAAAGATTATTAATTTATTAATTAAAGGAGATGTACAAGGTAGCGTAGAAGCAATAAATAGTACCTTAAGAAACATTAAAAATGATGACGTAGGTCTTGAAATTGTTTATAGCGGAGTTGGAGGAATTACTGAATCTGATGTAAATCTAGCTGCAAGCTCTAACTCTACAATCATAGGATTTAACGTAAGAGCAGACTCTAAAGCTAAGAAACTCGTAGAGTCTAATAATCAAGAATTATTTTATTTTAGTATTATATATGAGCTTATCGATCTTGTTAAACAACAGTTATCAGGATTACTTGATCCCGAAATTAAAGAAGAGATTATTGGGATAGCGGAAGTTAAAGATGTTTTCAGATCTTCAAAAATTGGTGCCATTGCAGGCTCTATAGTTAGCGAAGGAACTGTTCAAAAAGATCAACCTATTAGGGTTTTAAGAAATAACGTAGTAATTTATGAAGGTGAATTAGAGTCATTGAGAAGATTTAAAGAAGATGTTAAAGAAGTAAAAAGTGGAACTGAGTGTGGTATTGGAGTCAAGGATTACAATGATATTAAGCCTGGTGATCAGGTAGAAGTATTCAGAAGAACTGAGATTGAACGTACGGTTCAGTAATAATTATGACGAATAGACTTTTCAAGGTGCAAGATTTACTCCATAAAGAAATAGCTCTATTATTGATAAAAGATATTCAAAATCCTATCATAAAATCTGTCACTATCTCTGAAGTTAAAGTAAGTAAAGACCTAAGATACTCAGAAATTTATTTTACATCACTTGGTAAAGATAATAAAAAGATTGGTATTGAGTTAAACAAGGCATCTGGTTTCATAAGAAAACAATTGTCTAAAAGTCTCCATCTAAAGCGATTACCATCAATAAGATTCACCTATGATGATACTGCTGAACGTAGTGAAAGAATTGAAAACATTCTAAAGAGTGACTCTAAAGCTTAAATTATGATTCATGGGACTCTCCTTTTAGATAAACCTAAAAATATTACTTCTAATAGAGCGCTAAGTATTGTCAAGAAAGAATTATCTGTAAAAAAAGCAGGGATAGTAGGAATACTTGACCCTTTAGCATCTGGAATGTTACCAATTGTTTTAAATGAAGGCACAAAGTTAGCAAAATATATTGAATCCTATGAAAAAGAATATCAGGCCGTAGCTAAACTAGGGTCAACTAGCACAACAGGTGACGGAGAAGGGATGATTGTAAAGACTGAAAAAGATAATCCACTTAAGCTAACAAATATATTGATTCAAAAAGTACTCAAAGATTCTATAGGTAAACAAAAGCAAATTCCTCCAATGCATAGTGGACTTAAGGTAAATGGAGTGAAGTTATATGATTTAGCAAGAAAAGGAATAAGCATAGAAAGAAAGGCTAGAGAGATTAACATTATTGACATAAAATTAATTTCATACAAAGAAGGGGAATTATGTATAAATATTATTTGCAGCAAAGGTACATATATACGAACTCTTATCGAAACAATTGGTGAAAAACTTAACACTGGGGCTTATACAAAAGATCTCAGAAGACTACGTATTGGACATTTTTTAGAAAAAAATATGGTTACATTGGATGATTTACCTAATGATATTAAAAATATAGTGCATATTAATGATATGTTAAACCATGTTGAGTCAGTAGTAATAAATGAATTTGAAATCTTAAAAATTAATAGTGGACAGCCTATTTCAACAACTTACAGTGAGAACTATGATGAAATCGCCATTAAAGATAAAAATAATAATATTTTAGGTATAGGAAGAGTGGTCAATGGTTATATTTACCCTAAAAGATTAATAAACTTTAATAAATAAACGATTGTATTACTAGAAACAGATGATAGAATAACTGTCATTAATGGAGAAGTTTATGGCTTTGGACAATAGTGTCAAAGAAGAGATAGTAAAAAAATATGGGAAATCCGCAGATGATTGCGGTTCTAGTGAAGTTCAAATTGCATTGCTTACGGCAAATATCAATAGTTTATCAGACCATTTTTCGAAAAACTCAAAAGATGTCCATTCTAAGCGTGGACTACTCAAAATGGTCATGAAAAGAAGGTCTCTAATCAAATATCTTAAAAAGAAAGATATCTCGGGATATGAGAACCTTATTAAACAATTGGGATTAAGGAAGTAAAAAATAAATGCATACAAAAATATTTGATTTAGGAAGTCAATCTGTAAAGATTGAAACAGGACAGATCGCAAAACAAACAGACGCATCAGTAATAGTAGATATAGAAGGAACAGTTATTTTAGCAACACTCGTTGCAGCTAAACAAGATAGTGACAGGGATTTTTTCCCACTAACAGTTAATTATAACGAAAAAACATATGCGGCAGGAAAGATTCCAGGTGGTTTTTTTAAAAGAGAAGGAAGACCTTCAGAGAAAGAAACACTTATTAGTAGATTAATTGATAGACCATTAAGACCATTATTTGACTCTTCTTATAAAAGAGAAGTTCAGCTTGTAGTTACTTTAATATCATATAACCCAGATGTTGATCCAGAAGTCCCAGCACTTATTGCATCATCAGTAGCTGTTAAACTTTCAGGCTTACCATTTAATGGAACTTTGGGTGCTGTTAAAGTTGGTTATGATGGAGAAAATTACTTATTAAACCCAAGAACCCCAGAATTAAAAACATCATTACTAGACTTAACTGTAGCAGGAACTGAAAGCGCAGTTATGATGGTAGAGTCAGAAGCTAAAGAGCTTAGTGAAGAAATAATGCTAGGTGCTGTTAAATATGGTCACGAGCAAATGCAGACTATAATTAAAGTTATTGATGAATTTACCGCTGAGGTTGGCGTAGATAAGCTTGAATGGAATCCTGAAAAAATGGATGACGCTGCTTATATGTCCCTTAAAGATAAATACAAAGATAAAATTTCAGAAGCATATTCAATAACAAAGAAACAGGATCGTAATGAGTCATTATCTAAAATTAAAGAAGAAATTTTAGCAAATGAGCTCAACGAAGAATCTGATAATGAATCAGATATCCTTTCTTATTATTCTAAAGCACAAAAAAGTATTGTTAGAGACAGAATTATCTCAGGTGAAAAAAGAATTGACGGAAGAGATAGCTCAACTGTAAGAGCAATTGATGTCAAAATTGGTGTTTTACCAAGGACTCATGGATCTGCTCTATTTACTAGAGGAGAGACACAGGCACTTGTAGTGACCACTCTCGGAACTAATAAAGATGCTCAAATGATTGATTCTTTAAATGGAAGAATTGATGAGCCATTTATATTCCATTATAACTTCCCTCCATACTCAGTAGGAGAGATTGGATTTATTGGTTCACCAAAAAGAAGAGAAATAGGTCATGGTAAATTGGCTAGACGTGGTGTACAAGCTGTGATGCCTTCTTTAGAAGACTTCCCTTACACTATAAGAGTTGTCTCGGAAATAATGGAGTCTAATGGCTCAAGCTCAATGGCATCAGTATGCGGTTCAAGTTTGGCTATGATGGACGCAGGAATTCCAATAACTGCACCAGTAGCAGGTATAGCAATGGGTTTGGTCAAGGAAGATGATAAATTTGTCGTATTAACAGATATTCTTGGAGACGAGGATCATTTAGGTGATATGGACTTTAAAGTAGCTGGTACAGAAGCTGGCATAAACGCATTACAAATGGATATCAAGGTTGACGGTATTACTTCAGAAATTATGTCTCAAGCATTAGTGCAAGCTAAAGAAGCTAGATTACATATTCTTGCTGAAATGGCAAAAGTCATAAGCAAGCCCAAAGAAGATATGTCTGAATATGCGCCTAGATATACTCATGTTAAAATAGACCCATCTAAAATAGCTGCAGTCATAGGAAAAGGCGGAGCTGTTATTAGGTCTATAGTTGAGGCTACAGGAGCCGTAATTGATATTAATGATGATGGTGTGATTAAGATTGCAGCAACAGATCAAACGATTAGTGATCACGCTAAATCGATGATTGAAGAAATAACAGCAGGACCGCAAATAAATAAAATTTATGAAGGTAAGGTTGTGAAGATAATGGATTTTGGCGCGTTTGTAAGTATTACACCAAATCAAGATGGCTTGGTGCATATTTCACAAATTAGCCAGGAAAGAGTCAATAATGTTAGTGATGTTTTGTCTGAGGGCGATGTTGTAAAAGTCAAAGTTCTTGAAGTTGATAAACAGGGCAGAGTGAAACTTACAATGAAGGACATAGAAAACTAACGTAAACAAAAGAGGATAGTATGAGTGACGGAGTAGAAATAGGTAAAGTATATACTGGTAAAGTGAAAAAAATAATGGAGTATGGTGCATTTGTAAATATACTTCCAGGAAAAGATGGTTTAGTCCATATTTCACAAATCAGTGATGAAAGAGTAAATAACGTAAGAGACGTTATGGCAGAAGGCGATGATGTTCAAGTTAAAGTGCTTGATATTGATGGCCAAGGCCGTGTTAAACTTACAATGAAAGATATAGATTAATTTTTATATATTAAATTATCTGTATAGTTTAAATTCTAGGTCATACAATTTTGTGTGACCTTTTTTTATAGGATATTTTTTAGTTGATCAAGTATACTTTCGTTTTCTAAGGTGGAAGTATCTCCAGTAATATCTTCTCCGCGAGCAATATTTCTGAGAAGTCTACGCATAATTTTACCAGATCTAGTTTTAGGTAGGGAATCAGAAAATGAAATCCTTTCTGGCTTAGCGATAGAACCAATTTTTTTCTTAACCCATTCTCTTAACTCACTAGAAAATTCATTATCATTATGATTTATGAAATTATTCTTAAGCGTGACAAAGGCATGAATTGCTTCACCTTTAATTTCATGCTTATAACTAACAACAGCTGCTTCCGCTACATACTCATGTGAGACTATTGCTGATTCAATTTCCATGGTTCCTAATCTGTGTCCAGAGATATTTACCACATCATCTGATCTTCCCATTATCCATATATTGCCATACTCATCTTTTCTGGCAGTATCCCCAGTTATATAAAAATTATTATTATATTTTTTCCAATATGTTTCTAGATATCTTTTTTTATCACCCCATATCCCTCTTAACATTGATGGCCATGGTTTTTTTATAACAAGATTTCCACCTTGATTAGCTTCATTAATATCATTTCCATCTTCATCTACTATGCCTATTTCTATCCCAGGCAAAGGCTGGGTACATGTACCAGGGGTTGTGTGTGTAACACCAGGAATTGGAGCAATAATATTAGCTCCTGTTTCAGTTTGCCACCATGTATCAACAATAGGGCATTTATTATTACCTATTTTTAATTGATACCAGATCCATGCTTTTGGATTAATTGGCTCACCAACTGTTCCAAGTAATCTCAATGAACTTAAATCATATTGGTCTGGTAAATCTTCGCCCAGCTTCATTAAAGTTCTTATGGCTGTAGGTGCAGTATAGAAAATAGTTACCTTGTTTTTTTCTATAATATCCCAGAATCTATCAGGCTTTGGAAATGTTGGGGCACCATCGTATATAAGAATAGTTGCTCCTGTTGCTAAAGGGCCATAAACAACATAACTATGACCTGTTATCCATCCTATGTCAGCCGTACACCAGAAAATATCATTATCTTTTAAGTCAAAAACCCATTTATTTGTAATTATACAATTAAGCAAATAACCTGCTGTACTATGAACAATCCCTTTAGGTTTACCTGTTGAGCCTGAGGTATAAAGTATAAATAATAAATCTTCTGAGGACATTGCTTCAGGCTTAACAATCTTTTCTTTGGAAGGTAATATTTCATGCCACCATAAATCTCTATCATTAAAATTTATTTCTGTTCCAAGATTTTTATATATTAGGCATTTATTGATACTCGGGCAGCTTGCATTTATTAGAGCTTCATCAACAATAGCCTTGGAATTAATTATTTTTCCATTTCTCATAAATGAATCAACGGTAATGACAACCTTTGCAGCACAATCATTTATTCTATTTTTTAAAGACTCAGATGAAAACCCAGCAAATACCACGGAGTGAATCAACCCTAATCTTGCGCATGACTGCATTGCTATAATTGATTCTGGGATGGTAGGCATATATATTACAACCCTATCTCCTTTCTTCAAACCTATCTGTTTTAATGCATATGAAAAATTATTTACTAATATGTAAAGCTCATCATATGATGTTATTTTTTTTTGATTATTCTCTGCAATATGAATTATTGCTTTTTTATTTTTATTTCTATGTCTATCTAGACAGTTTTCTGAAATATTTAACTTGCCTTCTTTAAACCATTCATAGAACGGAGCATCTCCAGTACAGATAGATTTAAAACCTTTAATCCATTGAATCTCTTTCTTAGCAAGACTAGACCAGAATTCATCCGGATTATTTTTATATAAAGAATTTAGTTTTTTTAAGAGGCTTGGGTTTAAGTTAGATTTTTTTGAGAACTCAATATCTGGCTTATATTGCCTTGATTCAATTAATTTAGATTCTATATTTTTCATAATGAAAATATGAAAGCCGTTAGTCTACCTGAGTTTTTTCCATTCTTTCATGTCTTTCTTGAGCTTCTATACATAATGTTGCTATTGGTCTAGCTTCCAACCTTTTTATTCCAATAGGCTCACCAGTATCTTCACAGAAGCCATAAAAACCATCATCCACTCTCTGAAGAGCTTGATCTATTTTTCTAATAAGTTTTCTTTCTCTATCTCTTGTTCTAAGTTCTAATCTAAACTCTTCTTCTTGAGTTGCAGCATCATTTGGGTCTGCAAGTTTAGTTGAATCATTCTTCATATGAGCCATTGTTTTATCTGCTTCTTTCACAAGTAATTCTTTCCATTTCACTAAAATTACCTTGAAATGCATGATTTGCTTAGATTCCATATATTTTTCACCTTTGGCTGGCTTGTATGGCTTAAACTCTAAAAACTTTGATAGATCTTTTTTCATATAATTAAAGACGATTAGTTAATTTGATATTCTGCATCGACATTTAGTTTATAGCAAGACATTTTTTATTTAATACTAACTGGTTTTTTTATCTTAGCTACACCATCTTTGAATTCTGCGCTAAATGATTGTATTTTCTCTAAATCATGCTTACTTTTAACTATTTCCCCCCCAGAATCTCTAATTATAGAGTATCCTTTTTTTAATATTTCTAGAGGATTAGATAATAATAATGCATTTGTTAATGTCTTGCATATATTTATTTGGTTATTAATTAGATTTTCCATTTTTTGATTCATTTCCCCAACAATATTTTTCTGAAATCTAATTGCTATGGTAATTTTTTCAGTTAGTATATTTTTAGTCTGTTTTATTCTAACAAGCTGATATTCAGATTTAGCAGTTAATTCGTTTAGAATAACTTTTACTATATTATGATATTTTTTATCTATATTTTCTCTAATATCTTTAAAGTTATTGATCATTCTGGAGGGGTTATAATTTTGTATTTTCATGATATTACCCACAAGAGTCTCTTTTTTATTTTGTATGTTCAGCTGCGTGATGTTTTTAATTTTTTCTTCCGCATCATTCATTCTTTGTAATAATTCAAATTGATCTGGAGTGATATGAACAGCAGCAGCAGTCGGTGTTTCCATTGAAATATCAGCCACATAATCTGCAATTGTAATATCTGGTTGATGACCAATTCCAGTAACTATCGGTAGCTTGGAAGCATATATTTCACGTGCTAGCTTCTCATCATTAAATGCCATTAGATCTTCTAGTGAGCCGCCGCCCCTTATCAGTAAAATCACATCCACATCTCTATCCTTATTACATCTAATTATTTGCTTAATAATATTTTCTGGAGCATATTTTCCTTGAACTAGGCTTGGGTATATAATTATATCGCTGATAGGAAACCTTGACTTGAGTTTTGAGCAAACATCATGCAGGGCATGACTGTCTGGAGATGTAATCAAGCCTATGCTTTTAGGATATCGTGGTAATAGTTTTTTATGTTCAAACAAACCTTCTTTCTCTAATTTTATGCGCGTATCTTCAATAGCTTTTTTTAACGCACCTTCACCATACTCTTTAATCTCAGTAACCTGTATTTGGCTCTCTCCAGTAGCTTCATACATAGTGACTTTACCTGTGACTAAAACTTCTTGGCTTTCATACTCTCTCACTATTTCTTGTGATGTACCTTTCCAGATCATACACTTAATACTATGTTTGCTAAAACCACTCTCATCACTCAATTTGAAGTATTGGTGCCCATTTATTGGTTTACTTGCATTTGAGATTTCCCCTTTAACTGTAATAGGGTAGCTGAAGTGGTTTACTATCAAACCCTTTAGAGTACCGTTTAATTCTTCTATGCTGAATATCTTCATATTTTTTAATTTTAGTATTTCCTATAATAGCTTTAATATGTATAATATAGAATGGAAAATACAACAAATTCAAATAAATCTAACTCCATTATAAGCGAAGAAGGCCTCGCATTTGATGATGTTTTATTAGTGCCCCAATATTCTGAAATATTACCTTCCGAAGTCATATTAACAACTAAGTTGACTAAAAATATAGAATTAAAAACCCCAATTCTATCGGCAGCTATGGACACCGTTACTGAATCTAAAATGGCAATCACACTTGCCGGAGAAGGTGGAATTGGTATTATTCACAAAAATATGTCTATTGATGAACAGGCTAGGCAAGTTAGATTTGTCAAAAAATATGAAAGTGGAGTTATAAGTGACCCTGTAACCGCTTCCCCTTCAATGACTATAGGTGAAATTAATAAGATTACAGAAAAATATAATATATCAGGTGTTCCGATTGTTGATAATAATATTCTTGTCGGCATTGTAACGAATAGAGATCTTAGATTTGTTGATAACTTAGATTTAAAAGTTTCAGAAATCATGACGCCACAAAAAAGGTTAATTACAGTCAAAGAGGATTACACAAAAGAGGAAGTTATCAGTGCTCTTAGAAAAAATAGAATTGAGAAAATTTTAATAACTAACAAGAAAAATGAGTTAAAAGGAATGATTACCTTTAAAGATATTCAGAAATCAACAACATTTCCAAGTGCCTCTAAAGATAAATTTGGAAGCCTGCTTGTTGGTGCAGCTATAAGCACGAGCATTGATTCAATAGAAAGAGCCGAAGCTCTTATAGAGCAAAAATCTGATGTAATTGTAATTGATACTGCGCATGGACATTCAAAGTTGGTAATTAAAATGCTCAAGCACATTAAAAAACAATTCCCTGATCAAGAAGTAATTGTTGGTAACATTGCTACGGCAGAAGCCGCGAAAGATTTGATATCAAATGGTGCTGATGCCATCAAGATTGGAATTGGCCCTGGATCAATATGTACAACAAGAATAGTTGCAGGTGTTGGTGTTCCTCAGTTAACTGCTATCATGAATGTTGCTAAGTTTGCAAAGAATAAAAAAGTGCCAATTATAGCAGATGGAGGAATTAGATACTCCGGTGATATTGCTAAAGCATTAGCTGCAGGCGCAGATAGTGTAATGCTAGGAGGCCTTCTGGCCGGCACCGATGAAGCACCTGGCGAAGTAGAGCTTTTTGAGGGCAGAACATATAAGGCTTATCGTGGAATGGGGTCAATTGGCGCAATGCAGGAAGGGTCAAAAGATAGATATTTTCAAGATGGAGTACAAAAATCATCAAAGCTTATACCAGAAGGAATTGAAGGTAGAGTTCCATATAAAGGGACAATGAAAACAATATTGCATCAATTAACTGGTGGCTTAAAATCAAGCATGGGATATGTAGGATGCAAAGATATACCATCAATGCAAAGCAAAACACGATTTATAAAAATATCATCATCGGCAAAACAAGAAAGTCATGTTCATGATGTAACAATAGTAAAAGAACCGCCAAATTATCAGCCCAGATAAAAATGTCTAATCTAATTTTAATAATTGATTTTGGTTCACAATATACACAACTAATAGCTAGAAGAGTTAGAGAGTCTGGTGTATATAGTGTAGTGAAATCTAACAGTATCAGCAAAAGAGAAATCTCTGATCTTAATCCTGTAGGAATCATACTTAGTGGCGGACCAGATTCTATAACATCAAAGAAAAAATATAATCTCTCAAAAAATATTTTGAATTCAAATATTCCAATACTTGGTATTTGTTACGGTATGCAACTTATAACTGATTTCTTTAAAGGCAAAGTAAAGCCGTCTCAGAAGAAAGAGTTTGGTCATGCAGTTTTCAATATAGGAAAACCATCTAAATTATTTTATGGGTTAAAGAAAGGTAAAAAATTAAATGTATGGATGAGTCATTCTGATAAAGTTATTAAACTACCAAAAGGTTTTGAGTCATTAGGGAGTAGTAGTAATACTAAATTTGCTGCCATGTATAGTAGTGAAAAAGAGATATACTGTCTTCAATTTCATCCAGAAGTAACTCATACGGATAATGGAAAAAATATAATAGAAAATTTTTTATTCCGTGTATGTGATTGTAAAAAGTCTTGGACTACAAAAAATATAATTAATGATATTATTAGTAATATTAAAAATCAAGTCAGTAATAAAAAAGTAATTTTAGCTTTATCCGGAGGAGTTGATTCTACGGTTGTAGCAGCTCTACTTAATAAAGCAATATCTAAAAAACTTACCTGTATATTTATTAACACCGGATTAATGAGAAAAAATGAGGTTAGTGAGGTAAAAGAAAATATCTCTAAAAAATTAGGAATTAAACTAATTACTATTGAAGCATCTACTATATTTTTTAATAAGTTAAGAAATGTTAAGGACCCTGAAAAAAAGAGAAAAATCATAGGTGAGACATTTATTAGAATCTTTGAAAGAGAAGCAAAAAAATTAAAAAACATAGATTTTCTTGCCCAGGGAACAATATATCCTGATGTAATAGAGTCCTCTTCTAAAGGCTCAAAATCTGAGGTTATAAAATCACATCATAATGTTGGGGGATTACCTAAAGATATGAAATTGAAGCTAGTAGAACCCATAAGACTATTGTTTAAAGATGAGGTTAGAAAAATTGGAAAATCATTGGGTATTCCATCGAGTTTGATAGAACGTCATCCGTTTCCAGGACCAGGATTAGCAGTTAGAATAATAGGAGATATTACTAAAGAAAAGGTTGAAATACTTCAAGATGTTGACAGTATATTTATTGAAGAATTACGAAATCATAATTTATATAATAAAATTAGCCAGGCTCTTGCTGTTTTTTTACCTATAAAATCTGTAGGGGTTATGGGTGATCAGAGGCAATATAATTATGTCGTGGCACTCAGAGCTGTAAAAACAATAGATTTTATGACTGCCACTGTTAGCGAAATCCCTTATAGTATTCTTAATAAGATATCGACAAGAATTATTAACGAGGTCGCTGGTGTTGCTAGAGTTGTGTACGATATAACTAGTAAGCCACCTGGCACTATAGAATGGGAATAATGAAAAGTATCGTGATTTATCATAATCCAAAATGCAGTAAATCAAGAAAGACCCTAGAATACATTAAAGATAAAAATATAAACCCTACAATAAAACTTTACCTGCAAGAAGACATAACAGAGAAAGAAATAAAAAATATAGTAAAAATGTTAGGTATTAAACCTATAGAGCTTGTTAGACAGCAAGAAGAAGAATTCAAAAGTTATAAAAGTAAAGACCTTAATGATGATGAAGTATTCAGTCTATTGATTAAATACCCTAAACTTATTGAAAGACCTATAGTAGTTAGTGATAATAGGGCTATATTGGGTAGGCCGCCAGAAAAAGTATTAGATATCATATAAATTAACAATAGAGGTAAAGTAATGAATAGAGATGCAGATGGATTTTTAATAAACACGAGTGATTGGTCGACTGAGATAATGAATCAGATGGCTATAGAAGATGGTTTTGAAATTACCGATGAAGTAGAAAAATATATCATGAAAGCACGTGAAATGTTTAATGCAACAGGTACGGTGCCAGCGGTTAGAGTATTTGCAAAAGAGTTTGGTATGGATAGAAAAGCAAAAGAATTATATGAAGTTTTTGAGTCTGGCCCAATGAAAAAAATAGCAAAATATGGTGGATTACCTAAACCAACAGGCTGTGTGTAAAATATATTAATATGAAATATGTATTAATAATAGGTGCAAAAAGTGAGCTTGGTATTGAACTTGCAAAGTTATATGCTAGCAATCAATATAACTTATATTTAGCTGGTCGATCAATTAATGATATGCGAGATGAAGCAGATTATCTTGAAAGAACTTTTAGTATTAAAGTAACCTTATTTAATCTAGATGTAACTGATTTTGTTTCACATCAGAAATTTTATGAGTCCATGACCATAAAGCCAATTGGGGTAATTTATGCAGCTGGGTATTATCCTGACCCTCTCTCAGTTATGACTAGTTGGAAGGAAAGCGCTAATGCTATCAATGTAAATTATGCAGGAGCTGTTTCATTACTAAATATAATATCAGAAGAGTTTTATCAATATAAATCAGGGTTCATTGTTGGTATTGCATCGGTATCTGGAGTAAGAGGAAGGGCAAAAAATTATATATATGGGAGTTCTAAAGCAGCTCTAATTACATATTTAAGTGGATTGAGGAATAAACTTGATAAGTCAAAAGTAGATGTATTAACCGTAATATCAGGATATGTTCAAACAAAAAAAAATCCTAAGAACAGATTACCAAAGTTATTAGTGATAGATTCTAAGCAACTTGCTAAAAAAATATTTATGGCTCAACAAGAAAAGAAAAGTATTATATATTCTAGTTATATTTGGAGAATAATTATGTTCATTATCAAGATATTACCAGAGTCACTTTTTAAAAAATTAAATATTTAGTATGAAAATAGCTTTTTTTGACTTTGACGGAACCATAACCAAGGAAGATAGTACAATTAAATTTATAAGATTTTTTGCTGGAGATTTAAAATATATTATGGGTATAATAATATTGTCTCCATTACTGATGCTTTATAAGCTAAATATATTGAGTAATAATTATATTAAAAAAATAATAATAACTTACTTCTTTAAAGGTATAAGTGAAGTAAATTTTAAAAATAAAGCAAAATTATTTTCTTCTAGCATTATCGATAAACTTATTAGAAAAAAAGCTTTAGATAGATTAGATTGGCATAAAACTCAAGGACATACAATTGTGGTTGTTTCAGCATCAATAAATCTATGGTTACAAGATTGGTGTGATTTTAATAATTTTACTTTGATTGCGTCAGAACTTGAAATAGTTAATGGTAAAATCACGGGAAGCCTGTTATCTAATAATTGTCATGGTCCTGAAAAAGTTAAAAGAATATTAAATAAATATAATTTATCTGACTATACCTATATTTATGCATATGGTAATAGCAGAGGTGATTATGAAATGCTTAATATAGCCAATGAAAAACATTACAAACCATTTAGATGAAAAAAATCACCGATATTGATTATAATAAAATATTTACTCCAGATTTATCTCCAAAAGAGATGTTAGGTCTTGGTGTTTTTGGTGGATACTATTTTAAAAATGATTTTCTTGAATTTCCAAAATCTTGGTTTAAAAATGCCAAAATTAGCGTAGACAAGTTTGATGTAAATATGAATTATTTTAATATTAAATCAGGGTTATCAATTGAGCATTGGGTTAGCAAAGGCTGGATCTTCACTGAAGATCCTATTGGTTGGTTTCAATGGTATTGTCGTTATTCAATGGGTAGGAGATTACCTCATATTGACAAGATTCAAATAATGCGTTGGAAATCTTTTGGCCCTAGACATAAGGGTGGTATTAAAAAAAATTGCTCCAAAAATGACTATGCATGTCGACCAAAACAGCGTCAAGGTCTCCTTCAATGGGGATATGATCCATTTTTCTAATGTATTTTTATAAAAGTTGAGAGCATGTCAAAATCTTTTTAAAAAAAAAGGCCGAAAGGGGGTATAATTCGGCCTTTAGTATAAAGGGGTGGAGATATGACAGTTGTCTATATCTTGTATATAACAATAATATAACAAAAATACTTTGTCAACATACTTTATGAACAAAATATACTTAATACATATTATTTATGTACGTGTCTGTTAATATCATAACAAAAGGTTGACAAAAGTCATAAAAAACATGATAATAAGGTACAGTAAAAATTACATTAAATTATTAGAGGGATATTTAAAAGGTGAAAGGAGAATTATCTAAGAAACCACGACACTTAATACAGGTTGTTGGAAGAAGAACTGGCATAAGCTCAGATGTTATAAGGGCATGGGAAAGAAGATATAACGCGGTAATATCTCAAAGAACAGAGACAAATCGTAGATTATACACAGATGATGATATAGAGAAACTAACTCTACTAAAAAGGGCCACTAATGCTGGAAGAAGAATTGGAGATATTGCTCGATTATCATATGATGATTTATTTGAGCTTGTTATGGGTGATGAATCAAACACAACAAGATCTTACCAGAGACCTAGTACTGGCACCGTCATGGAGCTATTTGATGAAGCTGCATCTGCGATAGATTCGATGGATTCAAACAGATTAGATGTTACGCTATCAAACGCAGTAGCTATGTTAAGTACAACTGATTTTTTAATGGAATTCTTAAAGCCGCTTCATACATATATAAATGATGAGTGTGGCAGGGGATCTCTCAGATGTGTCCAAGAAAAATTTTCTAAGATTTCAATAAGAAACTGTTTGTCCAATTTATATACTAAATTCAGATCTTCGAAAGAAGAGGGACCAAAAATAATAATAGGCTCTCTTACATCTGAATATGAAAACTTGGATACATTAATGCATACCATTGTTGCTCAAAACATAGGCTGGAATGTTACATATGTTGGAAATAATATAGCTCATGATGAATTAACATATATGGCTAAAAAAATATCAGCAAGAACAATGGTGATAGCTTTAAATAACCCAAGAGATATGGCTAGAAAATCATATGAAATTAAAACACTTAAAGCACAAGCAGATCATAAAGACAATATAGTGTTAATAGGCAGCCAAGCTTCAAATTATAGACAAATTGCAGATGATGTAAAGGCTGTAATATCACCAGATTTAAGCACTTTCAGATTTACTCTAGAAAGATTATATGGATTAATCAGATAGGCATTCAAGTAAATCTTTTACAGACGCTATCTCTTTTTCAAAGAATTTTTGTTTATTAAAGTTGCTTTGGATTATCTCTGAAGGAGCTTTTTCAATAAAATTTTTGTTATTTAACTTAGCTTCAATTTTTGATAAATTAACCTGTAAGTTAATCATACTTTTCAAAAGACGCTCTTTTTCTGTTTTTATATCAATTATTTTTTTAATAGGAATATAGATTTTAAGGTTTTCTAAAGAAACAGTTATACATTCATTAATATCAAAAGAATCTTCGTTTATAAATATATTTTTAACTTTTAAAAGACTGCAAATAATAGAATTATTATTATCTAAGAATTTTTTAACTAAATCATCTTGAGAAAAACAATATATATCTATTTCAATTTTAGGATGCACATTTAAGTCGCTACGAGTTTTTCTTATTTTATTTATAAATTCTTTCAATAAAGAAACTTCCGTATCTATGGAAGCATCTTTAAATATTTTTTGTTGCGATGGAAATTTAGCATTCATGAGTATTTGATCTTTTGTATATCCAAGAGAATTCATTTCATTCCATATTTCTTCAGTAATATAAGGAATTATTGGATGACATAGTTTTAAGATTATTTGAAGCGTATAAATTAATACATTTTTTGTATATTCATTTCCATTCTCTATCTCAACTTTTGATATTTCAACAAACCAATCACAATATTCATTCCAAATGAAGCTATACAATGAGTTAGCCATAAGGTCAAATCTATATGATATGCAATGTTTTTTATATTCAGTGACCAAATCATCTAGCTTTATAATTATAAATTTTTCATAGGTTGTTAGATTATTAAATTTTATTCTGTCTTCATAGTTATAGCCATCTGTTGTCATATAGACAAATCTAGATGCATTCCAGAGTTTATTGCAAAAGTTTCTATATCCCTCAATCCTTTTTAAGTCAAAACTTATGTCTCTTCCAGTCGAACCTAATGCACAAAAACAAAATCTAAGTGCATCTGCTCCATAAGGTTTGATTCCATCAGGAAATTCATCTTTAGTTTTTTTAATTATTTTGTTTTCAAGTTTAGGTTGAACTAAATTAGAAATTCTTTTTTTAGTTAAACTATCTAATTCTATACCATCAATAATATCTATTGGGTCTATTACATTTCCAACTGATTTTGACATCTTTTTCCCTTCAGAATCTCTCACTAAACCATGTATGTATATTGTTTTAAATGGAACTTTGTCTAAAAATTTAATCCCCATCATAACCATTCTTGCAACCCAAAAAAATATTATGTCAAATCCAGTCACCAGTACACTGGTAGGATAGTATTTTTCTAGTTCTTCAGTTTTTTCTGGCCAACCTAATGTTGTAAATGGCCATAACGCAGATGAAAACCAAGTATCCAAGACATCATTGTCTTGAGTTAATTTAACATCTTTATTAATTTTATATTTTTCTCTTATTTCAGCTTCATCATTACCAACGTATATATTATTATCTTTATCAAACCATGCTGGTATTCTATGACCCCACCATATTTGCCTACTTATACACCAGTCTTCTATATTATCTAGCCAGTTAAAATATATTTTTTCCCAATTCTTAGGTACAAATTTTATATTTGAATTTTTTACAGCATCTATTGCTGGTTTAGCAAGATCTTCCATTTTCATAAACCATTGATCTGTAAGAAGTGGCTCTATTATCTCTCCGGATCTTTCTCCCATAGGCACAGTGGTTTTATAGTCTTCAATTTTACCTAACAATCCTATATTTTTTAGTTCAGCTAAGATTAATTTTCTTGATTCATGTATGCCTATTCCTTTGAACTTATTTCCAACATTACTATTGAAAGTACCATCTTTATTTAGGATATTAATAAATTCCAAGTTATGTTTTTTACCTAACTTATAATCATTAAAGTCATGAGCAGGAGTTATCTTCACGCAACCTGTACCAAAGTCCATATCGATAGAATCATCAGATATTATTTTAATTAACCTGTTCGTTAATGGTAATTTAGCTTTTTTATTTATAAGATCTTTATAGCGTTCATCATTTGGATTAACGCAAATTGCTGTATCGCCAAATAATGTTTCTGGCCTTGTTGTTGCAACAGTAAGTGTTTTTTCACTGTCTTCAATTTCATATTTTATATGATATAAGTGACCAATTTTCTCAACATTAGTAACTTCTAAGTCTGATATTGCAGTTTGAAGTTTTATATCCCAGTTAATTAGTCTATTGCCTCTATAGATAACCCCTTCATTGTAGAGTGTAATGAAAACTTTTTTAACTGCGTCACTTAAACCGTCATCCATCGTAAACCTATTTCTATTCCAATCAGCTGAAGAACCAATTCTTTTTGTTTGAGAAATAATAGTATTACCTGATTTTTCTTTCCATTTCCATATTTCATCAACTAAAGCTTTTCTTCCAATGTCATGTCTAGTTTTTCCTTCTCTAGCAAGATTATTTTCTACCACTAGCTGTGTAGCTATTCCGGCATGGTCAGTTCCTGGCTGCCATAAGACACTTTTTCCTAACATTCGATTATATCTGATTAATATATCTATAATTGTATGTTGAAAAGCATGACCCATATGCAATGTCCCTGTTACGTTTGGGGGAGGGAGGACAATAGAGTAATTTGACTTTAAATCTTTAGCGGAAAAACAATCATTATCCGTCCATTTTTTATATATAGAGGCCTCTAGATCTTTTGGTGAGTATTTTATATCCATCTATAAATTCTCATGCCTTACATCGAGATTATTTTTTTTATAATACAAGTACTTTTCTCTTGATATAGTTTTCTTCTTTTCATCATGACCAACTATTTCTATTATAATTTCATGGTCATCATCAGTAGTGTCTAATACTGTGTCTACGTTCAGTATGACATTATAGTCCTTTTTTATTATAGAATCATTCTTATAATCATCCTTATATAGAAGTACTGGGGTGGCGCAGTCATATTCAATATTTGTTGAGTGTGGGATGAAAGTGAGTTGTTCAAAAGTCCATAGAAGCTTGTCAATATTATCTATGAGTTCTTGATCATTGAATTTAACAAGAATTTTATGCCCATCGTTATAATATTTTTTAATAATCTTACAGACTGATAAATTCATATCATCTTGTTCATTTAATATATAAAAATAAGCTTTTTTTTTCAATTTATTGATTTGATAAAATAAAGTCAATTAACAGACTAACTGGTCGTCCTGTAGACCCTTTGTTGTCACCAACTTCCCAGGCTGTACCTGCTATGTCTAGGTGAGCCCAGTCAATACCTTCTGTAAATTTTGCCAGGAATGCAGCAGCAGTTATTGCTCCACCATACCTTCCTCCAATATTCTGTATATCAGCAAAATTTGTCTTTAATTCTTCAAAATAGTCATCATATAAGGGTAATTGCCAGACACGATCCCCTGTTTTGTCAGCAGATTTTTTAATTAATTCAGCAAGTTTGTCGCTGTTCGAGAATAAACCACTCGGATATTTTCCTAGCCCAGCTAAAACAGCTCCTGTTAGTGTTGCCATATCCACCATATATTTCGGTTTAAATTTTCTGGCATATGTTAATGCATCACATAGAACTAACCTTCCTTCAGCATCAGTATTAAGTATTTCAATTGTAATTCCAGACATGCTTGTAACAACGTCACCTGGTCTTGTAGCTTGGCTTCCTGGCATATTTTCCGCACATGCTATTATCCCAACAACATTTGTTTTCACATTCATTTCAGCACATGCCCTCATTGTACCAATAACGCTTCCTGCTCCAGACATATCAAATTTCATTTCATCCATGTTTCCAGGTGGTTTCAAAGAAATACCTCCTGTATCAAAAGTAATGCCCTTACCAACTAAAACTATAGGAGCTTTATTTTTTAATGGCATGTATTCAATCGAAACAAGTTTTGCTGGCTCTTTACTACCTTGTGATACAGATAACAACGAGCCCATACCAAGTGATTTCATTTTAGCTTCATCAAGAACTGTAACTTTTATTAATTTATTAATTTTTTTAAGTTTCACCGCCTCATTACTTAAATATGTTGGTGTACATATATTGGGTGGAGTATTACCCAAGTCTTTTGCTAGCTTAATTCCATTTGAAATAGCCTTTCCTACTAATATTGATTGATTTAATATCTTGGATGGGATTATGAGTTTAGAGACAAAATTACATCTTTTTATATGCATAGTTGCTTTATCTTTTTTATAAGAATATTTATAAAGGCCATTTTCAATTGAACTGACTAAAAACTCAGGAGATATAGAAAGGTTTTTAGATATAATATTGTCTATATTTAAAGATATTAACTTAGTATTTGTTTTTTGTATTTTCTTTATAATTAAATTTAGTGATTGATTTAAATTAATAGGTCCAAATTTATCTTTAGCACCAAGACCAAAAACTATTATCTGAAATTTATTTTCTATGTCATCAAAGGTTCGATTATCACCAATATCACCAGTGAAGTTATTGCTATCAAGACACTTCTTAATTAGCGTCAGCGTTGCATTACTAACAGATTTATTTAGGTGAGATAGTTTTTTATCTGTAAACATGCCTACTAGGTATATATCCGTATTGCCTTTTAATTTTTCTGATATTAAGCTTTTATAGTCCATTTTTTTACCTTTATGTGAGAATATGTACTAGATTAACATTATTTTTAAAAACTTGTTAAAATTTGATAAAATAAGTCACTACAATGAAAATTCTTGAAAAATATTTACTAAAAGAGATTCTGAGATCATCCTTGTCTGTATTATTGATATTTATGGTGATTTTAACATCAAATACTATGTTGAGATTAATCGAAGAAGCTTCAGCAGGTACGTTCCCAACATATTTACTGTTTCCGGTTATTTTTGTCAAAATCACGCAATATTCAATATACATAATACCAATCAGTCTATTTTTTGGGATTATTATTTCTTTAGGTAGGTTTTACAATAGTAACGAGATGGCTGTCATATCTGCTTCTGGACAGTCTATATTTGATATAGCTGGCATCATAAAAAAGATAATTATCCCATCATTCTTTATAGTTGCATTATTTTCACTATACATAACTCCTTCTGTTACTGAGTATAGATCTAAATTAGAACATAGACTTAATAGTGAAGAAAGAATTGAAGAAATAAAGCCAGGAAGGTTTGCTTCTTCTCAGAATGGAAAAGCTACTTTTTTCGTTGAAAGTTCAGATAAAAACATACTTAATAAGATATTCTTTAGCTCATCTAATGAAATAGGGTTGACAGTGGAGAATTCAAAGTCAGCTACTTATTACAAGGATCCAGGTAATCATAGATTTCTTCTTCTAAAAAATGGTGTCATTGTAGAGACTCTGTCTTCTGTCAATGCAAATACAAAAACTACTAGGTATGAAGAACATGGCCTTATGCTTGGCAAAGAACTAACAAGTTTTGACGATAATAGTCTTGAAGCAAAAAACACATATGATTTGTTTATGTCAAATGACTTGGCTTCGAGAGCAGAGTTTCAGGCTAGATTTATGCTTCCACTCGTGACCCTTTTATTAGGTTTTTTAGCAATTCCTCTTAGTTATTCATCACCAAGAAAAGGCAGGTATGATAAAATATTTTTAGGTGCATTAGTGTATTTCGTATACTTCATTGGAATGTCAGTTACAAAAAAAATGTTTTTATTAGAATTAACGCCTAACTTTTTAGGATTGTGGTGGTTACATGTAATTGTGGTTGCAATAATAGCTGGAATTTACTATCAAGATAAAAACTCAATACCAAGAAGGCAGTAATGATAATTTATAAATATCTATTTAATAGGTTTATTTTAGGATTAATAGTAAGTCTTACTGTATTGACTTCAATAGAGATATTTTTTTCATTTACAGCAGAGTTAAAGAATTTAAATGTTGGAAATTATAATATGCTAGTGATTACTAAATATGTAATTTTGAATATCCCAAAAAGTTTGGAAATTATGTTCCCATATGCCGTATTAATTGGGTCAATGCTATCTTTGGGTGCTATGTCATCAGATATGGAATTTGTATCAATGCAATCAGCTGGAATATCAATATCAAAGATAATAGCAATTATTTTAATTCAGGTTTTCCTACTATCCAGTATTTTTTATTATGCAACAGACCATCTTGTTCCAAAATATAGTAACAAGGCTGAGATGAAAAAGAATTTGGCATTAAATAAAAAACTTATTTTTAATAAAAATGGAGTCTGGTTTAAAGATAAAAATACTTTTATTAAAATAAAGGAAATATATTCAGATGTAAAACTCAGCGGGATACTTATGTATAGTTATGATGATAATGACTCCTTGTCTTTAATTAAACATATAGGCCGTGCTGAATTCATTATCAATAAATGGCATCTTCAGGAGATCAATGAAACAATAATTAATAATTCATTGATAACAAAAAAATATACCAAGGAAGATTATACCGACTTTCTTATTGATAAAAAATTAATCAATATCAAGACTCGTAAATCATCAAGTCTCTCATTAGCTGATGTGAGTCAAAATATCAGCTATTTAACAAAAAATAACTTAGACCCAGATATACAAAAAAAAATATATTGGGAGAAGTTATTTATGCCCCTGTCTACTGTTGTAATGTTATTTCTATCTATGCCGTTTATATTTGGTAAGCATAGATCAGCAAATCTTAGCAAAAGATTAGTCTTGGGTGTATTTATAGGTATAGGATTTTTTATTATTACATCAATATTACCTAATCTAGGAATGGTGCTTGGTATAATGCCATTCATAAATGTGCTGCTACCGCATATATTGTTTATAGTTTTAGGGAAATACTTACTAGAATATCAATTGAGAGATGGAATAGGGTAGTACAGTTTTTCTTATCATTTAACTAACTTTGTTTTAGAAATAATGTCTTGTAACGACTCTTTACGAAATAATAAAAATAGATGACCACCTATTAGAGCTATAAGCATTCTAAGCAAACATTGCTTTATTGATAATTTTTTTTCATTATCTTTATTCACTATATATGATTTCCAGCTTTTCATGCCTAGAGTTTGATTGTGTTTAATCCAAAACCATAAGTAGTAAGTTATAATGATAAAGAGCAGGTATAGTTGATAAAAAATATTTTTTCCAATTCCCTCGCCATCTGAAAATATCATCAATGGTAGAGTGAAAAAAAATAATATTGAAAATAATAGTAATAAATCATATATGCAAATTATGATATTTTTTGTAAATCCAATATTTTTGTAATTTTTATTTTTCATAACTATAAATTAATATTAAATGGTATTACCTCTACAGTATCACCTTTTTTTATTTTTTCTGTTTCTGATGACAGTCTTATATAACAGTTTGCTTTTGATAATGAGGATAAAATATTAGACCCTTGGAGTCCTGTTGTGTTTACAGTATTGACACCATCTTTCTGTTCTAGTAGTCCTCTTTTATATTCAACCCTACCTTTCTTTTTAGATAGAGCAGATTTTACTTGAGCTTTTATAGTTAATTTTGAAGAGGCTATCATTTGGAACATCTTTTTAATTGCAGGAATAATAAATATTTGAAATGTTACAGCTGCTGATACAGGATTTCCTGGTAGACCAAAAAATGATGCATTATTTATCTTTCCATATGCTAAGGGCCTTCCTGGTTTAATCGCTATTTTCCAAAAATTGACTTTCCCAACTTTTTTTAGCGCACTTTTTATATAATCTGCATCCCCTACAGATACTCCGCCGGTTGTTATGATAATATCTGATACTTTTGCACATTGTTTTAGTTTCTTGACTAATATTTCTTCATTATCTTTCACAACCCCCATGTCTTTAATCTGAACTGGCAATTCACTTAGTAATCCAAATAACAAATATCTATTACTATCATAGATCAATCCTTTTTTTAATTTTTTATTTATCGAAATAAGCTCATCACCAGTGGAAAAAAAACTTATAATTGGCTTCCTGAAAACATCTATTTTCCCTATACCTAGAGATGATAATATTCCCAGGTCTACATAATTTATCTGCCTACCTTTCTTGATTACTATATCCCCTTTTTTTATGTCTTCTCCGATGTTCCTTATGTTCTGATTCTTTTGAATAAAATTCGGAAACAAAATTATATCGCCTTCTATATCTACCATTTCTTTCATTATTACTGCATCAGCATTATTCGGTATAACTGCACCAGTCATAACTCTGATAGTTTCTTTGTCTTTTAGTTTTTTATCATAGGCTTGCCCAGCTAAAGATATACCCTGCTCCTTAAGACTGTATTTATTTTTTTCTAAATTTTTGATATTGAGAGCATATCCATCCATGGCAGAATTCCTAAAAGAAGGTATATTTATAGATGATTTGATATTTTTAGAAGCTATTCGCCCAAGTGAATCCATTATATTGATAGTTTCAATTTTTTTTATAGTTTTTATTGATTTAAGTATTTGTTTGACAGCGGTGATTTCATCAAGTGCTGATGGATCAAAGTCATTAACGCAGCTATTTTTAATATTCTTATGCATGGGTTTCTTTACTATTATTTTTAAATCATAGTACAATAATTACTAGCCTTATGGATATAGTATATGCAGAATTCTTTAAATAACAATATTATTGATAATTATTGCGACTCTATATGGGTGGAGAAAGGCCTCTCTAAAAATACGATAAGCTCTTATGCCTCAGACCTGAGGCAGCTAGAGAAATGGCTTGCCGTAAAAAATATAGATATTAAATCTTGTAGTGAAATTGATCTGAATTCATATTTAGCAGAAAAGATAGATCGTGGCATTTTAGCTTCTTCTATAAATAGGACACTATCTTCAGTAAAAGGTTTTTATAATTGGCTGGCACATAATAACCTTATTAAATTAAACCCAAGTGAATTAATTGAATCACCAAAAATTGGTAGAAAACTTCCAGTGAACTTAAGCGAGCAAGATGTTGAAAAAATTTTAAATGCACCAGACTGTAAGACGTTGCAAGGTAAAAGAGATAGGACGATTTTAGAGTTATTGTATGCTACAGGATTAAGAATATCTGAACTGACTAATTTGAAACTCAATCAAGTTGATATTACTCAAGGCATTGTAAAGGTAATGGGCAAGGGCGGCAAAGAAAGAATTATTCCTGTTGGGGAAACTGCGCTTGCGTGGTTAGTGAGTTATATTGATCTAGTAAGGAATCAATTAGCGATTAATGAAGATAATCTTTTTATATTTTTAAGCAATAAAGGTAAGCAGATATCAAGAAAAGTTTGCTGGAGTCTTATAGTTGCATACTCAAAAAAATCTTTAGAGAATAAAACTATATCTCCCCATTCTTTAAGACATGCTTTTGCCACTCATCTCCTTAATCATGGTGCAGACTTAAGATCTGTTCAGATGTTGTTAGGACATTCAAGTTTATCAACTACTCAGATATATACACATGTAGCAAAAGAGAGATTAATTAAATTCCATACAAAGTACCACCCAAGAGGATAAATACTATGCGTAAAATATTTTTAACTATATGCATGATGTCAATAATAATTTCTTGTTCAAATAATATTAACAGTACTGATGATGCTCAAAATGCTATGGAAGAAAAATATCCAAATATAAAAATAGACTCAATTGAGCAAGTAAATAATTCATTTTTTGAAATTACAATTCAAGATCAATTATATTATCTTACCTCTGACTTTAAACATCTAATTGTTGGAAATGTGATTGATTTTGAAACCGGGAACAATCTTACTGAAAATAGGCTAAAAAAGGAAAGAGTGAAATACCTATCTGATATTAGTGATAAAAATATTATTATATATAAACCTGAGAAAACTAAATATATTGTAACTGTTTTTACAGACACATCATGCCCATATTGCCAAAAATTACACAATGAGGTGGATAAGTTATTATTAAACAATATAGAAGTACATTACGTCTTATTCTCTAGAAATGGTAACGATGATAACGCATATAATGACATGGTCTCCATATGGTGTTCTAAAAACCAGAAAGAGGCTCTAGATAAAGCTTTTGGTAATGATTTTGTGGAAACAAAAACTTGTGTGAATCCTATTGCTAATAATTATTTAACAGCTAGAGATTTGAAGGTAAACGGAACCCCAATGATTTATATGGAAGATGGGTCCGTTATACCGGGATACGTTTCTTCAGATAAAATAATGGATGCCTTAAGTAAGATCACTGCCCGATAAATAAGCCCCATACCTTTCTTCTTCTGAGATTAAGTAATTCTCAATTTCTTGAATATATGATTGCTGGTCTTCATGTTTATCACTTTCCTTGATTGACTGAAGCTCACCTTTTGCTTTTTCAAGCGTACACCATTTTACTTTTTCTTCTGTGCAAAATACTTTATCTGCTATAAATCTTTTCCTGTCTATCAGCTCCTGATCAGAGAACACATCGGGAGACTCAGAAAATAATACTCTATAACTAATTTCCCTTAATCTACGGTCTTGAAATTCTTTTGATATTGCATACTTTTTTTCTGGATTATCACAACTTTTGAAAAAACTAATTCTTTCTTTATCTGATGAGCTATAAAAACCACCGTTATATATTTGTGCCTCTAGGAATTCAGAAGGCTCCCTTGTAATTTGGAAATCATCATAGCGTTCAACCATAGCAAAATTTATTTTTTCAATAAAATCTTCATGTGTACTTAGTTCGTCAGATCTTTTTTTGAATGTATCCATTTCATCATCTTTAAAGATACCTGAAGATTTCATAAAGTCTGAGCTTAAAATAATTGGAGATTTATTTGCTTGATATAACCTGATAATCTTTTGCTTTGCTTCTATCATGGAAGTAATTTTGGATACACCTGCTTCATAATGATTTTTAGGATCATTGTTTAAATCAAAAAATGCCAACTCTTTATTATTATTAGGGTTATTTGTTAAAAACGATAAAGGCTTGTATGTTACATTTTTTGCAGCATGCTCAGGAGCTGAATAGAAATAATCATTTGTACTGATATATTCCATTAAATCTCTTGGGCTAAGGATTTTCATGCATTCATCCCAATAATCTGATGCTTTATCTTTGATTATTCTCGCTACCTCTATAGTTGCTTCCACATCACTCAATGCGTCATGAGCTTTTTTATGAATAATCCCATTTGCTTTTGCAATCAGCTCTAGCTTAAATGAAGGCCTTCCTGTTTTTTCAATAATGGGAATCTTCAGAACATCTCGATTTAGAGCTTCAAGCCCTAAAACAATCTTGAATAAATCTGTTCTAGAATTTTTATTTGTATTAGTGAGATAGGGGTCATGTAATGATTGAAAAAAACTACTTCTTAAAACTTCTTCATCAAATCTTATGCTGTTATAACCTATAAAAGTAGCTGGACCCCAAGATGTAAATTTTTCATGAACATAATCCATCATGTCATAGAAAGATTGGCCATTTTTTAAAATATCAATAGGTACTTTATGAACCAACATTGCGTTTGGATGAGGAATTACACCATCTTTAAGTTTACATTTAACATCAATAGGTTCATCAATTTGCTCAAAATCTTCATTAACAACTATAGCTGCTATCTGTATGGGCTGGCTGAATTTTGTATCTAAACCAGTAGTTTCAAAATCATAAAATACATAATTCATTTATATTCTCGCATATATATAGTAATATGATTTTAATTATACATCATCACAGTGAAAAAAAAATATACATCATCAGACATTGAAGTCCTTAAAGGAATTGAACCAGTTCAGAAAAGACCTGGAATGTATACTGATACAACAAATCCAAATCATTTGGTCCAGGAGCTGATAGATAATAGTGTGGACGAAGCAATATCTGGGTATTGTGACGAGATTACCATACATCTTCATAATGATCATTCTGTCACCGTGGAAGATAACGGGAGAGGCATGCCAGTAGACCCTCATCCAAAACATAAAGTCTCAGGAGTAGAGGTTATTATGACAAATCTACATTCAGGAGCAAAGTTTTCAGAAAAAAATTATAAATTTTCAGGTGGTCTTCATGGAGTTGGCGTTTCTGTGGTCAATGCATTATCAGAATCATTAACTATGAAAATTTGGAGACAAGGAGATTCAAAAGAATACTCAATATCTTTCAAAAATGGAAAGCTTTCAAAAAAACTTGAATCTGGAAAAAAGACATCAGCTAAAAAACAAGGAACTGCAATTACATTTAAAACTAACCCTGATTATTTTGATAGCTTAGATCTTAATGTGAAAGAGTTAACCCATTTAATTAAAGCAAAATCAATACTTCAGTCAAAATTAAAATTAAAGCTTATTGATGAAAAATATAATACTGGAAGCCAGGAATTCTTCCATAACGGTAATCTCAGTGATTATATTATTGGTGAAAATGATTCTGCTTCTGAATATTTACCCAAGGAATCATATTATGGAACAATTGATGCAGAGAGTTATATCATGGAATGGTCAGCATTATGGATACCTGAGTCAACAGACCCTTTACAAGAAAGCTATGTGAATTTAATACCAACTATGTATGGTGGAACGCATGTAAATGCGTTTAGAGCAGGATTAATTGATGCAATGAGGGAATTTTGTGATCGTAGAAACCTTTTGCCTAGAAATGTTAAATTAACACCGGAAGATATTTGGAAAAACGTATCATTTGTTTTGTCATTTAAGATGAGTAATCCTCAATTCTCAGGACAAACAAAAGGTAAATTACAGTCAAACCATCTCCTAGCTTCATTAACCTCAAAATTAAAGGATAAATTTGAATTATGGTTAAACAAACATTCTGAGGCTGGCGAAAAACTTGCTGAACTTGCAATTAGTAATGCACAGGCAAGAATTCTGTCATCGAATAAAGATTTAAAGAAAATAAACGGGAGATCTATTTTACTCCCAAGCCGACTTTCTGACTGTATATTGAAAGATATTAAAGTGACCGAGCTATTTCTTGTGGAAGGTGATTCTGCTGGTGGCTCAGCAAAACAAGCCAGAGATAGGTCATACCAGGCAATACTTCCCTTGAGAGGTAAAATATTAAATACATGGGAACTTTCATCTTTGAAAATATTGGAATCTAAAGAGGTTAAAGATATCAGCACATCTATTGGTGTTATCCCGGGTTCAGATGATATATCTAAATTACGTTATGGTAAAATATGTGTTCTTGCAGATGCAGACTCAGATGGATTACATATTGCTACTTTACTAACCGCGTTATTCTACAAACATTTTTATCCGTTAGTACAAGCTGGTCATATATATATTTCCAAACCACCTTTATTTAGGATAGATTATAAAAAAGAAACTTATTATGTAATTGATGAGGCTGAGAAAACAGCTACCTTAAAAAAACTTAAAATTAATGAAGATAGTCCGTCAGTTTCTATCACAAGATTTAAGGGTTTAGGGGAAATGAATCCTAGTCAATTAAGAGATACAACCTTGTCTAAAAAAACTAGAAAACTTATTGAATTAACATTGTCACCAGGAAATAAGGATAATGCGTTAATGGATATGTTGTTATCTAAAAAGAAATCTCTGGATAGAAAGGCCTGGTTAGAAAAGAAAGGAGATCTTGCGCAGATAGATTAAGATATGGATATAGACCTAGAAAAAATTA
The DNA here is from genome assembly GCA_047611265.1 of Gammaproteobacteria bacterium. Classification (GTDB taxonomy): domain Bacteria; phylum Pseudomonadota; class Gammaproteobacteria. The sequence continues at coordinate 8,248 of JBLFWM010000005.1, read as the reverse complement.
TCAAAGAATCAGACAAGTCGATAGAGCGATTACCTATTAAAGACTTTTCAGAAGAAGCTTATTTAAATTATTCAATGTATGTAATATTAGATAGAGCTCTCCCTCATATATCTGATGGCCTTAAGCCTGTTCAAAGAAGAATTCTGTATGCAATGAATGAATTGTCTTTAAGTCATACTTCTAAATTTAAAAAATCAGCAAGAACAATAGGTGACGTTTTGGGAAAATTTCATCCTCATGGTGACACAGCATGTTATGAGGCAATGGTGATGTTAGCGCAAGATTTTTCTTATAACCATGCTTTTATAGAAGGCCAGGGTAACTGGGGTACTCAAGATGACCCGAAGTCATTTGCAGCCATGAGATATACTGAGTCAAGACTTACAAAATTCTCAGATTTATTCTTAGATGAAATAAACATGGGAACTGTTAAATGGGCTCCTAATTTTGATGGGACTCTTGATGAACCTAAAACCCTGCCTTCTAAAGTACCCAATATATTAATTAATGGTAGCTCTGGTATTGCTGTAGGAATGTCTACAGATATCCCGTCACATAATCTAGCGGAAATAATAGGGGCTGTTATCAAACTGTTAGATAACCCTAAATTATCAATTGAGGATTTAAGAAAGATTATTGTTGGTCCAGATTTTCCAACAAAAGGTGAAATAGTATTGAATGAATCTGACTTAGATAATATCTATCTTAATGGAACAGGCAATATTAAAATTCGTGCAACATACGAGTCAAAGGGAAAAGAAATAATTATAAATTCTATACCTTATCAAGCTAATACAACGAAAATAATTGAACAAATACAAGAACAAATATTACTCAAGAAATCTCTATTTCTTGAAAGTGTTATGGATGCATCTGACCAAGAGAATCCAGTTAGAATCATATTAAATGTAAAAGGTAGAATTCATAATGTTGATGATGTCATGTCCCACTTCTTTTTTACAACTGATCTAGAAAAAAGTCTTAGAGTTAATCTTAATATGATCGGTTTAGATGGAAAACCACATGTAAAGAACTTGAAGGAGATCTTATTAGAATGGATTAAATATAGACTGATAACTATTACTAATAAATTATCTTGGGAATTAAGTAAAATACAAAAACGCATACATATATTAGACGCATATATCATTGTATATAGTAATTTAGATAAAATTATTGAAATCATAAGAAATGAAGATGATCCAAAAAAAATACTCATTAAAACTTTTAAATTTACTGATGCACAGTACGAAGCAATCATTAATATGAAAATTAGAAGTTTAGCTAAACTCCAAGAAAAAAATATAGTTGAAGAGTTAAAAATATTAAATCAAAATGAAAAAAAACTTACGGCTATCCTCAAATCAAAAAATAAACTTAATAAGTATTTAAAGGATGAGTTGATTGAAATTCTAGATACTTTTTCTCGTAAGAGACAGACAAAAATATCAAATATTACATCTTCTAAGGCAATTGAAGTTAAGGCTATAGTGAATACTGATCCTGTAACATCTATTTTATCTAAAAATGGTTGGCTTAAATTCTCAAAAGGCCATGATATAGACATTAACCATGCGGGGTTTAAAACTGGAGATGAATATCTTTTACATGAAAATGTATATTCTGATAAACCTTTAGTTTTTTTAGATCAGCTAGGCTTTGTATATAATTTGGATTCAGAAAAAATTTCTATATCACGTGGACAAGGAGAGCCTCTCAGCAAATATTTCCAGATACAAGATGGGGTATCTGTTGTAGGAATGCATCTTTTAACTAAAAAACTGTCTATTCTAACGATGACTAATTACGGATATGGCTTTATTTGTTTGCATGAAGATTTAATTGTGAAAAATAAAAAAGGCAAAACTTTATTACGCACCAAAGATTCATTAGCAGTTAAATCAATAAGTGTTGATCTTGATACTGATCTATATTATCTAATAATCACTGATGCTGGCTACATGTTGATTAGTAAAATTAAGAATATACCTATTTTGTCAAAAGGTAGAGGTGTAAAATTAATAAACTTACCTAAATTAAGCGAAGAAAGCATAGTATTTACAAGTGTTTTACGAAAAGGCCAGTCCTTAAGCTTCTCTTACGATTCGAATAGAAAGAGAGTAATGGATTTTGATATTCTCAAGGGTTTTATCATGGAAAGAAACAGGAGAGGGAAGAAAATTGATAAGAAGTTTTTACTTGAAAAAGTAAAAACAACCTATAATATTGAGTAGAGGAAATACATGAAAAGAATCTTATTTTTTATAGTTACAAATATCGCAATATTGCTTGTTTTGAGCATATTTTTGTCTCTTATAGGCTTTACTGGAATTTTACAAAGCAATGGAATTGATCTCGACTATGATTCACTTATGCTTTTTTCCCTTGTTTTTGGTATGGGTGGCTCATTTATCTCTCTATACTTGTCCAAGTGGATGGCGAAAAAAATGGCCGGAGTACAAGTCATAAGTAAACCGTCAAATGATTTTGAAAAATGGTACTTACAAGTTGTTGAAAGGCAGTCAAGCATATTAAATATTAAAATTCCAGAAATTGGTATTTTCCAATCAGCTGGCCCTAATGCTTTTGCTACCGGATCATCAAAAAATAATTCATTAATAGCTATTAGCTCAGGACTCGTTAGTAATATGAGTAGAAATGAAATAGAAGCTGTCATAGGACATGAAATGAGTCATGTTGCCAATGGTGATATGGTCACTCTTGCGTTAATTCAAGGCATTGTGAATGCATTCGTAATTTTCTTCTCTAGAGTAATTGGTCATTTTGTTGATCGTGTGATACTCAAGAATGAAAGAGGGTATGGTATTGGCTATTTTTTTACAGTAATCTTTGCTCAAGTTGTTCTTGGTATACTCGCATCAACAATAGTTATGTGGTATTCCAGACAGAGAGAATATCGTGCAGATTATGGCGGAGCAATGCTTACATCAAAAGATGATATGATTGCCTCATTACGTGCATTGGAAAAATGTACAGCTGCAAAATTACCTGATCAAATGTTAGCATTTGGTATATCTAATAAAGGACAAAAATCTTTTGCTCAAAAATACTTCTCTTCTCATCCACCGCTTGCTAAAAGAATCGAGAGATTACAGCAGACAGATTTTACTTCAAATTTAGATCAGCATCGCGCAAGCTAATGGCTGATAATTCTGCGCTCTTAAGAAATGGCAATAAGATTCTTATAGATAATGAACCATACCTGATACTTGATAATAGTTTTGTTAACCCTGGTAAAGGTCAAGCTTTTACAAAAGTAAGAATTCGCAACCTTTTAAATAATAAAGTCCTTGAAAAAACTATTAAAATTGGAGAAACAATTTTAGAAGCTGACGTTATGAATACAAAGATGCAGTTCTTGTATAAAGAGAATGAGGTATATTTTTTCATGCATCTGTCTACCTATGAACAGTCAGAAGTTAACGAATCTATTCTCAGTGATAGCACTAAGTGGCTAATAGATGGCGATGAATGTGATGTAATAATTTGGAATGATAATGTAATTCAGGTTGATCCGCCTAAATTTGTAAATTTAACCGTTAAATCTACCATGGATGCAATAAAAGGAGATACTGTATCGTCTACGCTTAAAGAAGCTATTATGGATAATGATGAAATGATAATGGTTCCTATCTTTATCAAAGAAGGAGAATTAATTAGAATTGATACAGAAAATAACGAGTATGCTTCTAGGGTTAAATCATGAGTAAAACTAAAAATAAGAAAGCGGAAGCTCAGCAATTGTTGCAAGAGAGCAAAGTGAAAAAAAATGCTAAAATAATTTCAGTTTTATTTTGGGTTGGTGCAAGTTTATATATTTATTCTACAGATGTTGGATTTGCAGATGTCTATTCTTGGAAACCATTTGTATTTTTTATCTTAGGACCAATATTTTCTGCTATAGTTTTTGGAAATATAATATATGCGCTACAAAAGATTATAGAAAAACTTTTAATAAAGGCTTTGATTGATACTAAGCCAGGTCTGATACCACCACTAATAACTGCCATATTCTTTTGTGTTTTAATAGGTATGTTTTTAGTTATTTTTGAGTTTTCAAAAAACTTGCAACTCCTACTGCAGTAAGATGAAAAATAACTTTACCTTAAATGATGATTTCAATGAAATTATAACTCTCTTTGAAAATTCCAATAAAAATATATTTATCACTGGTAAGGCTGGAACAGGAAAATCATCTTTAATTAATCATATAAAAAAAAAGACGCATAAAAACTTAATAGTCTTGGCACCTACTGCAATTGCAGCATTAAATATTAACGCAAAAACAATCCATTCTTTTTTTAATTTTCCATTCCATGTTATTACTCCAGATGTAATTAAAAAACATTATAACAAAAAACTAATAAAGCAAATTGATACCATTCTTATCGATGAAGTTTCTATGTTAAGACCAGACATTATTGATGCAATTGACTTAACCTTGCAAATTACCCGAGAAAATAAAGATCCTTTCGGGGGGATTCAGATGATATTAGTTGGTGATCTATATCAACTCCCTCCAGTAGTAACTAATAACGAAGTAGATGTAATGAATACATTGTATCCTGACGGTTATTTTTTCTTTAACTCGAATGTTATAAAGAAAATTGATTTGATTAAGTTTGAGTTATCTCAGGTTTTTAGACAATCTGATACTAAGCTTATATCATTGCTCGATAGAGCACGAAAAGCTACGCTTGATGATGATGACCTTATGGCATTCAACCAACGTTTAGTAAAAGATGACTTTGTTGTCCCAGAAGAAGTCTTAACACTATCAACGAATAATTATAAAGTTAATAGCATTAATGCGTCTAATTTAAAAAATATTCACTCAAAAGAATTTATATATCATGCAGAGATTGATGGCAGGTATACCGGTGTACCAGTTGATGAGGAGCTTAAGATAAAGGTTGGCGCGCAAGTAATGCTGGTTAAGAATGGAAAACATTGGGTTAATGGGACATTGGCCACAATTGATAAACTTACTAAGAATGAGATACACATTAAAGTTAAAGATGAGGTCTATCTATTAGAGCCAGAGAAATGGGAAAAGTTTGAATATACAATATCTGATAAGAAGATTAGTTCTTCTGTCAGCGCTACCTTCACCCAATATCCTCTAAAACTTGCATGGGCAGCTACCATTCATAAATGCCAGGGGCAGACTTTTGAAAATATCGTTATTGATATGGATCATGGAGCCTTTGCGCATGGTCAAACTTATGTGGCTCTGAGCAGAGTAGTTTCGTTGGATGGTTTATTTTTACGAAAACCTTTGAGAGGTGAAGATTTTATTTTTAACCCAGCTATCCAAGATTTTCTTGAATATTAAAAAATTACTTTATAAATTATTTAGAAATATATAGATTCCATATAAGAGTACAGTTATATTTAATATTTTTGAGAATAGATGACTATTTATTTTATTATAAAAATATTGCGCCGCAAAGAAACTAAGAATAGGAATATATAAATAATATAAATTACTTATGATTAATGTTTTATAGAAAATATTGATAAATAGTAATTGGACAGCCCCAAGTATCAAATAACCGTTTGCAATATTATGCCGTATTAGATTTTTTTGTTTATTAATATTTGCGCATATTAATGTAAAAAAACTACCTCCAAGATTTGTGAAACCATGTATTAGACCCAGAATAATTAGACTGATATTTATTCTTTCATTACTATCATTAAAGATAATATTCTTAAACTTTGATAAATTGAGGATTGAAAAAAATATTATTGTAAATGATATTAATAAAATAAAATCAATATTATTTTCATATTTTACTAAGATGGATAAGGCCAAGATTAGTGAAGGGATGCAATATAATAAAATCTTTTTATTAAACCCTGAATCAATCTCTTTACTATATATAACTTGTAGGAGACTAATTGTAATTGAAAATGGAAGCAAGATATTAAGAACATCAAAAAAATTATAGCCTAATAAAAGAAATGTTGGTGTCCCAATTATCAATAACCCAATACCAAATACTGATTGAAAGATTGAGAGTAAAACAATTATCAGTAATTCAATAATATCCATTATTCATGCTCACTAAAAGTTACCTGTCTTTAATAGATAGTATTAGTATTATTTTGTGTAATCTGCATCATATCTAATAATATCTTTTTCAGATAATATTTTTCCTAACTGAGTTTCTAAAATTACAAGAGGCTCTGATGATTTATTTGTGATTTTATGTTTTCTTTTTTCAGGTACGAATATTGACTCAGATTCTTTTAATATTATTTTTTTTGTACCAATTATAATATTAGCTTTACCGCTTAAAACAATCCAGTGTTCTGATCTATGATTATGCTTCTGAAGAGAAATACTTTGTTTTGGTGATATTACAATTTTCTTAATAAGATATTCATTTTTTTTTACTAGTAGATTATAATAACCCCAAGGCCTTTTAACTTTTTTGTTCATAAATAAATTATAACAAATAAAAGAGAATAAAATTAAATATTATGAGATACAGTATATTAGCAAAAGACACAAGTCATAATCCAAGCAAGCATATTATTGATGGAACAGTCATATTTACTCTTATTATTGGTTTAATATTTTTGTATTTTGGAATAAGATTTAGAAAAATGTGGATAAAGTTTTGGGGCATTCTAACAATAATTGTATGCTTAGCATATTTCTATTATTCATAATTATGACTTCAGTATTTTTTGCAATAATAGTCCTTATCTCTCTTCAAGCTTATGGACAATATTCATTTGATGTCATCATTCTTAAATATATTTTTATTCTTCTGGCGTGTTTAACACTTCCTCATTTAATGTTAAATATTTATTATGATACTCGTAAAATAAATTCTTAAAAGACTACTCTAGTCATACATGCTTACGCTAATTAGATATCTTTCTTTTAAAAATATATTCGGTAACTGATTGCTCATCAAGAACAGAAATAGGGCATTGTTCTTAGATGAATGAATTGATATGATGAAACAATGGTCTAGCTTTTTAGATGACCTAGCTAACAAAGTAGCGGGGTAATAGTTTTGTTAAAAGAAGAAAAGAAAAAGCGAATTGATATGCTACAGCAGTTAGCTATTAACAATGCGAAAGACTATCCAAATTCAAAGAATGATGCAAACATGATGTTCATGTGTTCCTTGTTTATTGAACTCACTGAATTAGGAGGTAGTATTCCAGAACAACTCCAGAGTATTGTTTCTGATTCAATGAAGAATGGAGATTTAGTTTCAGCTATTCCTAAACGTAAAGGCAGACCTGAAGGCTGGCAAACATCTTATGAAATATGTGAAAGTTTACTAACATTGATTGTAGAGTCTAAAGAAGAATTAAGTCTTAACAAGCATGTAGATAAGTTAGCAAAGACACTTAACAAAAGTAGTACAACAATCTATAAGATTATTAAAAGACATGGCAATACATTTGCGTTCCTTTATCTAGATTGGTCAAGCGGTAAAAAGATTACATTGAAAGTAAAGAATACAGTTGAGACAGTATTTATGAGCAAAGAGGACAAGGAGTTTCAGGACAACAAGGACTTTGCTACAAGCAATCCAAACTCTATTAAGAATAAAAAAAAGATCAATGATTAAAAGACTACTCTAGAGATACATTTTCTTATTATGATTAAGATAAAAAGAGGTAGAAAATGGATAACTATATAAATGATTAAAAATTATATTTTAATACTTATTCTAAGTTTGTCATTACCATCTATAGGATTTTCTGAAACAATACTGTCAACTAATGGAATCAAACTTTCAGAAATTACCTCCAACTTAAATGAGCCATGGGGCATGACCTTTATCAATGATGATAATTTACTCATTACTGAAAAGACTGGCGAAATCATACGCATTAATATGAAAACTGGAGAGAAACACTCTATCGATCATGAGCTAAATTTTTTTTATTATGGGCAAGGAGGATTGTTAGACATTCTTTACAAAGAAGGTTATGTATACGTTAGTTACTCTGAAGACAGAGAACAAGGTAAATCTTCTACTTCAATAGCAAGAGGCTTATATAATGAGGAAAAAATTATTTTTGAAAATATATTTAGAGCTGAATCACCTATTAGTAGCGGTTATCATTTTGGTTCACGTATTGTAATAAAGGATAATTTTTTATATGCATCCATAGGTGAGCGTGGGAAAGGAATGATTGCTCAAGATATAACTAATCATCCAGGCAGTATTATTAGAATTCATTTAGATGG
>JBLFWM010000004.1:0-103222 GCA_047611265.1 Gammaproteobacteria bacterium | reverse complement strand
GCGGCACATACTATGGTTAATCCTAAATAAATTGACCAAAGACTTTTAGCTGTTTCTGCAATTCTAGGTGATATTTTATTATCTTTAACCGGCCCAGTAGACTCAGCTTTATATAAATGCATTCCTCCAACCCCAAGCATTGGCAATATCGCAAGGGCTAATATTACAATTCCCATGCCACCCAACCACTGTAACTCTTGCCTGTAGATTAATAATGAAGGAGAGAGTACATCAATATTATTAATTACTGTTGCCCCAGTTGTTGTCCATCCTGAAATCGATTCAAAAAAAGCATCTATAAAACTAAGAGATAATTGTTTATCAAACATAAAAGGAATTGAACCAAAAAGACTAAGAATAAACCAAAATAAAACTACAATTAGAAAACCTTCTTTAGTCTTAATATCATTTTTAGATTTTATATTTGGCAGATATAGAATAAGACCAAAAAATAAGGTTATCATAAAAGAATTTAAAAAAGTTTCAAGATTACCATCGTTGTAAAACAGAGAAACAGAGATTGGTATAAAAAGCATCAAACTAAAAAGAATGAGCATTATTCCTATAATTTTTAAAATGATCGAATAATTCATATTTTAAAAAAAACCTACACTCACCTGAAACATTTTTTCTACTTTAGATATATCTTTTTTATCTAAAACAAATATTATAACATGGTCATTCGTCTCAATAATTAAATCATCATTAGCAAGCATAACAACTTCTTTTCTCACGATAGCCCCAATAACTACATCGGCAGGTAAATTTAATTCGGGTATTTTTTTTCCTACCAGCTTTGAAGTTTTCGCATCACCATGAACAATAATTTCCATTGCTTCAGCATCACCTGCTGCAAGCTGATGAACGCTTACAATATCACTAGTTCTAACAGAAGCTAATAATGACCCAATTGTCACATCTTCAGGAGATACAACAACATCTATTTCTTTTGACACAAGATTTCTATATGAAGATTTATTTACGATAGCTATTGTTCTTTTTGCACCCATGTCTTTTGCAAGTTTTGCTGATAAAATATTCATTTGGTCATTATTTGTAACAGCACAAAAATAATCAACATCACTTATATTTTCATTATGCAATAACGATTCATCTGCTATGTCATTATTTAAAACAACTGTAGATAATAATTCTTGGGAAACCTGTTTTGCAACATGTTTGTCTTTCTCTATAAGTTTTAAATTATAAATAGACTCAAGTTTTTTTGCTAATGCTGATCCAACTCTTCCGCCTCCAGCAATCATGACGTTATGAGGTTTTCCAGTAGTCTTCCTTAGTTCGCTCATGAAACGCATATTCTCTTCTGTTGCTAAAAAATATACATCATCACCTGGAAGAACAACAGTGTCACCATTGGGTATATTATGTTTTTTATCTCTATATATACTAATAACTTTAACGTCAACATTGGGCATGTGCTTCTTAAATTCAGATAATTTTTTTCCTGATAGTGGACCTTCTGGTAAAACAGTGACTGCAACAACTTGCACTAAGCCAGATGAAAATTGAAAAGTCTGGAAAGCTCCAGGGTGATCTAAAATATTTTTTACATAGTCTGTTATTAATATATTGGGAGTTATTACTTCACTAATTGAAAAATGGTTTTTGTCGAAACCATCTTCATCTCTCAAGTATTCATTCGCCCTTAATCTTGCTATTCTTTTAGGGACATTATAAATTGACTTGGCAACATGACATGCGGCCATGTTAACTTCATCGCTACCTGTAACTGCAATAACCATATCGCAATTTTCAGCGTCAGCAAGTTTTTGAACTGAAGGATAAGACGCAAGACCATGAATTGTTTTTATATCCATTTTTTCTTGCAAGTCAGACAAAACATCTTTGTCATAATCGACAAGCGTGATGTCATTTCCATCATCTGAAAGTATTTTGGCTACTGATGAACCAACCTGACCACCGCCAAAGACTATGATTTTTTTCATTTCTTTTACTGGGTTATTTTCACGAGTTTATTCTACACCATATTAAGTTAATTATAATAGATATATGCTATTTATTTATGTAAATACTGCTTGATTTTACGAACAAAAGCACTATTAGAGTTAAATAAGTCTCTTGCAGAGATTATATTCTTTCCCGGTAATTGTAATTTTTCTATACTGACAGCACCATTATTAGAAACAATACATAATTCATCATAATTAAATCTAATTACTGTTCCTGGTTCTTCGTCACCAACATACAATACTTGTTTGGCTCTCCAAATTTTAAGCTTAATTCCAAATAACTCTGTTTCTGCTACAGGTCCACCTGTTAAGGCTTTAATTTTACAGCATATAGAGTAAGGATCATCGTTCCAATTTATAATAGCTTCAGCTTTATGGATTTTTTTAGCATAACTCGCAGAAGATTCATTTTGTTCGATAAAATTAGATGAATTAGAATTTAATAAAAAAACTTCCTCAAGATGATCGACTGCAATCTGAGTAAGCTTATCCTCTAATAACAAGGCATGATCATTATCTTTAATATTATATTCGTAAGAAGCTATAATAGCTCCGGTATCCAATGACTCATCTATCTTAAAAAATGTTACACCTGTCTTTAAGTCACCATTCTGCAAGGCTCTTTGTATTGGAGCAGCACCTCTCCATTCTGGGAGAAGAGAGCAATGAATGTTAATTACTCCGTGTTTTGGTAATGATATTAATTCAGGTGGCAATATTTTCCCATAAGCATATATGATATAAAGATCAGCATTATGAGATTTTAATGTCTGAATAAATTTTTCATCTCTAAGATTTGGCGGGTAGAGCGTATTTATACTTTTGCTCTCACTAAGTAAGCCTACTGGAGTTTTTGTTCTTCTATTGTTTTTAAAATTTTGGGTAACAACAGTTCGAACAACATGCTTGCTTGCTAGCAATGACTCTAACACTTTGCAAGAATATGAAGGACTTCCAAAAAATATAATATTCAACTTAATTAATCCAAATTGTTATATTGAGTAGGGCACACCTTTTCTGGTAGGTACTATTCCCTGTGATTCTTGTTTTTTTATTTTCTTAGCTATTCTATCTCTCTTAATATTAGATATATAGTCAACAAATAATTTTCCATTGAGATGGTCAATCTCATGTTGTATGCAAACCGCTAGAAGTCCACTAGCGCTAGCTTCATGCGGCACCCCTTTTAAGTCATAAAAGCTATAGGTAATTTGACCGAACCTCTCTACCTCTTCATAAAATCCAGGAACTGAAAGGCAGCCTTCTTCAAAAATTATCTTATCTTCTTTTGAGTTAATTACTGGATTAACAAGAAATAATGGCTCATTCCTATCTTCGCTTACATCTATAACTATCAGCCTTATTTGAATATTGACCTGAACTGCAGCTAACCCAATCCCCTTACACTCATACATCGTATGGAGCATATTCATTGCAGTTATATTAAGATTATCATCATATATATCAATGTTTTCGCCTTTTTTTCGCAATCTATTATCTGGGAAATGCAGTACATTTAATAATTCCATAATTAATGATTCTCAAAAATAGTTGTAAATATATTCATTTTAATAGTATAAAGTAAAAAAATGCATATTTATAAGAGTTAGAGTTAAAAATGAAAAATTTATTAATCGTGGAGTCACCCACTAAAGTGAAGTCAATACAAAAGTTTCTTGGAGATGGCTATAAAGTCGTGGCTTCTGTTGGACATGTAAGAGATTTAATGGCTAGCTCAAGAAAAGGGATTGATGTGGAAAATAACTATTCCCCTGTCTGGACTATCTCAAAAGATAAAAAAGATATTATTAATGACATAAAAAAGTATTCAAAAGATGCTGATACTGTATATTTTGCTACTGACCCAGATAGGGAAGGCGAAGCAATCTCTAAACATATATATGATATTTTAGATAAAGCTAAGCTCCTAAAAGGGAAAAAAACATATAGGGTTGCGTTCAATGAAATTACAGAAAATGCTGTATTAACAGCATTAAAAAATCCAAGACAAATATCGGATAACCTTTGGAATGCTTATTTAGCACGAAGAACATTAGACTACCTAATGGGATATGACATAACAGAATTTTTATGGAAAAAAGTTAGTAGGATGGCGAGGGGTGGCAGAGTACAAAGTCCAGCATTAAGACTTATAGTGGAAAAGGAACATGAAATAAGTGCATTTAATCCTATTGAGTATTGGATTAGTACCTTAGTTGCTTGCAGTAAAGATGACTGTATAGATCTGGACCTAATATCAATTGATGGAGAAAAGATAAAAAAAGGAAATATTACAAATATTATAAATAAAAAAGATGCAGACAAAATAAAAAATGAATTAAATAAATTCAAAGATATTCCAATTAATAGTATTAAAACCTCTGAAAGGAAATTGAAGCCTCGTGCTCCATTTACTACTGCTTCCCTTCAACAGGCAGCATATTCAACATTGAGTTTTTCCGTTAAACAAACCTCAGCAATTGCACAAAGGTTATATCAAGGCATGACGCTTGGAGATAGTGAGCCAGTTGGTCTAATCTCATATATGAGAACTGATTCTACAAACTTATCAGATGAATGTCTAAAAGATATAGGGAATTATTTAGATGAAAATCATAAAAAATATAAATCAAAAGAAATAAGAAAATATTCAAAAAAGGTAAAAAATGCTCAAGAAGCACATGAGGCAATAAGGCCTACGTCAATATTTAATACCCCAACGAAGGTTAAAAAATATCTTGATGATTCTGATTTTAAACTATATGAGCTAATTTGGAAACGAACAGTGGCATCTCAAATGATAGATGCTACCTATAAACAAGTAGGGATAGAGTTTCTTTTGGGAGAAAAATTTTTATATAAGTATAGCGGTTCTTTTTTAAAAGATAATGGATTCAAAGAAATATATGACTTATCTGAAAATGATGAAAAAGAAAAAATAAATAAGAGAATTTTAGGTAATCTAAAAGAAGGAGATAAACTTTCTATTAAAGAAATTAATGTAGACCAAAAATTTACACAACCACCAGCTAGGTACAATCAAGCCAGCTTAATTCAAGCGTTAGAAGAATTAGGAATTGGACGTCCATCTACCTACGTTACCATCATATCAAAAATACTTGACAGTAATTATGTCGACCCTGAGGCTAGCAACTTCCAGCCAACAGCACTAGCAAAAGTTGTTTGTGATACTCTTACGAAACATTTTAGTAATGATTTAGTAGATTATGATTTCACAGCAAAACTAGAAGATAATCTTGATAAAATTGCTAATGGTGAGCAAGACCCTATGACTTGTATTAAATCTACTTATGAACCATTTAGAGTTAATCTTGAAGATAAGTTAATAACAGTAGATATATCAGAAACAAGAGAATTAAAAAACTTAGGAACCCATCCAGAAACTGGCAGGCCAGTAACTGTAAGACTAACTAAATATGGTCCAACTATTCAAATGGGAACTAAAGAAGATGAAGAAAAACCCAAGTGGGCTGCGCTTACTTATGAGCAGAAAAAAAATATTGACTCTATCACTATGGATGATGCCATCAGGATGTTTGGTTTACCCGAAAAGATTGGAACTTTTAAAGAAGACGATGTTTTAATAAATATAGGCCCGTTTGGCCCATATTTAAAATGCGGCAAGACCAATGTTTCTGTTAGAGGAAGAGATATTTTTAGTATTGAAGAAAAAGAAGCTATTGAGCTAATAGAAGAAAAAATTGAAGCTGATATAAATGCAAACATAAATTTCTTTGAAGAATCTGGAATAAAAGTACTGAATGGCCGATTTGGTCCTTATATAACTAATGGAAAAGTGAATGCTAAAATTCCAAAAGATGTAGAGCCTAAAGATTTAGATGAAGAAACATGCATTGAAATGATAAAAAATGCTCCAAAAAAGAAATTTAGAAGGAAATTTAGAGCTAAGAAAAAATGATAATTGGTTCTCCTGAGAATGCTATTAAACTGCTCAGTGATGGAGGCGTGATAGGCTATCCAACTGAAGCAGTATTTGGATTAGGTTGTGATCCATGGAATGAAAAAGCTGTGGTTAGAATTTCTAATATTAAAAATCGTAACTCAAAAAAACCTTTTCTCTTAGTTGCCTCAAGTATCAATCAATTAACAAACCTAGTGGACATTAATATTATCACTGAAAAAGTAAAGTCTACCTGGCCTGGTCATACAACCTGGCTAATACCAGCAAAAAAAGATGTCCCATGTTGGTTAACAGATAAAGATACAGGTCTTATCGGGATAAGAATATCAGATCATCCAGTAATTAATAAAATATGTGATAAATTTCAAAGTCCAATAATCTCAACCAGTGCCAATATAAGTGGAGATAAAAATATTAAAGATCAAAAAGTTTTTATATCTGAATTTCAGAATAAAATAGATTATTTAATAGAAGGTAATATAGGCAATTGCAGTAATCCTAGTATAATAATTAATATGACAACTAATGAGAATATAAGGAAATGAAAAAGTCTAAAGATTTTACAGAGATAGAATTACTTTTCAAGAAGTTACAAAAAAATATTATTAATGGCTTTCATGATTTGGATCGAAAAGTAAAAATTTCAAAAACAAGATGGAAATATAAATCTGGTGGTGGCGGTATAAGCTGCGAACTTTCTGATGGGAAGATAATAGAAAAAGGAATGGTTAACTTTTCTTCAATAGAAGGTCTTGTTCTGCCAAACAGTGCATTAGCAAAAAAAATAAAAGGGGGTGTTAAAAGTTTTCTGGCTACAGGTGTCTCAGTTGTTATTCATCCTGATAACCCTTTTGTACCCTGCTCTCATTTTAATATAAGATATTTTGAAACAGATAATAAATCAAAAAATAATTGGTGGTTTGGTGGTGGTTTTGATCTTACTCCATATTTTGTATACCTAGATGATATAAAATCTTGGCATAAATCAGCTAAACAAGTATGTGATAAATATAAAAGTTCTTTCTATAAAGATTTTAGTAAACAATGTGATGAATACTTTTTTAATAAACATAGGAATGAGAAAAGAGGGGTAGGAGGTCTATTCTTTGATAATCTTAATAATCAGGAAAAAAGCTTCTATAAGAATTTTGTTCTAGATACAGGAAATACATATTTGGAGTCTTACACAAAGATAATTAAAAAGCGTGCTGAGAAAAAATATAATAAAACGCACAAAACCTTTCAGCTAATTAGACGTGGGAGATATGTAGAGTTCAATTTAGTCTATGACAGGGGAACCATATTCGGACTACAATCTGGTGGCAGAGCAGACTCTATCCTAATGTCGATGCCTCCCAATGTAATATGGACGGGTAAAAAGGATATTAAATTAACCAAATTCGAGAAAGATCTTAAGAAGTATTTATAAGCTTCAAGTCTTCAATAAACTATCTAAAAGTTCAGAATTTTTTATAATTTCGTCTTCTTTAAGATTTACTATAGCTGTTGTCAATCTAGAAACACAGTTCATTTTCCCAGCATCATTTCTTATATCAATATTCCATACATGGACAGATCTACCAAGACTTGCAACAGTGGTTTTCCCTGTGACATACCCGCTAGATACTGGTCTTACATGATTTGCGTTTATTTCTAAACCAACAGCTTTTTGTTTTCTCATATCTATACACATGTTAGATGCAATACTGCCAAGAGCTTCTGCCAGAACACATGATGCTCCACCATGTAGTATGCCTCTAGATTGTCTTGTAAAATCTTCAACTGGCATTCTAGCCACGATGTAGTCTTCACCCAATTCAGTAAATTCAATACCTAAGTGTTTGTTTAAATTATTATTTCTTAGGGAAATAACATGTTCTAAAGTGAATTTTTCATGCCAAATAGACATATAACCTCCATTGTTATAATTGTAGATAGATTAATATAGCATCTTCTCTTAAAATAAAAAGTGTTAGACTAATAAAATGAAAAAAAATTTTCCAAATATAAGATTAAGAAGGCTTCGTAATAATAGTCCTATTCGAAACCTGATTAGGGAAAATGTATTGTCTCCATATGACCTGATACAACCAATTTTTATCATAGAGGGGAATAATAAAACTGAAAAAATTAAATCGATGCCTGACATTCATAGAATGAGCATAGACATCGCAATTAAAGAAATAAAGATTTTAAAAAAACTTGGTATTCAGGGCATAGCTTTATTTCCATGTATCGAGAAAAAGCATAAAGATATTAAAGGAACAGAGTCGTTCAATGAAGATGGTTTAATGCAAAGGGCAATAAGAAGCATTAAAAAAGCTGTAAAAGATATTGCAATAATAAGCGATGTTGCCCTGGATCCATATACAATTCATGGACAAGATGGAATCTTAGGAACTAATAAGCAAATTCTTAATGACGAAACAATAGAGGTGCTAGTTAAACAATCTTTAAGCCATGCTGAATGCGGAGCAGATATAGTGGCTCCTTCAGACATGATGGATGGAAGAATAAAAGCTATTAGAAAATCCCTAGAAAAAAATAAATTTATAGATACAAAAATTTTATCTTACTCTGCAAAATATTCATCAAACTTTTATGGTCCTTTTAGGGATGCTATAGGCTCTGTTAAAAATCTTGGGGCTCTCAATAAAGATACTTATCAAATGGATTATGCAAATAAAAAAGATTCTATACGTGAAGTAGAAATGGATATATCGGAGGGTGCAGATATTATTATGATCAAGCCTGGGATGCCATATTTAGACATAGTTTCTAAAATAAATGATTTATTTAATGTACCAATATTTGTTTATCAAGTTAGTGGTGAATACGCAATGATAAAAGCTGCTTCAAAAAATAACTGGTTAGATGAAAAAAAGGTAGTCCTAGAATCTCTTATGTGTATGAAAAGAGCAGGGGCTAATGCAATTATTACCTACTATGCAAAGGACGCATTAAAATGGATGAAATAAGAAAATTTACAGTCATAGGTAACCCTGTCAGCCATAGCCTATCTCCAGAAATACATAAAGAGTTTGCTAAACAACAAGGTATTAATATTCAATACAAAATGATTGAGCCAGAATCAGAAGATCATTTTGAAACACATACTCAAAGCTTCTTCTCTAAAAAAGGATATGGTGCAAATGTAACTATACCCTTCAAGGAACTAGCATTTAATTTTGCTAATGAACATGATGCATCTGCCACAGAGTGCGGGTGTGCTAATACTTTGATGGCACAAAATGGTAAAATTAAAGCTTTCAACACTGATGGAGAAGGTTTTATTAGAGACCTAGAAAATAAAGGTATAAGTTTAATAAAAAAGAAAATATTGATACTTGGTGCCGGAGGGTCTGCAAGAAGTATTATAAACTCTCTAAGTAAAATAAATATAGAAAAAATTGATATTTTAAGTAGGACTGAACAAAGAATAGATCAAATAATTGATATATATAAAACTTCATCCAATATATCTCATTATAAAAAAGGTGCAAAATATAATATAATTATTAATACAACTCCTATTAGCTTGAGTAATGAGGAAATAAATTTTCCAACCGATATCTTTGATGATTCAAGTATTAGTTATGACTTATTTTATTCTAAAAGTATTACAAGTTTCCAGGCTTGGTCTAAAACTAATGGTGCAAAAGAAACGCATAATGGGATAGGTATGCTCATAGAGCAGGCAGCATTATCTTATAACATCTGGAATGGTTTTAAGCCGAAGACCAAAGATCTGGATAAAGCTCTAGGTTTTTAATTTTAAATATTTATTTTTTAAGTCTACATAGCCTTTAGCGGAATAAATTAAAAACTCTAATTCCTTATCAGTTAGTTTCCGTGCTTTTTTTGCAGGACTACCAATATACAAATAACCACTATCAATTATTTTACCAGGTCCTACTAAGGCGCCCGCTGCAATCATGCACTCAGAATTAATAATTGCTCCATCCAGGATAATGCTTCCCATACCAATCAGACATTTATTCTTTATTGTGCAAGCATGTATAACTGCGGAGTGTCCAATTGTTACATCACTACCAATACTAAGGGGGTATCCTGAAGGACAAAATTCCCCCGCATGGGTAACATGTAAAATAGAACCATCCTGTACATTAGTTCTATCACCTATTGTTATACTGTTGATATCCCCTCTAGCTACAGCCTGTGGCCATAAGGCACTATCTTTACCAATTGTTACATCACCTATTACAGTCGCCTGCTCATCTACATATGCACTTATATCAATATTTGGTTTTTTATTATTGAAGTTTCTAATCATTCGTCTATTCCTTTTCATAAACTTAACATATATTATAGGCATAAATTCACTCAGGTAGGAAAAATATATGAACGAAAAATTTATAATGAAAATAGGGGAAGCTTTGGTTGCAGGTGGTCCTGCTGGAACAGCGGCAGAGCCAGAAGTTGTAATAGGTGAGTTAGATGGTCCATTTGGAACAGCTTTTGCTAACTTAATTGGAGATCAAACAAAAGGTCACTCAAAAGTTCTTGCGATCATGAATACAGATATCATGGTTAAGCCTGCAACAATAATGGTTAGCAAGGTTACTGTTAAAGAAAATAGGTATACAAATATATTAATGGGTACTGTGCAAGCTGCCATAGCAAATGGAGTGCTTGATTCTGTTAGAAATGGCGATATACCCAAAGAAAGAGCAAATGATCTTGGAGTAATTGTATCGGTATGGCTGAATCCATCAGTATCTAGCGATGACAATCTAGACCATAAAATCCTTTTTGATATTCATAGAAAAGCTACTAGTCAAGCTATTCATAAAGCAATGACTAATAAACCCGACATAGATTGGCTTCTTGAAAATCAAGAATCTATAATACACAAATATTTTCAAATGGGCCTAGATGGAAAAATATAAGCTTATAGTATGATTAAAAAATTTAAATTATATTTACAATTAATGAGGGTAGATAAGCCAATAGGATTTTTCCTATTAATGTGGCCAGTCGTATGGGCATTTATGATTTCTACCCAAGGCAATCCTAATATAATATATTTAATAATATTTGCAGTTGGAATTGTTGCCACAAGGTCGGCAGGGTGCATTATTAATGATTATTTTGATCAGGATTTTGATATTAAAGTAGAAAGAACAAAAAATCGTGTTCTTGCTTCAAAAAAAGTTTCAAACCAAGAAGCCTTGACTTTGTTTGGACTACTAATTACCGTATGTTTTATATTATTATTGATGTTAGGCTTTAAAATCATATTATTAACAATATTCTCCTTAATTTTATTAATAATATATCCTCTAACTAAAAGATATTTTAAAATACCTCAATTAATTTTAGGAATGGCATTTGGTTCTAGTATACCAATGGTATTTATGCTTGAAAAAGGCTTTATTGATATCAATTGTATACTTTTATATATATTAACAATTATATGGGCGGTCGTGTACGACACTTATTATGCAATGGCAGATAAAGATGATGATAAAAAGATCGGCATAAAATCATCCGCACTATTTTTTGGAGAAAAGGATATAAAATATTCTCTAAATTTACATTACAGCATTATTGTAGGATTTATATTTTTGGGATTGATAAACTCTTTCCATCTGATATATTATTTTTTTGTACTGGTATCGCTTCTATGCGTTATCTATCAGAACCTATTGGTAAGATCAAGAAAGCCTTACCAATGCATATCTGCATTCGAAAATAATAATATCTTTGGATTAATAATTACTTTTGGTCTAATATTTAATTATATTTAAATAATATGAAAAATCTTGATATTAAAAATAACTGGACAGTTCTTGAATTGCAAAAATTATATGATTTGCCATTTAATGACTTGCTATGGAAATCTCATGAATTACATAGGAAATATCATAATCCAAATGAAATTCAAATATCTACACTAATGTCCATAAAAACAGGTGGTTGCCCAGAAGATTGTAAGTATTGCTCTCAAAGCATACGATATGACACAGATATAAATCTTGAAAAAACATTACCCTTATCAGATATTATAAAACAAGCTCAAGATGCGAAAGAAAGCGGGGCAACTAGATTCTGCATGGGCGCAGCTTGGAGAAATTTGACTAAAAGCAATCTAGCAAAAGTCAAAGAAATGGTAAAAGAAGTTAAAGACCTAGGTCTAGAAACATGTGTCACTCTGGGAATGCTCTCTGGAACTCAAGCAGAAGAATTAAAAGAGGTTGGGCTAGATTATTATAATCATAATCTAGATACCTCAGAAGAATATTATAAAAAAGTTGTTACTACTCGAACATATCAAGACAGACTTGATACCTTAAAACATGTTAGAGATGCTGGGGTTAAGGTATGTAGCGGAGGAATATTGGGTTTAGGAGAGGAAAACATAGACAGAGTAAAATTGATTCAAGTTTTAGCAAACCTAGAAGTACACCCAGAGTCAGTACCAATAAATAGATTAGTAAAAGTTGAAGGTACTCCATATTTTGATAATTTTGATGTAGATGAATTTGATTTTGTTCGAGTTATAGCTCTGGCTAGAATTGCAATGCCAAAAGCTTATGTTAGATTATCGGCAGGAAGAGATGCAATGAATGACCAAATGCAAGCATTATGTTTTTTTGCGGGTGCAAACTCAATTTTTTATGGTGAAGAATTATTGACTACAAAAAACTCAACAATAGACCATGACCGCAAACTTCTTAAAAAATTAAAAATTAATACAATGGGCAGTTCAAATAGTTCTGAGAAGGTTGAGTTGAATGAAATTCCTGATAGAAAAAAACTGAAAGATATACCTGTGGCTATTGACAATATCCAAAAACCACATGCATCGTAAAGATAAGTGCCTGATTTTAAAAATATAATCTTAAATTTAAAAAAAGATAATAATTATAGAAATAGAATAGCTACCGAGTCTGCTCAAGACTCTTTAATGAAAGTTTCTGGGAAAATATTAAATAATTTCTCTAGCAATAACTACTTAAATTTAGCAAATAATAAAAAACTCAAAATAAAACTAAAAAAGCATATAGATGCATATGGCATTGGTTCAGGAGCGTCACCATTAATAAGCGGTTACAGTAAAGCCCATGAAAATCTTGAAAAACGTATAACTGAATTACTGGGGTTTGAGTCCACACTAGTGTCTAACTCCGGATACTTGGCTAATGTAGGCTTAATCAATGCTATTTCAGAAAATGAAATTACTATCTTTCAAGACAAAGAAAACCATAGCTCTATTATTGAAAGCTCGAGACTTTCAAAAACAAAATTAGTAAGATACAAGCATCTTGATTATGATGATCTAGAAGTTAAAATAAAAAAAATAAAATCTCCTACAAAGATTATATTTACAGATACTGTATTTAGTATGACTGGAGAGAAAGCAAATTTACTCAAAATTTCATCAATTGCAAAAAGACATAAAGCATTATTATTTATTGATGATGCTCATGGTTTTGGTGTTTTAAGAGAAAATGAAAAAAAATTTCCTAGCTGCATTAACAATTTAAATTTAGATAAAATAAAAATTGATGCATATGTAGGAACCTTTGGAAAGGCTGTTGGGACCTTTGGTGCTTTTATTTGTGGCTCCACAGAATTAATAAGCTTACTCATTCAAAAATCTAAACCGTATATTTATTCTACAGCGTTACCTCCTGCCCTGGTCCAAACTACTCTAGAAAGCATAAACATGATAATGGATGATAAAAAAATAGTTAAAAATTTACATTCTAATATTGCTTATTTTAAGAAGCTTATAAAAACATCTAAAATAAATATGAATGACTCTGATACTCCTATTCAGACCATGACAATTGGCAATCCAAAAGAGGTAATGGATATCTGCAAAAAAGCAAAAAAATTAAATATCTTTATACAAGGGATAAGATATCCAACAGTACCCATAAACCGTGATCTTATTAGGATTAATTTAACTAGCGGTCATAGCAAAAAACAAATACAATCATTAGTAGAATTTTTAAAAAGTATTAAATAATTAAAATTTAACGATGGATTGGCATGAATATACTAACTAATAAAAATATTTTGCTTGGTATTACTGGAAGTATAGCAGCATATAAAGCTGCTGATATTGCTAGTAGGTTAAAAAAAGAGGGTTGCAATGTAAAAGTTGTAATGACAAAAAGCTCTGAGCTCTTCATAACAGAAACGACCCTTGAGTCTTTATCTGGAAACAAGGTAATTTCTGAAGACGAAGATTCATCTGCTTTAACTAATTTTACACATCTTGATTTAGCTAAATGGGCTGATGTAATTCTTATAGCCCCATGCACAGCAAACTTCATGAACAAACTCGCAAATGGTCACGGAGATGACTTGCTATCTACAATATGTTTAGCATTCACTAAATCATTATTTGTTGCACCTGCGATGAATCCAGATATGTGGAATAATAAAGTAACTCAAGCAAGTATTGAAAAACTTAATGATGCTGATATAAAAATAATTGGGCCTAATTATGGCAGCCATGCATGTGGAGATATTGGCTACGGGAGAATGACTCACCCCGAAGAAATAATAGAAAAAATTAAAGATCAAAGCAAAACATCTCAGTTATCAGGAAGTAAAATTCTTATTACTGCCGGCCCTACAAGAGAACCTATAGACCCAGTAAGATTTATGAGTAATTATAGCTCAGGCAAGATGGGGTATGCTATTGCAATGGCTGCAAAAGCAAAAGGGGCTAGCGTAGAATTAATATCAGGCCCGGTCGCATTAAACCCTATTACCGACATAAGAACAACATATGTTGAAACTTCATCAGAGATGTACGAGGCTGTTAAAGAAAAGGTTTCTGATTTTGATATTTTTATTTCAACAGCAGCTATTGCAGATTATAAGCCAGCAAATTATTCAGACACTAAATATAAAAAAAATGAAAATAATATTACTATAGAATTCACTAGAGGCATAGATATATTGGAAACCATATCTAAGAAACATAAAAACCTCTTTACTGTAGGATTTGCTGCTGAGACAAATAGCTTGAAAGAAAATACTCAACAAAAATTAGCAAAAAAAAATCTTGATTTAATAGTTGGAAATATTGCCAATCATGAATTAAAACTAGGTTTTGAATCAGACTATAATGAAGTGATAATACTATCTAATACAAATTCAAAAAAAATTAGTCATGATAAGAAATCAAATATCGCTAATAAAATTTTAGACTTTATAGCTATAGAATATTCAAATAAACTTCAACTAGTTAAAAATAATGTTAAATAAAGTAAAAATTAAAATCGTAGATAAAAACTTAAAGGATATGCCATCATTTTCTACGCCTGGCTCTGCTGGCCTTGATTTGAGAGCTTCATTAGATAGTGCATTAATACTACTTCCTAATCAGACTGAATTAATACCAACTGGTGTTGCCATATATATAGATGATAACGCTCATGCAGCATTAATACTTCCTAGATCTGGACTAGGTCATAAACATGGCATAGTTTTAGGGAACTTAGTTGGCCTCATAGATTCAGATTATCAAGGTCAACTTTTTGTTTCTTGCTGGAACAGAAGTGATGCTGAATTTAAAATTAACCCATATGATAGAATAGCACAGCTATTATTTATCACTGTTGATCAACCAAAGTTTGAACTAGTACAAGATTTTGATGAAACAGAAAGAGGCGAAGGTGGTTTTGGCTCGTCAGGGAAAACATAAAATTGAATATTTCAAAAGAAATATTTAGAGCTTATGATATCAGAGGCGAATATCCTGAACAGATTAATGAGCAGCTATATAATCTTCTTGGCAAAGCTTTAGGAACAAAAATACTACAAGTTTCAAAAACAAAAAAAGTTAGTGTCTGCATGGATGGAAGATTATCAGGAAAATCATTAAAGGCAAATTTAATTGAAGGTATAACCTCAACTGGTGTCGATGTTATAGATATTGGAATGCTACCTACTCCACTTTTATATTTTTCATTATATAACTTAGATATTGATAACGGATTAATGATTACTGGAAGCCACAACCCAAAAAATTTTAATGGAATAAAAATGGTCATCAATGATATGACCTTGTTTGACGAGCATATTCTAGAGCTTTATGATTTAATAATCTCTAAAAAATTTGAATCTAACAAGAAGCAAGGAAGAGTTATTCATAATGAAGATATTCTTGAAAAATATATTAAAAAAATTACAGCAGATATAGATATAGATTTTCCTTTTAAGGTCTCTATTGATTGTGGGAATGGAGTAACAGGAGCTATTGCTAAGAAAATTTTTTCTGCATTCAATATTAACACACATATAATAAATGAAAGCGTTGATGGAAATTTTCCAAATCACCCTCCAGATACTTCTAATGAAAAAAATTTAGCCCAACTAAAAAATGAAATAAAAAGTAATAAGTCTGGTATTGGATTTGCATATGACGGAGATGGCGACAGAATAATTGTTTTGAAAAGTAACGGGGATATTATTTGGCCTGATCAACTCATGATACTATTTAGTCGCAGTATTTTAAAAAATAATAAAAATGCAAAAATTGTTTATGATATAAAGTGTACAAAATATCTTGAAGAAGAAATCATAAAAAATAATGGTATTCCAGTGCTTTCTAGAACGGGTCATTCTTTTATAAAAAAAGCGATGATTCAAGAAAAGGCATTATTAGGAGGAGAAATGAGTGGCCATATATTCTTTGCTGATAAATGGAAAGGTTTTGATGATGGCATATATGCTTCAATACGATTATTAGAAATACTATCTAGTAATGAAAATTATGAAGAAATACTCAATGATCTACCAGTATCTGTAACTACACCTGAAATTAATATACTATTTTCTGGTAATAATCATTTTACTTTCATGAATTTATTTGCAAAACTAACGAAATTCGATAATGCTAGTATTATTGATATTGATGGATTAAAAATAATATACCCAGATGGCTGGGCTCTGATAAGATGTTCGAATACTTCATCTAACTTAGTGTTGAGATTTGAGGCAGATAATGAAAGCGTTCTGGATAGGATTCAGAGTATAGTAAAAAAGAATATGTTAATAATTGATAATAATATAAAGATACCTTTCTGAGAAAATATGAAAAAAGAAGAAGTCACATATAGAAGCGATAATAAAATTACGCCTATCACTGCAAAAATATTAATTGAAGCATTGCCATATATTCAACAATTATCTGGCAAGGTAATAGTTATAAAGTTTGGTGGACACGCAATGACTGACGAAACTCTTAAAAATAATTTTGCAAGAGATGTTGTCTTGTTAAAACAAGTAGGCCTCCATCCA
Source organism: Gammaproteobacteria bacterium (assembly GCA_047611265.1). GTDB lineage: Bacteria > Pseudomonadota > Gammaproteobacteria. The sequence continues at coordinate 85,999 of JBLFWM010000004.1, read as the reverse complement.
GTAATAGTTCATGGTGGTGGTCCACAAATTACTTCTTATTTAAAAAAGCTTGGAATAGAGTCAGAGTTTGCCAATGGCATGAGAATTACTGACCCAGAATCTATACATACAATTGAAATGGTCTTAGGTGGCCTGATAAATAAAGAGATTGTTAGCTGCATATCATCCCATGGAGGCAAGGCTGTTGGCCTGTCTGGAAAAGATGGCGGTCTAATTAGAGCAAAGAAAGTTATTGGTGAAGGTAAATTTAAAAAAGTTGATTTTAAAAATACTGGTACAGTTCAAAGCATTGACCCAGAAGTTGTAAGCCTGCTAGATGGTTCTCCATTTATACCAGTCATTGCTCCTATTGGAATAGGTGATGATGGGACAACATACAACATTAATGCTGATTTAGTCGCAGGTAAAATAGCATATATACTCCAAGCCCGTAAATATTTAATGCTTACAAATACAACTGGAATCTTGGATAGTGATAATAATTTAATTAAATCAATTAACGCATCAAAAGTTAAAGAGTTAATTAAAAATGGAGTAATATCTGATGGAATGTTACCAAAGGTTGAGTCAGCATTAGAAGCTGTTGCGTCAGGTGTTGAACATGTCCAGATAATTGATGGGACAGTTGATCATGCCGTATTATTAGAATTATTTACAGATGAAGGTATAGGCACAATGATACGAAGGAAGTAATTTGTTTGAACAAGTCTGTTTATTAGCAATATCACTTATTTCAAATATTTTTTCTGCATTTTCCGGAGGCGGAGCAGGCGTAATCCAATTACCTGCAATATTATTATTATTTAATATTCCTTTTATAAATGCATTAGCGGTCCATAAAATAGCAACTGTTGCCTTAGGTATTGGCGCAACAAGTAAGTTTGCAAGAACTATTACTTTCAAAAAAGATTTACTCATAAAATTATTATTAGCTGGTTTGCCTGGAGTATTTATAGGAGCTCAACTTATATCCTTTACCAATGATCAACTTGCCAGATTATTGCTAGGAATATTAATAATTTCCATCAGTCTATATTCATTTAAAATAAAAAACCACGGTGAAAAAGAATATGAATACTCAAATACTATTACAAATAATTTAATTGGTTATTCATTGATATTTTTGACTGGTTTTCTAAATGGATCATTATCTGCAGGGACTGGATTAATTTTTACAATTATATTGATTTCTTGGTACGGCATGGACTATAAAAAAGCAATTGCATATACATTGATAATAGTTGGAATATTCTTTAATGCCTTAGGTGCCATTACTTTAGGTTTGATAGCTGAAATAGAGTGGGTGCTTTTACCAGCATTGTTTTTTGGATCTTTGATGGGTGGTTATTTAGGAGCAAAAATATCACTATCTAAAAGTAATCGTACAATTAAAATTATTTATCAAACTATTACTATAACGGTAGGCATTAGTTTAATTCTTTAGCCTTATCTTTTATACTGGTCCATGTATTGAGTCATTGACTCTAATTCCAAATTCATCGTCTTATTATTTTGAAGAAACTCAACAATATCATCAAGGGTAATAATTGAATAAACTGGTATTTTATATTTATCTGAAATCTCGATTGAAGCTCTTTTATCTGTCCCAAGCTCCATCCTATCAAAAGCAACTAAAACAGACGAGGGTATTGCATTATTATTTGACAAAAGATCTATTGACTCAATTATTGATTTACCAGAAGAAATAACATCATCTACAATAAGCGCATTACCTATTGGTGGAGAGCCAACAAATACACCCTTTTCTCCATGCGTCTTAGCTTCTTTTCTATTAAAACAAAAAGGTTTATTAATATTATGAGAATTATATAAACTATTACTAATAGATGAAGCCAACGTTATTCCTTTATAAGCAGGGCCAAAAATAAAATCATATTCAATACTATTCTGCACTAATAAGTCAGAATAAAACTTTGCTAATTTAGCAAGTAATTCACCAGTATTACAGAGGCCTGTATTAAAGAAATATGGGCTTTGTCTCCCAGAATTAAGAGAAAAATTACCAAAACGAAGTATTTGATGGTCTAATGTAAATTCTATAAATTGTTTTTTAAGGTCATTCATTAATATTATGAGTGTTTATTATATATTTTAACATAGTGCAAATAAAGAATATGAAAGTTTTAACATTAAATGTATGTGGAATCAGAGCAAGCCAAAAGAAAGGTTTGTTTAAATGGCTAAGCAAAATAAAACCAGATTTAATATGCTTGCAAGAGGTCAGAGCATTAGAACAACAAATTAGCTCAGATGATTTTAATATTAGTGGTTATAAAAGATATATGTCGGTTGCCGAAAAAAAGGGTTATAGCGGCGTGTGTATTTACACAAAGGAAACACCAAAAAATATAAATGAAAGTTTTGGATCAAAACTATTTACAAGTGAAGGTAGATTTATAGAATTAGAACTAAATAAGTTAAACATTATTTCTATATATTTTCCATCAGGATCTTCAGGCGAAACAAGGCAAGAATTAAAATATCAGTTTATGTCAAAATTTGAATCATATTTAAAAAAGATAAAAAAAAGAAATAAACCAATTTTAATTTGTGGAGACTGGAATATTGCGCATAAGGAAATTGATATCAAAAACTGGAAAGGTAATAAAAAAAATTCTGGATTTTTGCCAGAAGAAAGAGCTTGGATAGATAAGATAATTAATCACTATGGCTGTGTAGATGCATTTCGATTTATTAATGATAAACCAGATAATTACACATGGTGGTCAAACAGAGGTCGGGCCTGGGACAATAATGTAGGGTGGAGAATAGACTATCAAATGCTCTCTTCGCCAAAAAATATAACAATATTATCAGCAGATATTTATAAAAAAAAGAGATTTTCAGATCACAGTCCATTAATAATAGATTATGATATATAAGATGTTAAAAAATATTTCGCCATATCTAGAAAAAAAAATGTTAGTAACATTAGCGATGGGTTTTGTTTCTGGCGTGCCTTTACTGCTAACGATTACATTGCTGCAAGCCTGGTTAACTGATGAAGGGGTATCAAAATCTACAATTGGTTTATTTGCATTAGTAGGCGTCCCATATTCACTAAAATTCTTATGGGCTCCAATATTTGACAGGTATATTGTTTCAAAGCTTGGGCGTAGGCGAGGCTGGATATTAATAACTCAAATCTTGCTGGTATTCTCAATAATAGGGCTAGGCATGACAAATCCTGCAATGAATGCAGCTAATGTTGCATTACTTGCTATATTCGTAACATTTTTTTCTGCATCACAAGATATTGTGATTGATGCATATAGAAGGGAATCATTATCAGATAATGAACAAGTTCTAGGGGCATCATCTTATGTCCTAGGTTACCGTATAGGGATGTTAAGTGCTGGTGCTGGTGGCTTAATACTTGCTGACCTGATGTCTTACCAGTTTGTATACTTAATTATGGCATTAGTAATGATTGGTGGTGTTTTAATTACTTTAATTGCTGATGAGCCAGTTAATTTCTCAGAACCATCAACATTTTTAGATGCTGTTAGAAATCCATTTATAGAATTTTTTAAAAGACATATAGACGGCATAAATAGTAATATCTCCATACCTATTTTAATTTTATTATTTATTTTGCTATATAAGGTTGGTGACACAATGGCGCACTCATTAAGCACAAATTTTTATCTAGAAATGGGTTATACGAAAACAGAGATTGGCACAGTAGTTAAGGTATTTGGTCTTATGGCAACACTGGTTGGAGCATTCATTGGTGGCCTTTTATCAATTAAGATTGGACTATACAAGTCACTAATATCTTTTGGGATATTTCAAGCAATAGCAACGTTAGGCTTCTCAGTACTCGCTGTGTCAGCTAAAAGCTTAATGTTATTAGCAAGTGTTATAACATTAGAAAACCTTGCTGCTGGAATGGGTTATACAGCATATTTAGCATTTATAGCTAATATGACCAATAAACAGTTTACGGCAACACAGTTTGCTCTAATGACTGCAATAATGTCTCTGCCAAGAACTTTATTTTCAGGTTCATCTGGCTTCTTAGTCGAGAGCCTAGGATGGGAAAATTACTTTATTTTCTGTTCACTGATAGCATTTCCTGCTTTAATAATACTTAGAAAATTAAAGAAGAGAATAATTATATGATTTTATTTAATACTGCGGATATTTGTGATGAAAATAATAATATACAGATAGGAGACCCAATTTTTAAATCATATGGAAAAAATAAAAAATTCTGTGGAATAATCAGAACAGTCACTGCAATAGAAGATAATTCATATGTTAAAAAGTTAGTTGAAGAAAAGGTTGATGGTGATGTCATGGTGGTGGAAGGGAAGGCATCTACTAAATGCGCTCTATTAGGTGATAATCTGGCAATGAAGGCATTTGAAAATGGATGGTCTGGATTTATTATTAATGGGTGTATTAGAGATTCAGAAATTATCAATAATATTCCAATTGGGATAAAAGCAATAAATACTATGCCAATAAAAAGTCAAAAAAATAATATAGGCGAATATAGTGAGGCTTTAAATTTTGCAAATATAAATTTTCAAGAAGGTGAATATGTTTATTCTGACCCTGATGGAATTATTGTCTTAAAAGATCGATTAGTGAGTCAAGAAAAATTAACCAATAACGGGTTAATACCTTATGTGGTAATAACTTGCACTAAGATTTATTCAAATGGATAATAGTTTAATTGAAATAGAAAATGTGTCCTTACTAAGGAATGATAAATCTGTTTTAAAAAATATATCCTTCGAAATAAAAAAATCACAAGCATTAAACCTATATGGATTAAATGGATCTGGGAAAACATCTCTATTAAAAATAATTATTGGAATGACAGAACCAACTTCTGGATTTATTAAGAATGTCAGCGGAGATGAAGATCTTTTTAAAAAAACAATTTATATTGGTCACAAGTATGGAATTAAAGGAAACCTTACGGTCAAAGAAAATTTATCTTATGCTTTAACTGATAATTCTGATAACTCTCAACTAATAATTAAGACAGCATTAGAAACTTATAAAATGACTCAGCATAAAAGTATGCTAACAAAAAACTTATCCCATGGGCAACAAAAGAAAGTTTCTTTAATGAAAACATTGATAACAAATTCATTGCTATGGGTTATAGATGAGCCATATAGCGCGCTAGACGATGAATCAATAAATATTTTTAATAATACTGCTAAAGCATATCTAGAAAAGGGTGGCGCGTTAATAATGACAAGTCATAAAGAAATTAAAGAATCATTTTTTACTACTAAGAATTATAAAATATACTCATAATGAAAATATTAAATATTATAACTAAAGAATTTTTACTAGCGTCAAGATCTGGATATGAAATATTCATGCCCATAGTATATTTACTTATAATAATTATTTTTTTTAATATATCTATCAGCTATGTAGCAAAAGATATTATGCTGGAACTACTACCTTTGATGATCTGGATATCATGTCTTTTAATCTGTATTTTAAATCTAGAAACAATATTTAAAGAAGACTATGATGATGGCACTCTAGAGATGTTTTTAATAAAGAATGATGGAATTGAAATTGGTATATTAATAAAAATCTTATCTCATTGGCTATTATCTAACTTGCCTATTGTAATAGTTGCCCCTTTAATAGCTATGGTTCTTGGGCTTGATACAGCAACAACCTTGACTTTATTTCTTACATTATTAATAGGGACTCCCACGATGAGTTTAATAGGGTCTATTGCTGCCGCACTAACAATAAGCCTTAGGAAGAATAAAATATTAGTTTCCATAATAGTCTTACCCATGTATGTTCCAATATTAATATTTGGGACTAGCGCTGTTAATAATTCTTTTTTTAAAATGAACTATAGTACCGAGCTAACTTTAATGTCATTTTTATTCTTTATTTTTTTATTGATAACACCATTGGCATGCAGCAAAGCTCTAAAGATAAGTCTAGATTAATTTTGCCCAACTAGTATTTTTTTCTCTCTCTAACAATGTATTTCTTGCAGATAAAAGCACAGCTAATACAAAATAAAATGTGAAACCTATCGTGGTATAAATTAATGGATACAACATTTCTGAAGCAATTGATGGGGCGCTAAATTTCATAACGGATGGGCCTTGATGCAAAGTATTCCACCATTCTACAGAAAAATGGATTATAGGAATATTAATAAAACCAACAATAGCAAGAATATTTGCTGCCTTGGCGCCCTTTCTATAATCATCATAAGCATGATATAAAAAAATAATAGATAAATATAAAAAAAATAATATTAGTTCCGAGGTTAGTCTTGCATCCCAAACCCACCAAGTTCCCCACATTGGCTTGCCCCAAATAGAACCAGTTACAAGAGCAAGAAAAGTAAACATGGCACCATTTTTTGCAGAAGCAATAGATAGAACTTCAAACACCTTTATCTTCCATATAACAGATATTAGCGAACATATAAATACTGATGTATAAGCAAATAATGATAACCAGGCACTAGGCACATGAACATACATGATTCTAAATGCATCACCTTGTTGATAATCAGTTGGTGCTCTAAATAGCCCTAAATATAGGCCATACACTATAAATAATACTGTGAACAGGAATGTCCATGGAATTAAATAGGTCGCAAAATAATAAAATTTCTTAGGCGATATTTTTTCGAATAATAATTTAAACATAGTTAATAATTTGTAATCCATGATATCATAAAATGTAATTAAAACTAATGAAAGACGAGCCTATCAAGAAACTGCTAAAAAACTACGAATCTTCTCTGACAACATGGAATAAAGGGAAATTGGGTAAATACCAGCTCCTCAGAAAAATTAACAAAAAAGCCTTTGAGCTTTCAAAAATAATTACTCAAAAATCGCATTAACAATAGGTTCCCAGTCATAATCTGGATCGCTAATTACAAAAAACTCTTTGTTAAGAAATGTTTTGTTTTTATTATACCGGAGTGGGCTCATAAATTTATCTACTACAATGCCGCCAGCTTCTTCAACTAAAATTTGACCTGCTGCTGTATCCCACTCATGCGTGGGCCCAAGTCTAGGATAAAAACATCCTGCGCCAGAAGCAATATTCCCAAATTTTAAAGCGCTAGATTTTTTAATGAACTCATAATTAATAATAGAGCCAGCTAATACTTCTAGTACTTTTTGTCTTATAGATGAGCTCGTAAAAATTTTATTGGGGTTAGTCTTCGACATTTTTTGAGAAATAATTTTCCTAGGGTTTGAATTTTCTTTTAAAATAAATGCACCATTATTCTTAAATGAATAATAAAAATCTTTAGATATTGGAGAATATATAATACCCAAAATAGGAAGATTATCAGATATAAGTGAGATGCAAACACAAAAATTATCGCCATTATTGATATAGTCTCTAGTTCCATCTAGCGGGTCAACCAACCAAAAATAATCGTATACCCGTGTGTCGTCATAATCTTCTTCAGAAACTATAGGTATATCAGGCGTCAACTTCTTTAAACCATTAGTTATAATTAAACTAGACTGTATGTCTACCTCGGTAACTGGCGTTTGATTACTTTTAGTAGAAAAAATTATATTTGTTTTATGATGCTTAATTTGAAGCTCACCAGTTACTTTACAAATCTCATGAAGCGATGGCAATAACTCTAGAAACTTTTTATAATTTATTTTCATTTATAACCTGGCTATATATATACAGTGAAGCAAGCACGCGCGAGTCTATATTGTTATTTTCAAATAATAGCTTATTTATATCATTCTTCTTGCATTTTATAACTTCAAGATCTTCAGGCTCATCTCCGTCGAGTTTAGAGGGAACCAGATTTTCAGCAAGAACAATATGTGTCTTGTGATCCATATAGCCTGGTGCTAAATCTAAAGTATAAATTTTTTTAATTTTTTCAGACTTATACCCTACCTCTTCCTGTAGCTCACGATTTGCCGCAACAAGTATGGGCTCCCCATCATCAATTTTACCTTTTGGGAAAGTGAGTGAGTAATTATCTATCCCAGCTGCATACTCTCGAATGAATAATATATCATTGTCTAAGACAGGAATAATCATGACTGCGCCATTTCCTGTTCCAGATATTACCTCATACTCTCTTGTTGCTTTATTACTGAATTCAATATTCAATTTATTAAGCTTAAACAGCTTAGTGGTTATGATGGTTGATTTATTTTTTATGGTAGGCATTGCAAGATAAGTTACTTATGTTTACTAAAATAATGATACAGTAATTATTATGGAATTGAAAGATAACAAGTATTTTCTAATAGACCTTGATGGGGTAATTTTAGATACTAAATATGATAATTTTTTTTGGCAAAAATATATACCAAAAATTTATGCTGAAAAAAATAATATCCCTCTTTCTGATGCAGTTAGTTTTACCCATGCTCTTTTTCATTATAAAAAAAAGACTAAAGACTGGTATGACATAACTTATTGGTCAAATATTCTTAATATAGACATAGCGAAAGAAAAAGAAAAAAAGATGAATATGGACAAGATATCTCTTAAAGATGGGTCGTTAGATATTTTAGATAAACTTAAATCTCAAGGGAAGAAATTATTTTTAATTACAAATGCACATCGTATTACTTTAAATATTAAATTGAAAAAGTTTGATATTTCAAAATATTTCGATGAGATGATTTGTTCTCATGAGTTAGGTTATATCAAAGAAGATATACAGTTTTGGCATGTTCTAAGACTAAAATTAAAGCTAGACTATAAATACTCAGTTCTCGTTGAAGATACTTTTGATAATATTAATTCAGCTCATCATGCAGGACTGAATAATTTTGTATACATATCTAGCAATAAAAAATTTACCAGTCCATTATCTCCATTAATAGTGAAATCATTTAGTGAACTTTCCTCTAGCATTTAAATACGATATTTTTTCAAACTCTATGGTGTCTGGAAATATTTCATTAAGATAAATATTTTTATGCCGATAACTATAGGTTGAAATTCTATGTATAGTGTTGCCTACTCTTCTATATACTGTAGCTTTTTTTTTAAAACGCTTAGGGTTCAATATATATGTGCCAAGGGATCTAGTACCCAATATTTTCAAAAACCTCTCTTTCCCCGAAACATGCTTAATTAACATGAACGTGTAAGCTTCAATTTTCGGGTAGTAATTTGTAGATAAAATAACTTTTCTATAAACTCCGATTCCTCTTATTTTATGTGGTAAATTACATTGCATTGATTGGTTAAAATACCTGCACTCTTGGTTTAAAACATTAACTGTAAACCCATGCTTATCTTTACACATTAATCTATTTGTCAATGAGTTTTGATCTATAATACTTAGTTTTGTTTTAAGACTTAAGTTAATTAACTTTTTTTCATTTTTCCATTTAGATAAATATTGATTTGTCATGCTCTACAACTGAATCGTTTCTGTCGAATCTTTTCCCCATCGCTTAATTAGTTTGTTTTTACTTTTCTCATCAAGTTTATCGACACAGTTCATAGATTCCCGTACAAGGTCATAATTATTTAATGCATCTTCAGGCGTAGCTAATTTAAAGTTATGGTTGGCGCCTGACTGTTTATGCCCCAAGTAATCTCCTGAGCCTCTCAGTCTTAGATCCTCCTCTGCAATCTTAAATCCACTTGAATTTAGTTCTAAAGATTTTAACCTATCTAGCGCATGATCACTTAAATTATTTTTACAAACAAGATAGCAATAACTTTGTTTGTCACTCCTTCCTACTCTTCCTCTGAGCTGATGAAGCTGTGACAGTCCAAACCTATTAGGGTCCTCAATAACTATACATGTTGCATTAGCAACATCCACGCCAACTTCGATCATAGTCGTACAAACAAGTATTTGAATTTCACCACTAACAAATTTTTTCATAGTTTTAGTGTTATCTTTTGAGTCTACTCTGCCATGAAGCATACCAATTGAAGTAGTTGCGAATCTATTAGATAAGTCTTCATAGATTCCTTGGACATATTCACTTTCTGATGATTCAGTATAATCAATACAAGAGCAAACCCAATAGACTTGTTCTTTATCACTTAATATTTTAGAGACACTATCATGAAGAATTGAACGATTATCATGGTTAATCATCTGAGTATTGATAATTTTTCTATTCTTTGGAGATTCGTTAATTACTGTATAGTCTAACCCTTCATATAAAACTAATGATAATGATCTAGGGATGGGTGTAGCTGACAAATATAATTCATGTGGGATTAATGAATTTTTACTATTCTTCAGAGTAAGTAATACTCTCTGATTAATTCCAAACTTATGTTGTTCATCAACTATTATAAGACCCAGATTAAGAAAATTAACATTATCTTGAATTATGGAGTGTGTGCCTATTAATATATCGGTGTCACCTGATCGAACAGATTCAATAATTCTAGATTTTTCACGTGGTGTTAAATTACTTTTTAGGCATTCTATCTTCACTGGAAAATCTAGAAGCATTTTTTTAAAAGTATTTGTATGTTGGTCTGCAAGAATTTCAGTTGGCACGAGAATGCCTGTTTGAAGATTTGATAGTTTAGAAAAATATGAAGCTATTATTGCAACTATAGTTTTCCCTGATCCAACATCACCCTGTACAAGTCTTTTAGTGGGGTAAGTTTTTAGAAAGCTATTCTTAATATCAGATACTGCATTTTTTTGCGATGTTGTTAAAACAAAGGGTAAAGATAAGATAAAGTTGTTAACAGTATCTTCAGGAATATTAAAAATATGAGACTCATTTGATTCATATATTTTTTTTGCATCTAACAATAATAATTTATAAGCAAGAAGCTCTTCTATAACAAATCTTTGCCTGCCTAATTCAAAATTAGCATTTGAGATATCATAGTCATCAGAAGATGGGAAATGGCAATATTTTAATGCATCGATATAATAAGGTATTTCAAGATTTTCTAAAATCTCATTAGAGAAAATATCGGCGTTATTTTTACTACATACATAATCATATGCATGTTTAATAAATGATCTAATTTTATTTTGTGATATCATTTTTTTAGTTTTATAATAAGGCACCACATTTTCAATTTGTTTTTTATTGCTAATAATTTCAACTTCTGGGTGAATCATCTCAACTAGTTTTCCCTTAATCCGTACTACTCCTGAAATACGTACTTTCATATTAATTTTTAAACCAGAATAAATAATAATTTTATGCAGGAATCTTATCTGAATATTTGCACTGCCCACATCAATTGTTAATATTAAATTTGGCTTATAATTTCTTGTTTGGAATACTTTGGTAATTGTGCCTATGAAGAGACAGCTATCCCCATTAGAAACAGAAGATATCTCAGATAATTTAGTTTTATTAATTAGAAAAGTTGGAAGAAATAAAATCAGGTCGCTGATTCTATTAATGCCAATTTTATTAAGTTGTGTTTTAGTAGCAGGACCAATACCAGGCAATCCCTCTAAATCTCTATCATCTAATCTTTTTGTAATAGCCATTTAAACTAGTCATCATCAAATACAACTGCATCCATCTCAATATCAACATCTTTTGGTAGTCTGCTAACTTCAACTGCTGCTCTGGCAGGAAACGGTTTTTCTGCAAAGAATTTTTCCATTGCGCTATTTACTTTCTGAAAATTTGATAAATCTTTCAGGTATACATTTATTTTAACAGTATTAGAAATACTAGCTCCAGATTCTTCAATAATTGCTTTTAGGTTATTAAAAACTTGAGTTACTTGTTTATTAAAATCACCAGATACTATCTCCATGGTTTCTGGCACAAGTGGAATCTGACCTGAAATATAAATAAACCCACCAGCTTTTATAGCTTGGCTATATGGGCCTAGAGCTTCTGGAGCATTTATTGTAGTTATAGATTTTATTTTGCTCATGGCTTCTTCCTAACATACCCAGATTCAGCTAATTTTTCTAAATAATCATGCCAATAAGGTTTATAGTTTATTGATAAATCATATAAATATTCCCATGAGAAAAGGCCTGTGCTATGACCATCATCAAATATAATTTTAACGGCATAGTTACCTACTGGCTCAATTGCATCTATATAAACGTTTTCTTTCCCTTTTTGTAGTACTGCTTGTCCTGGGCCATGCCCCTTTACTTCAGCTGAAGGTGAAAAACATCTAAGATATTCTGTGGTTAAGTCAGCATTTATGCCATCTTCAAAACTCAGCACCACTGTATTTGTTTTTTTAATATATCTAATTTCTAAAGGTTTAATCATCCACTAAGTATATATTTTTATTATTACTATTTCACTGACTATTACATTAGAAGCTAGTCTTTAATCTCTTTAGCTCTTGGGTGTGCCTTAATATATATATTCTTTAAATATTCAAAATTAACATTAGTGTAGATTTGGGTTGTACTAATATCTTCATGACCTAAAAACTCTTGGACTGCACGCAGGTCACCTGATGACTCAAGCAAATGAGTTGCGCAAGAATGCCTTAGCGTGTGTGGGCTAATTTTACAATTTAAGCCAAGAGACTTACACCAGTAATCAAGCCTAACCTGAACTGATCTATTGGATAGTCTGCTACCAAATTTATTTAAGAAAAGTGCTTTTTCTTGATCTTTTGTATGCTTTGAACGTATTTTTACCCAAGCCAACAACGCAATGATGGCTTTAGATCCTATAGGCAAGTATCTCTGCTTATTGCCTTTCCCAATAACAGAAAGCATTTTTTCATCTAGGTTAATTGATTGGGTGTTTAAGGATGTTATTTCACTAAGCCTTAAACCTGAACTATACATTAGTTCTATCATTGCCTTATCCCTTATAGAGGCAAATGATGTTAAGGGAATATCGCATAATAAATCAATCTGTTTAACAGATAAGATGTATGGGAGTTTTTGTAGTTTCCTAGGAACAGTTATTTTTTTTGATGGGTTGCTTTTAATTATTCTTTTTTTAATCATAAAATTAAAAAATGAACGAATAGAAGAAGTTTTTCTGGAAAGAGATGTGGCCATCAGTCCAGCACGATTTAATTTATTTATATAATTTTGAATATGACTATTTGTTATTTCAGATATCATAAAAATATCTAAATCCAAAAGGTATGTATTAAATTTTATTAAATCAAGGTTATAGTTTTTCAGTGTTGCGCCGCTGTATTGCTTTTCATATTTTAGATAAACAAGAAAATCTTGAATTTTATCAGCAATATCAGTCATTCCATACGCCATCATATTCAAATGTGCTTGGACCAGAAAGGTATAGTTCTGGAGAATGGCTACCATCTAAATCTGTCATAAAAATATTTTGTATTTTTAGTTCCCCACCTTCTTGACTTATACGCAACTCATTAATTTTTTTAGATCCATTTTCTGGCAATAACATAAACCTTGAAATAAACGCACCTGTCGCAGTGGCTCCACTGCCACAAGATTTTGTCCATCCTGCACCACGCTCATTTACACGCAAAATAATTGAGCTATTAGGTTCTTTTACAAAGTCTTCTGTATTTAAAATAAATGATATATTGACGCTACTGTCATATAACGAATTAAGGATGCTTGAAATTTCTTCTTTATTATCAAAGGAGTCTTTAGAAAAAACAATACAGTGAGAGTTTCCTACAGATAAGTGAGAGTATGAAAAAGATAAGGGTGATGCTCTGCTCTTTACTGAAACTTGATAATAATAATTCTTTGTATTAATTGAAATATTTTTAGATATAGTATCAGGGATATTTTCAAGAAATATTGCGTTACCCATGCTAACCTTTATTTCTTTTTCACTAACAAAATTGACGCTGTATGGCACCAAATTTACAAATATCTTAGAGTTAAAAAAATTATATTTTTTATTTAAGAAAAGCATAATTGCCCTCATCCCATTTCCGCATTGTTGTGCTGAAGAGCCGTCTTGATTGAAAATTTCACAGGTAACATTATTTGAGTCTTTTATATCTAATAATAAAAGTTGGTCGCAACCAATAATATCTCGTGAACAAATTGAACGGATTTGTTTATTATCAAACTGATAAAGTAAATCTGTATTGTCAATGACAACGAAATCATTTCCCTGGCTATTCATCTTTGTAAAAGGCACTTGCATTTTATTTTCTCAATCTATATTTATGATAAATATTTTGTCTCATTTTCAAGTACCTGCTCTATAGTGTCTCTATCCCTAATCTTTCTTATATTTCCACCGTCTTTAGTAATAAGATATTCTGCTGATTTTAGTCTAGTGTTATAATTTGAAGAAAGAGCAAACCCGTATGCACCCACACACTCAACCGCTATGTAGTCACCCTTCGATAAAGAAAGATTTCTGTCTTTACCAATAAAGTCTGCGGTTTCACACACAGGGCCCACAACATCACATAATATCTTATTAGTATCAGTGTGGAAAACCTCCTTAATTGAGTGATAGGCGCTATAGAGAGGCGGTCTCAAAAGATCAGTCATGCCCGCATCAACTATAACAAAGTTTTTAGATGAAGATTTTTTTGTGTTAATTACTTTTGAAACTAATAAACCTGCTTCGCCAACTATAGAGCGGCCGGGCTCAATTAATATTGTAGTTTCAAGAGGTTTTAATAAATCAAGTATTGTAGAAATAAAAAGACTCTTGTCTGGACTTTCCTCATTATTATAAGATATGCCTAAGCCTCCACCAATATCTATATGACTTAACTTTATGTCATTTTTTTGTAATGTTTTAATTATAGCAATAACTTTTAAAACAGATTCTTTGAAAGGGTCTATATCCGTAATTTGTGATCCTATGTGAAAATCTATACCAGTTATATTAATTCCTTTTAATTCATAAGCTTCTTTATATATATCTAAAATTTCTGACTGTTCTATTCCAAACTTATTATCTTGCATCCCAGTAGTAATATAAGGATGTGTATCTACGTCAATAGCAGGATTTATACGTATAGAAACATTTGCACACATTTTTTTTTCTAGAGCTATAGAATTTATTGTATGAAGTTCATCACGAGACTCAATATTAAAACACATAATATTCTTAGACAAAGCAAACCTTATTTCTTCTTCAGTTTTGCCAACACCAGAAAATACAGTTTTACTAGGATTCCCTCCTGCCTGAATTACCCGTGATAACTCACCGCCAGATACAATATCAAACCCTGAGCCTAATTTTGCTAATAAAGATAGTATAGATAGATTAGAGTTTGCTTTAACCGAATAACATATTAAGTGAGGATTATCTCCAAAGCTTTTTTGATATGCTAAAAAATTATTAGTAATTATATTTTCAGAATATAAATAGAAAGGTGTTTGGTTTAATAGGGCTAAGTCTAGTACGTTTATGCCGTCAAAAAATAATATATCTTCATTATATACTGTGGTCATTTATTAATCTCAATAACTATTATTTTCAGATTCTTGTTGTTCTATAGGGTTTTCCATTTTTTCTTGAGGTACGGTTAAAGGCCCCTTGTTTCCACAAGATGTTACAATTATCAAAAATGGTATAGCTAAGACATATTTAAGAGCCTTGCTATGAGCGTGATTAATTTTCTCTGACATATGATACATTATAGTCATAATATTGGATTGCTACTAGGCTGATAATGAATTTAAATAATGATGATTTTATAACTATTGGAAATAAAAAGAATTCTAAAGTAAATATTCTTTGGTTTCATGGATACGGTTCAAATAATTGGTCATTTGAGCCAACCATGAAGTTAATAAATATGAGACTGAATGAAACTGCATATATTGTATTACCTAATGCTCCAATTATAGATGGAAAAAGCTCATGGTACCCTCTGCCAGCTAGAAATAATAATGGCGATCTGGTAGAAGACTATGATGGTCTTAACAAGTCAATTGAAGTTATTGATAATTTAATTGAGTCTTTATCATTAGACCAAAACAAAAAACTTATAATTGGCGGGTTTTCTCAGGGAGCGGCTCTATCTTTAAGCTTGTTATTTAAATCAAAGTATAAAATTGATGGCTGCGCTGCATTATCAGGTTATATGCCATCTGCCAATGAATTTAAAAAAGCTTCGCTAAAGAATAATAATATATTTATTGCACATGGCTATGAAGACAAAGCAATTAGTTATGATGATTTTAAAAAAACATTGGCCTTTCTAGAAACCAAAACTGATAAGCTAACTAAGCACACTGGTGCTTTTGGACATACAATAACTCGTGAAGTAAGCGAAGATTTTATCCAATGGCTTCAAAAAATTTAATGAGCTCTTAAGATAGAGCCCATTAAACTATAATTTTAATCCCTATGTCTTTGAGCCGCTGCCATTGCTGTTTCACTACCGTATTTCTCATTGATTTTTTCAACAGTTTCAAAATGATCTGCTCTTCTATGAGTTAGGCAATTACCAGTTTTATCGACACCCCAAAGTGCATATGCAATAAATGGTCTCAAATGCTCAGGTGTTTGATCAAAATGTGGGACGCCAAACCTAATAAGTAAATTATTACGGTCAGCTCCAGCATCTTTTTGTTCTTTGATTATACGCAATACTTCTACCTGAAGATCTTTTACATCATCTCCATTCCAAGTACCAACGACCGTTCCGTCTGGCAATATAATGTCATCGCCTTGTGGTTTTGGGTGTTCTG
Organism: Gammaproteobacteria bacterium; assembly: GCA_047611265.1. Classification (GTDB taxonomy): domain Bacteria; phylum Pseudomonadota; class Gammaproteobacteria. Next base: position 69,411 of record JBLFWM010000004.1, on the reverse strand, counting down.
CCATGATTTCCTCTCCTTAATTATCTTTATATAATAGTATAAAGAAAAATATTTAATCTGCTAGGGGCTATAGCAAAATATTTAATAATCTCCTTACTAATTACATGGAAAATTATCTATATATCCGTTTCTAAGTGCTAACCCAACTAATGGTTCGCTCTTATATTTATTATAAAATGTAATATTGTTTTGAATTGTCTTATCTATAATTTTTCTAAGTTGTTTCGATGACAAAGAAAGGTCTGAAGGCTTACAGTAAATTTCTATAGAATGCTTTTGAAACATATACTCATTTGCCCAGTCGAGTCCACGCTCGAGTCCATATATATATGTGTCATGCGCCTCTATGTCTCGGTTATCTTGGTATTCTTCTATAGTTGGAATCTCTGAGTAAGCAGGGTTACTAAAAAATAATAATATTATGATTATCTTTTTTATATTCACTTTTTAAAACCAGATTTTTTTAGCCTCGCTAATACAGCGTTTGCTTGCTTAGTTACTGAGGCTGGCGAAGTTTCACCAACTCCTGTCCTTGATTTTATACATGTCATGGGATCAAGAACTTTGTATACATCACTAGAAATTAATGTTGAAAATCTTTTTAACTCATCAATTGTTAAATCTGATAATTGTAGAGATTTCTTCTCGCAAAATTTTACAATATCACCCACTACATGATGAGATGTTCTAAAAGGCATACCTTTTTTTGACAAATATTCAGCTAAGTCGGTAGCTGTTGAGAAAAACCCTGATGCAATCTCAATTCCTTTATTCTTGTTCAGCTTCATTGTAGATATTAATCTTGGCAGCAAGCTTAAGCAACTCATAGTCGTATCAATTGACTCTAATATCAAAGTCTTGTCTTCTTGCATATCTCTGTTATATGTTAAAGGCAATCCTTTCATTAAAGTTAACAGTCCCATTAAAGAACCATACACTGACCCTGTTTTTCCTCTAATGAGTTCCGGGACATCGGGGTTCTTCTTTTGAGGCATAATAGATGAGCCTGTACAAAATCCTTCATCTAAATCTACTAGTCCAAATTGCGGATTCATCCATAATACAAGCTCTTCTGAAATCCTTGATAAATGCATCATAATCATGCTATTTGCATAAGCAAAATCACAAACATAGTCCCTATCGCTAACCGCATCCATAGAGTTTAATGTGATGCTTTTAAAACCTAAACTTTTAGCAACCATTTTCCGATCAATTTTTAAAGAACTTCCTGATAACGCTGCTGACCCGAGCGGCATCTCATTCATAATTTCTCTAGTATTCAGAAGTCTAGTTTCATCTCTAAATAACATCTCATTCCAGGCAAGCAAGTGGTGCCCAAACGTGACGGGTTGTGCAACTTGCATGTGTGTAAACCCTGGAAATAATGCAGCTGAATGCTCTTTAGCCATATTAGCGAGCACATACTGAGTCTCTCTTAGTTTAACAAGGTAAAGGTCAATAAAATCTCTAAGATATAGTCTTAAATCTGTGGTTACCAAATCATTTCTTGATCTTCCAAGATGTATCTTTTTACCTAAATCTCCAATAATTCCAACAAGTGCATTTTCTATATTCATATGCACATCTTCGTATTCAATAGACCAAGGTAATTTATCACTTTCTGCCATCTTTTTGATAGTATTCAGGCCCTTAATAATTGCTTTTGCCTCAGACGGCTTAATGTGTCCACAACTAGACAGCATTTGTACGTGGGCAGATGTCACTCTAATATCAACATCATATAGAACAATATCAATGCTTAGGCTTTGACTAAAATCTAAAACTTCTGCGTCAATTTGCTTTGTGAATCTACTGGACCAAGTTACATTTTTCATGATATTTGTTAATTTTTAATTACATTATTTATCAGTAAGTATAGTATAAATAAAAACAAAAAATTATAAATATGAAAAATATAATTAGAATTGCCACAAGAAATAGTCCTCTGGCCTTAGAACAGGCAAAAATGGTAAGCGCTATGCTTTCAAAACATAATAAGGTAGAAATTGTTTCAATGGTGTCTAGTGGCGACAAAGTTTCACCAAAAGAATTTAAGATACATGGCGGGAAAGGTTTATTTCTTAAAGAATTAGAAGAGTCCTTGTTACGCGGAGACACAGATATTGCTGTTCACTCACTTAAAGATGTACCTATGATACTAGAAAATAAATTTTCTATAATAACTATATCAAACAGAGAAAATCCCTGTGACGCGTTTGTATCTAAAAAATATAAAACAATAAACGACTTGCCAGCTGATGCAACAATTGGTACCTCAAGCCCGCGAAGAATTGCTATGTTAAAAAATATATCAAAAGACTTTAAGATAATTGAAATAAGAGGAAATATTCAAACAAGGTTAAAAAAAATGGAAGAACAAAAAATTGACGGGATAATACTAGCTGCAGCTGGTCTCCATAGAATGTCTTTAAAAAAATACATTTCTGAATATATTCCTATTGAAGACTTTGTGCCATCGGCAGGACAAGGAGTGCTGTGCATTGAATATTTAAAGAAAAATAAACATATAGAAAAGATTTTAAATAAACACAAAATTGACAATGTTGAAAAATGTGTAACTGAAGAAAGAAATTTTGTCAAAGAGATAGGTGGCGACTGTATGTCTCCTATAGGCGCGCATGCAGTAATAAAAAATGAGAGCATAAAAATTGAAGCGTATGTTTCAAGTTTAGATGGAAACAAACATATCAAAAGTTCTTATGTCGTAGATATAAACAAAGCTTCGGGAAGCGTGGGATCTTATATGGCAAAGCTATTCATTAAACAGGGGGCTAAGGCGCTACTAGGTCTTAAAAAGTAATGAACCTGATAGTTTTGTCACAAATGTCAATATATGAAGACATGCAAAAATACTGCATGCTAAATAAAGCAACCATCCATCAGATTATGGCAGTTAAAACATTTCCAATTAAATATGATGTTGCAAAAATTATAGATATTTTAAATAACAAGATTAATGTAATATTCCAAAGTAAAAATGCTATTGATTACTCGTTTGAAATTCATGAGCAGATTAGAAAAAATAATAAAATAAAAATATATTGCTTAGGAAAATATAGTGCAAGAAAAATCAAAGAAACATTCTTCTTAGAAGCCCTTTACCCTCAAAAAAATTATTCTAGCGAAAAACTTCTAGATCGCATTACACAAGACTCTGACATAAAATCTAAGTTTTTAATTATAAAAGGCCAAGACGGAAGAACTTATCTTGAAGATAAGATTAAAGAAAAGAACCATGAAGTGTTGGTTGTAGATGTATATAAAAGAGAGCCAGAAAATCTAAATTCTTTAAAAGATTTAATAAAAACAAATATGAATAATTATTTTATTATTTCAAGTAAAACAGCTTTAGAAAATTTAGTCTCAAAACTAAAATTAATTAAGAGCAAGAATAAAAATATACTTGTAGTCCCAAACATGAGACTGGTAGAAGGCGTAAATATGGAGAATATAAATGACACAGTTCTCATCAATAATAATGAAGAGGCTGCGGAATACATTAGAATTATAAAAGAGCATAATAATGGATAAATTAATTTTAGCTGGCAGTGGCTATTTGGGCGGATATATAATAAATCTTATACTCCAAAATCAATATAATTTTGCTGTAAAAGAAGTTTGTAGAACTAAAAAAAATAGACCGGCTGATATAGAGAATATTATTAGAGATTTTGATGAAGAAAAAATAGATTTGCAGTTTGCAGAAAATAGCACTGTAATTTACATGGCACCACCAAGCACCTTCTCTAATAAAGATGACCGAATAAAGAAATTTATAAAAAATATTTCTAACTTAAAAATAAAAAAAATAATATATACAAGCACAAGTGGAGTTTATGGTGATTGCAAGGGTAGAGTAGTAGATGAAAATACGGGGGTTGCGCCAATAACTGAAAGAGCAACAAGAAGAGTTGATGCAGAAAATCAATTAATGCGCTTCTCAAAAAAGAATAATATAAAATTAATTATTTTAAGAGTCCCTGGTATATATGGGAAAGGGAGGCTTCCTGTAGACAGAGTTAAATTAAGAGAGCCGTTAGTAAATAATAATGAAAGCAGGGTAACGAATATAATACATGTAGAAGACCTTGCAAGAATATGTATAGCATCAATAGCTTTGGAAAATAAGATAGAAATAATTAACGTAAGTGACGGGAATCCAATCAAGACTACAACATACTATGAGCATGTTTATGAAGCCATTAATATTAAGTTGCCAGAATACATTACGTTTGAGCAGGCATTGCAAACATATTCAGAAAAAAGACTGAGTTTCTTAAAAGAATCACGAATTCTTAACGTTGAAAAGATGAAAAAAATATTTTATGGTTGCATTACATACAAAGATGCACGTATAGGAATAAAAAAATGCTTAAGAAGTTAGCTCTAACCATTTAATTAATGGCTTCCATTCTTCGCGATCTTGCGCAGTAGCGCTTGCACCCATTTCAAAAATACCCAGCCCCGTGCTTGCAGATTTTATATAATTCGTATTGTCTCGAAAAGCAGTAATATATTTCATACCCTTCTCTTTCAATAAATAAGTATCTAGTTCTAAAAATATATTTGTGTTCGCTCTACAACGATTAGCCACTAACCCTACTTTTATTTGATTTCTAATAACAGGCCCCATGGATCTAAGATGTTGAATAAAAACTTTTGCAGCCTTCATGTCTATAGGCGAAGGAAGCACAGGCACGATAATCATATTAGCTTTTTTAACATACGTGTCTAGTCTCGACCCATATATTGCTGCAGGCACATCATAAATTACAACAGATTTCTTCTCTTTTTTAAGAGGTTTGTTAAAATTTTTTGTTCCGTTTATTTTTGCTTTAGACAAAGGTCTGGCTTCTAACCACTGTGTACTAGACTCTTGAGGGTCAAGGTCAACTAATGTTGTTTTAAAGCCAAATTGAGCACAATATGCAGCTAGATTAACAGATACTGTAGTCTTGCCAGAACCGCCTTTTGAATTAATGACCATAATTGATTTCATGGTATGTCTCCTAATGTTCTCTCATCATAACAAAGAGAATTTCAAACTACCATTAAAAAATTAATCTAATAAAACTCTGACGGGAACGTGGTCAGACGTTCTAGGTTCAGCAAGGCACCATGACTTATGACGGGTTTTCTTGTCAATAAAATACTCTGAACATCGTTTTTTTATAGACTTTGATCCAAGTACAAGGTCAATTCTATAACCAATATTTCTCTGAAATGCACCACCTCGATAATCCCACCATGTAAAGGTTTGAGAAGGGTAATCATAATCATTAAAGAGGTCATGCAAGCCCATGGAAAGAAGTTTGGTAAGCAATTCTCTTTCTTTAGGTGAACAAAGTATTTCATCATGAGTTATCTCAACATCAAAAACATCATTGTCTGTAGGAGCAATATTAAAATCACCTAAAAGTATAAGGTCGTTACTTTTTTCTAACTCTTTTTTTGTATAAGAAATTAATTTGTTTAACCATTTAAGTTTATATTCATATTTTGGAGTTCCAACATTTTGCCCATTTACAACATAGAGATTAACAATTCTTATTCCATTATAAATTGCTGAAATTGATCTCATTTCATTTTCATCTGTAGACACAGGGTTAATATGGACGTCTTGAGGCTCGTCTTTAGAAATAATAGCAACTCCATTATATGTTTTTTGGCCACAGAAAATAACATGGTAACCAATGTCAGAAAAAGCTGATACTGGAAAATTTTCATCAATGCTTTTTGTTTCTTGGAGAACAAGTACATCGGGGTTTTCTTCTGACAAGTATTGCAATACCGCATGCAGCCGAACTTTAATAGAATTTACATTCCACGTAACAACGATCATATGTCTAGATTTTTAACAGAAGAATATTTTTGTTTGATAAATTGTTTTCTCATTTCAACATCATCACCCATAAGCTCCACTACAACCTGATTGCCGTCTTCTAAAGGTAAAACTTTTAACAAAGTTCTACTTTTAACATTCATAGTTGTCTCTTCAAGTTGGTTAGGATTCATTTCCCCAAGACCTTTGTAACGCTGAAGTGTAATTGATCCTTTTGAGGCAGCAATTAATGCGTTAAAACAATCTGTTAAATTAGAAGGGCTAGATTCAGGGCCATCATTTTTATCAGTATAGGTAAACACAGATCTTGTATAGATTCCAAACTTTAAGGAAACTAGGTCAGTATAAGAGTCAGAGCTAAAGAAGTGTTTACTTAACGGGTCTTGAGATGTAACAACACCATTCGTTGTTTTAGTAATGTTAATAGAATAAATTTTATCTTCAGATACATTTTCTGACGGAGTAAGCGCAAACGATAAATTAATAGGAGTATTTTCATTAATGTGTTGTGTAAATGATTTACACCAAGAGGTTAATGCTTTAAAAGATTTTAAGGTATCTACAGATAGTGTTTCAAAAAAGGCAAGATTATGTAATATATATTTATCCCTTTTAGAAGAAAACTGTCCTAAAATATCACTCATGGTGGAATAAGTATTTAGAAGCTCAAGAGTGTTTTCTTGGGTTACTTCCTTGCTATCAATAAATAATTTATATGTATTAGAGATGTCATTATTAATAAAACTTGCAAGCTCAGAATCATCCTTAAGATATTTTTCTGATTTACCTTTTTTCATTTTATATAGTGGTGGCTGAGCAATAAAAACATGGCCATTATCTATAAGTAACTTCATTTTAGTTTCAAACAGTGTGAGTAATAGAGTTCTTATGTGTGCACCATCAACATCTGCATCGGTCATAATAATAATTTTACCGTAACGTAAATTATCTAAATCAACATCGTCTCCAAACCCACAGCCTAAGGCCGTGATTAAAGTAGCAATTTCAGAAGAAGAAAGAACCTTGTGGTCTTGTGCTCGCTGAGTATTTAGTATTTTTCCCTTAAGGGGTAAAATTGCCTGGGTTTTCCTGTCCCTCGCTTGTTTAGCAGATCCTCCAGCTGAATCACCCTCAACGATAAATAGCTCAGTTTTTGTAGGGTCTTTCTCTTGACAGTCAGCAAGCTTGCCAGGAAGATTGCCTATGCTTAACGGGTCTTTGCGCCTAATTAGGTCTTTTGCTTTTCTTGCTTCTTCTCTTGCTTTAGCTGCTTGGAATACTTTTGCAATAATAGCTTTAAGCTCTTTGGGGTTCTCCTCAAAAAACTCATGAAGTTTTCTGTTTAGACTAGACTCAACTATCCCCTTAACTTCTGATGAAACCAGCTTATCTTTTGTTTGTGATGAAAATTTAGGGTCAGACATTTTAACAGATATAATTGCCGTGATACCTTCTCTCGCATCTTCTCCCGTAAGATCAATTTTATCTTTTTTAGTGCCAGGCTGTTTATCAAATACACTGTTTATAGTTTTAGTGAGTGACGCCTTAAAGCCAGACAAGTGTGTTCCTCCGTCTTTTTGAGGGATATTGTTTGTAAAACACAAAACTTCTTCATTGTATGCAGTGCTCCATAACATTGCCATTTCAACTGCAATATTTTTTGATTCACTTTTGAAGTAAATAATTTCATTTTGTATTAATGTTTTTTTTCTAGTTAATTCTTTTATGTATTCAACAATACCCCCGTCATACTTAAATTCATCTTTTACTGATTTTGCTTCATCAGTAAATTTTATTGTTATACCGCTATTTAGAAAAGCTAATTCCTTGAACCTTCTCCTTAACGTATCAGTATTATATTTTGTGAGAGTAAAATATTTCTTGCTGGGTTTAAATGAAATCTTTGTTCCTTTGAGCTCGGTGTCTCCTGTGACCTTTAGGGCTTCTACAGGCTTGCTATCTTTATACTCTTGGCTATAAATTTTACCGCCTTTGTAAACCGTTAGTTCCAGAGTTTCTGACAACGCGTTCACAACTGACACCCCAACTCCATGGAGGCCTCCAGATACTTTATATGAGTCGTCATCAAATTTACCACCAGCATGCAACACCGTAAGAATAACTTCTGCTGCTGATTTTTTTTCACCCGGGTGCATGTCAACAGGTATCCCTCTTCCATTGTCTATTACGGTAACGGACTGGTCCTCGTGTATTGTAATGTCAACAGTATCACAGTGACCGGCTAGCGCCTCGTCTATTGAATTATCCATAACCTCAAATATCATCTGGTGCAGGCCACTACCATCATCTGTATCACCGATATACATGCCGGGTCTTTTTTGTACTGCTTCAAGTCCTTTTAGGACTTTTATATTGGATGAGTCATATGTTTTATCTGTCATTAAATTCCCTCTTGTATTTCTCCATCTATAAACTCATACATTTTAACCTCGTTAGCTGTTCTGCCAAGGCTTTTTATCTTTTCTTTATATAGGTCTGGCGCTGTAATAAAACACTGTGCTTTTGAGCCTACTAGTAAGTTTATCACAAGCCTTAGGTTCTTATCATCTATTCCAAAAAATAAATCATCTATTAGTATTACTGGTCTGAACCCGTGTTTCACGTGAAACACCTCTGCCTGGCTTAATACCAATAATAAACTAATTATAATTTGTGTAGACATGGAAGATATGTTTTTTAAGTCTGTCCCATTAACGCTAAACAAAAGGTCTCCCCTGTGGGGTCCAACGCTTGTATGTTTTATAGCCTTGTCTTTGTTTAGACTGTTTATTAAGGCTTCGTCTAACCCAACCCCTTTGTCCCAACCTTTGTAATAATCAATTGTGGTGTTTTTAATGTCATCATAAGCACTTTTGTCAAAATTTATTAATTTATCCGTGTAGTTTATAAACTCCCTATTAAGGTCAATAAAATATTCATTTCTTTGTTCGTGTACAAGAAGCCCATGCTTAAACACCTCTTTAGTCCAATAATCAATATTAATTGTGTCAGATTTTTTAAGTAGGCTGTTTCGTTGTTTTAAAGATCTAGTAAAGTTTTTAAAGTTAGTTAAGTGTTTAGGTTCCACGTGGAACGACCCCCAGTCAAGAAACCCTCTTCTTTGCTCTGACGACTGTATAATTATATTTTCAATGCCAAACGAGAGGGCAATACACGGCAAAGTTAAGAGTAAGGTTTTAGTTGTTACCTTTTTCTCGTTCACTTTAACTATTTTAGGAGAACTTAAGGACTTTTCAGTGTATATATCTAAATTATCACCACATTTAACAGCTTTTAAAAGAAGTTTAAAAGAATTTTCGTTCTTTTGTATTAATGTTTCGGTTTGTACTGCCTTAAAACTCTTAAGAGCAGAGCAATAATATATACCTTCAATTAAAGAAGTTTTTCCGGCGTTGTTGTTGCCAACAATTATATTGACATACCTTGATGGGAAAAGGGTTGCAAGATTAATACTCCTTAGTTTAGAGGCAGAGTATTGTTTAATGTACAAACTAAACCCGCATTGGCATAATAATATATTTATTCATAGCGGCTTCATCTTTAGATGATATTAAGCACCCGGAATCAGCGTTGTTGAGTTGTATTTCAATATTATCAGAAGAGATCACGTCAATAACCTCAAGTAAGTAACTTAAGTTAAAGCCAATATCAAAGCTCTCACCCGAGTACTCACAAGGTATGTTGTCTTCACCCTCTTCTAAAGAAGGGTTGTTTGTTGACAGTTTTATGTCTGATTTGTTAAGGGACAGCTTAACCCCCTTAAATTGCTCATTGGAAAGAATAGACATTCTTTGAAGTGCTGCTTTTAGGTCTTGTTTGTCGGTGGTGAGTTTATGGGGAAGTGATTCAGGAAACACTTTTTTATAGTCTGGGTAGTTCCCTTCGATTAGTTTACTTTTAACAATAAACCCATCAATTTTAATAACTATTTCGCGGTTTGTAACCATAAATTCTACTAAATTCTCTTTATTGTCTTTAAATGTTGTTAAAATACGTTTAATTTCAATAATGCATTTTCTTGGCACTATACAACTCACTGGTTCATCGATGGGGTTTTCCGTTTTAGCTGAAGACATTGACAGTCTGTGCCCATCAGTAGCAACAACAGTTAGTTTGTTTTTTGACACTTCTAAAAACATACCGTTTAGAAAATGCCTCGCGTCCTGTGTCGCCATTGAAAAACCTGTTTGACCGATAAGGTTATCAAGGTCTGCCGCTAACACACTAAATTTAAATTCATTAACCTCTTCTTTGTAGGGGAATTCAGAACCTGGAATCGTCGCAAGAGTAAACTTACTTCTTCCAGACTTAATCGTCGCCTTAGTTTCACCAACCTCTATGTTCACTAGATCAGAACCCGGCAGAGATTTAAGAATATCAAGAAATTTCCGAGCAGGTAAGGTTGTGTTAATACCACCCTCTGTTTCATAGGGGATAGACGTGGAAACCTCAACCTCTAAATCGCTAGAAACAAGTAAAAGCGATCCTTCTTCACTTCTAAGAAGAACATTGCCTAATATAGGCATAGTTTGCTTTTTCTCAGAAACACCCACCATTTGTTTTAACGGGTTAATTAGTTTTTCACGCTGTATGGATATAATCATATTTAAAATTATATATTATTTTTATTATTATGTTTTGATAATTTTCCTTGAAAGTTAAAGCTGTTGTTGTTTAATTTGTGAGTTGTGGTTAGTGGGGTATTTTTACAGGTTGATTAAATCCTGTATAACTTGTGGACTATAAGTTGTTAATTTCTTTTCCAGGGTTTACTAACAGTTAATTATTTAACGTGTGTAATATGTTTTGACAATCTTGGTCTAACGATGCCGAGGTTAACCTTAAGGCTTTTATTTTTTTACAAGCGTGGAGAACAGTTGTATGGTCTCTTCCACCGAAAGCGTCCCCTATGGTTGGGAGGCTGTGGCTGGTTAGTTGTTTTGCGATAGACATAGCAATGTGTCTTGGGAGCGTAATCTTTCTATCTCTTTTTGCAGACAATAAGTCTGAAACCCTCACGTTATAATAAGTTGCCACTGTTTTCTGTATTTGCTCTATAGTCATAAGCCTTTCTTGTAATGATATTAGGTCTTTTAAGGTTTCTTTTGTAAAAGCCAAGGTAACCGGCATTCGCTTAAAATGCGCTGTAGCTAAAACCCGTCTTAAACTCCCCTCTAACTCTCTCACATTTGAATATACGTTTTTTGCCAAATAATAAGCAACATCATCTGGAATTTTTTGGTTCACAGCTTCTGCCTTACCATGTAAAATAGCCACGCGTGTTTCTAAGTCTGGGGGATCTATTGTTACACTCATTCCCCACACCAATCTAGATTTAATCCTTTCCTCTAAACCAGCTATCTCTTTAGGGTATTTATCAGATGTTAGGACGACCTGTTTCTTATATTCAAACAACGTGTTGAAAGTATGGAAAAACTCCTCCTGTGACCTCTCTTTGTTCGCAAAAAATTGAATATCATCTAACAGCAAAGCGTCAACAGACCTATAAAAATCTTTAAACTCTTCTATTTTATTAGTCCTTAATGCGGTAACCATGTTTTGAACAAACTTTTCTGAGTGTAAATAAACAACCTTCTTTTTTTTGTCTTGCTTGAGAATTTCATTTCCTATTGAGTGTAGCAAATGAGTCTTACCTAACCCCACCCCACCATATATATAAAGGGGGTTATATTGTCCAAGCTCTGTTACCACTGATGAACAAGCTGCTTTTGCAAGCTGGTTAGATTTTCCTTCAACAAAGTTTTCAAAATTTAAGTCAGGATTCAGCGAAGATTTTATACTAGAGCTTTTTGTTTTAGGAATTATTCTTGCTGTAGCTTTAACTTCTGGCAAGGATAGTTTAACCACCGATACCTCATTGTTGCTTTTAGCTAGGACTATTTCTTTAATTAGTTCAATAAAATCACTTTCTACAATGTCTTTTATATATTTATTTGGCGCAATAACGCGCAGAGTATCGCTATCACAGCTGACCTCAAGAGGGTGAATCCACATTTTCATTTGTTTTTCTGAGAGGTTGTCGCAGAATGCCTGTAGGCATTTATCCCATAAACCTGTATTATTCATATTTTTTCACTAGTTGAGAAACTAATATCTCACAAAAATAATCAAAATTATATATTGACAAAGAAATATATAATTTGCAGTATACAGGTCGGGTAATAATATTATGAAAAGAACGTTTCAACCAAGCAACATAAAGCGCAAACGCAAACATGGTTTCAGGTCTCGCATGAGCACTGTTGCTGGTAGAGCTGTTTTAAGCGCTAGAAGAGCAAAAGGCAGAGCTGTACTCTGCGCCTAGTTTTCTGTTGTGGATAACAACATATATCTTAAAGTTTCTTCAAACACCTTGCGTAGTTTTAGGCACGCTAATAAAATAGTGCAAAAAAACTGCCGCTTATTATACTTTAACAATAATTTAGATCGACCCAGAATTGCTATCCAAATTACTAAAAAAGCAGTGAAACTGGCTGTTATTAGAAACAGAATTCGTAGAACCATCAGAGAGAGCTTTAGAGATTGCCTGGGAGAACTAGGATCATTCGACATCCTCTTATTAATTTCTTCAAAAATCTATTCTGAAAAAGATGAAATAAGTGATATTCTTATGCAAGAATGGAAACTATCAATAAAATTACTACAGCAATCCCAATTATAATTATTAGGTGTTACCAAATATTTGTGTCCCCTATGCTTCAGTCAAACTGTAGGCACATTCCGACTTGTTCAGAATATACGTTAGAAGCTCTTAAGGAACACGGTCTTTTGAGAGGTCTTTATTACGCAGGAAAAAGATTAATTAGTTGCCGCCCTGGTGGCAGTCATGGCTATGACCCTATTCCAAAACTTGGGTCAAAAACACATGAATAATAGAATATTTTTATATAGCTCTTTATTTCTAGTTCTTATTTTACTGTTTGACGCATCGAATAATGACGGTGGCCAGCCGATTACTGACTCGCAGCCAAATATCCCAGAGACAAGCTCAATAAACGAGCAAACATATGTAGAACCAAAACAAGAAATCATTAAAAGCAATCCGGTTAGTTTCAATAAAAGCATTGAAGTAATAACAGACACGCTGAAGGTTGATATTAGCCTAAATGACGGAGCTATAATTTCTTCAGAACTGCTTAAATACCTAAAATATTTTGGGTCTTCTGATGAAAAAGTTAAGCTTTTAAATAATACAAAAGGATCACGCTATACTGCTCTTGCTAATGTCCAGAGCCGAGAATTAGATGCTCCAACAGAATACACTTCAGTTAAAAGCAAATATTCTCTTGGGAATAATAATAAATTAACAGTATCTATCAAAGGAACCTCGTCTGGCTTAACAGAGGTTATTAAAAGCTACACGTTTACCAGAAATAGTCATCTGGTTGAAGTTCAACAACTAGTTAAAAATACTTCTAACAAAAAAATTGAATGGAGACAATACAATACTTTGAGCCGTGGTGAAGAGACTGAAGGGAATGGAATGCTTTACACTTATACTGGCGCAGCTTATTTTGACAGTGAAGACAAATTTAATAAAATTGATTTCTCAGACATAGCAGATGAAAGTTTTCTAAAAAAAGCAAAGACAAGCTGGATAAGTATGATCCAACATTATTTTTTTACTGCATGGCTGCCATCAGAGAAAGGCTCTGACACAAAAACTATTTACACAAGATTGCTTTCTGAAGACAATAAAAACAGTTACCAAATTGGGAGTGTTGATAATTACATTACTTTGTCTCCCGGTGAATCTCAGTCCTTTGATAGTAAATTATACATAGGGCCAAAAGTTCAGGCTGAAATAACAGACTTAGCGCCTGGTCTTGCGCTTACAGTTGATTACGGTGTTCTAACTTTTCTTGCAGCCCCACTTTTTTGGATTTTAGAAAAAATTCATTTAATTTTTGGCAACTGGGGGTGGTCAATTATTATGCTCACCATTTTGATTAAAATAGTGTTTTTCAAATTATCAGAGGCCAGTTATAAGTCCATGGCTAAAATGAAAAAATTAACGCCAAGAATGAATGCTTTGAAAGAAAGATACGGGGATGATAAAAAACAATTTAGTGCGGCGTTGATGAAAATCTATAAGGAAGAAAAAGTAAACCCTTTGGGTGGTTGTTTGCCGATACTTATTCAAATACCTGTTTTTATTGCCCTATATTGGGTAATTATTGAAAGTGTTGAGATGAGGCATGCACCTTTTATTGGATGGATAGAAGATTTATCAAGCGCAGATCCATTGTATATTTTACCTGTCCTCATGGGAATATCTATGTATGCTCAACAAAAACTGAATCCAGCTCCTACTGACCCAATGCAGGCAAAAATATTTCTTGCCTTGCCTTTTGTTTTTACTTTCTTATTCGCAACTTTCCCATCAGGGCTTGTTCTTTATTGGGTGACAAATAATATTCTTTCAATAGCACAACAATATGTTATTAATAAAAGAATAATTACTTAAACCCTATGACGACCAAAGAAACAATAGCAGCAATTTCTACAGCTCATGGGAAGTCAGCTATAGGCGTGATAAGAGTGTCAGGAAAAAATGTACTTACAGTAATTAAAGATTTTATAGGGCGCGAACTTAAACCAAGATTTGCAACTAATGTAAAAATACATGATAAGAGTAATGCTTTAATTGATGATGTAATTGTAATTTATTATAAAGGCCCCTCTTCTTATACGGGCGAAGACATGTTAGAAATACAGTCACATGGTAATCCAATTACAATGGATTTTATTTTAGAAAATATCTGTGATACTTACGCAAGACTTTCTAGACCAGGCGAGTTTACCGAAAGAGCATTTTTAAATAACAAAATTGATTTAGTTCAAGCTGAAGCAATAGCAGATTTAATAAATGCTTCTCATATCAGCGCGTCTAAAGCCGCAATGATTACGCTTCAGGGTAACTTCTCAAAAAACATAGAACTATTAATTGAAGAAGTGCTTATACTTAGAGCAAATATTGAAGCTTGTATTAATTTTCCGGAAGATGATTCTCCAGATAATAGTAACAAAAATAATTTTAATACAATAAATTCTTTAATATCTAAGTTAAGCAAACTTATAAAGTCTGTAGATAATGGGATAGTAGTTAATAAAACACCTATTATAACAATCATCGGGAAACCTAATGTTGGAAAATCATCCCTCGCAAATCTTCTTCTTGGGGAGCAAGGATCAATAGTTTCATCAATGCCCGGGACCACAAGAGATGCTCTTCACCACGAAGTAGTTCTTGCTAAAAATAATATTACTATTATTGATACGGCTGGGCTTAGAAAAACTTCTGACAGTATAGAATTGCAAGGCATAGAAATTACCAAAAAATCTATAAATACAGCAAGCCTGGTTTTATATGTTGTAGATGATTTTGTTGGTTTTGATAAAGAGGATGAGGCTTTAATTATTGAAAATAAAATTAATAATTATTGGGTTGTTAACAATAAAATTGACCTTACTGGAGCTGACCCAGCAGTGATAAGCAGAAGCGGTGTTAATTATTTTAACGTGTCTACAACTAAAAATCTTGGCATGGATAATCTAAAAAGGAAGCTGTCTGAGAATAGTGTCCCAGATGATGAAACAACCGGTACAGCAAGATTGCGTCACCGTGAACATCTAAAATCTTGCTTAGAAAACCTTTACATGGCACTTGATTGCAACAATAATCTACAATTAGAGTTAGTGGCAGAGGAATTACGCTTAGCCCATGTTAGCTTAGTTGCTATAATGGGTGGAGATGTCAACGAGGATTTGTTAGATAAAATATTCTCAGACTTTTGTATTGGTAAATAATTATGAAAAAATTTGATGTAATTGTGATAGGTGGAGGGCATGCAGGTTGTGAAGCTGCACATGCTGCTGCAAGAGCAAATGTTAGCGTAGCTCTCGTTACCATGAAGCATGATAGCATTGGACAGATGAGCTGTAACCCTGCTGTTGGAGGGATAGGTAAATCACATTTGGCAAAAGAAGTTGATGCTTTAGATGGCCTAATTTGTAAAATTGCAGATTATTCTGCGTTGCAGAGGCGTAAGCTTAATGCTAGCAAAGGCCCGGCTGTCCAAGCAACAAGAATTCAAACATGCAGAGATACCTATAAGTTAAAAATGCAGCAAGCAATTGACGCTCAAACAAACCTTAGTGTTATAGAAGGCATGGTGTCTAATATTATTGTAGACAATGAAACCCTTCAAGGAGTGGTCATGTCTAATGGCGTTAAAATTTTTGCAAAAACGGTTGTTTTAACAACAGGAACATTCCTTGGCGGTAAAATCCATGTTGGAAATAAATCATTTTCTGCGGGTAGACTGGGCGATAATGCATCAAATGAACTAGAAAACTTTTTTAAAAAATATGGGTTTTCTCTTGGGCGTCTTAAAACTGGTACGCCACCAAGAATTTTAAAAAGCTCAATAGACTATTCCTTACTAGAAGAACAAGGAAGCGATGAAAATAAGCCATGCCTATCATATATGCATGATCATTATGGCCAGACTCCAAATATTATCTCTGAAACACCATGTCATATAACTTATACAAATAATAAAACACATAAAATTATCAAAGATAATCAATCTTTGTCACCGCTGTATAATGGAGTTATAGATTCTGTTGGACCACGATATTGCCCTTCTATTGAAGACAAGGTGGAGAGGTTTTATGACAAGGACTCTCACCAGGTTTTCCTTGAGCCAGAAACTCTTTCAGACAAAGAGATATATCCCAACGGTCTTTCAACATGTTTGCCTGAAGATGTTCAATTAAGTTTTTTAAGAACAATTAAGGGATTAGAAAACTGTGAAATCACCCAGCCCGGATATGCAATAGAGTATAGTTACTTTGATCCGCGTGGACTTACAAAATATTTAGAAACTAAAAAAATTAAAAATTTATTTTTTGCTGGCCAGATCAATGGCACTACTGGATATGAGGAAGCTGCTGCCCAAGGAATAATTGCAGGAATTAATGCTTCTTGTTCTGTCAGGAATATTGAGATGTGGTGTCCTAACAGAGACCAAGCATATATAGGGGTTATGATTGATGACTTAGTAACTTTAGGCGTGACCGAACCTTATAGGATGTTCACTAGTAGAGCAGAACACAGGCTGAGACTGCGTGAAGATAATGCCGACGAAAGATTAACGGCTGTTGGTCATAAACTCGGAGTTGTCTCTACCGAGAGATTGTTATTTCTGCAAAACAAAATTAAAAAGATTGAGGCCGAAAGCAAAAGGCTTGAGGAAATAAAAATATTACCATCCAGCAAAGTTTCTTCAATTTTAGAAAAAAAGTTTAATCTTAAGTTAAAGAACGCCCAAACAATGAAGAGTTTACTTAAAATGTCTGATATTGGATATAAAGATATTCAGGGATTAGAATCTTTTGGTGAAACTATAAATTCAGATATTGGCCACTTGGTTGCAATACAGGAAAGATACGAAGGATACCTGAAGAGACAAGATCGAGAAGTGTTAAATAGTTTAAAAACACAAAATATAAAAATTCCTGGGCAAATAATTTATAACGAAATTAAAGGTTTATCTAACGAGGCAAAAGAAAAATTATCAGAAATTATGCCTGACACATTAGGCCAGGCTTCTAGAATTTCTGGAGTAACCCCTGCGATTATTTCTTTATTGAGAATATATATTAAAAAACACTCTTTATAAAAACCTGCTATTATCCTGTTACTCACCAACCCACAAATAACACTATGATTAAACCAGACCCTGAACTAGATAAGATTTTAACGGCATTGTCATTAAATGTTGATAATTCTGTTATTGAGACGGTAGAAGAATATCTTAGGCTACTTTTTAAGTGGCATGAACAAAATAATATAATTTCTACGCGTGACCGTACGTATTTTTTACAAAGAGATTTTTTTGACTCGCTTTCTATGCTTAGTCATCTTCCAAAGGGGCCGCTACTAGATATTGGTACAGGAGCAGGAATACCAGGGATATTATTATCCTTTTTTAGGCCAGATGACCATATTACTCTGTTAGATAGAAGAGATAATCCTATAAGGTTTTTAGAACATGTTAAGCTAATACTTAAGTTAGAAAATATAGATATAGTGAAGACTGATATTAATAAAATGATAATAACAGAAAGTCCCGCAGCAGTAATTTTCAAAAACTTTAGCAACAAGGTGGTGTCTAAATTATCATTTGAAGCAAAGCTGGCATATATTGTTAATATGGTCAGAAATAATTTGGGAGCTACCTCAAAAATATTTTTACTCACAGGCTCAAACGCACTTATTCTAAAAGATGATATGAATAAACATTGCGATAGCTTAAAGGCAAAGATAGATATTACAAAAATTGAAACCCCTTACTTTGATACAAACAGATATATTTTAGAGATTACATAATGACGGAAGTCCTGGCAGTTGTAAATCAAAAGGGCGGTGTAGGTAAAACAACTTCATGTATAAATATATGCGCGAGTCTTGCTAAAACCAAGAGAAAAACTTTGCTTGTAGATCTTGATCCGCAATCAAACGCGACAAGAGGATGCGGCGTTGACCCGCACACTTTAAATTATTCTATTAATGATGCCCTTTTAGGAAGAAATGAGATAGAAAGTTGCTTGATGCCTCTTGATGATTTGGGGTTCACAATTTTACCTGCGACCCCTGAGCTAACAGAAGCAGAGGTAATGCTTTTGTCTTCTGAGTCAAAAGAGTTTACGTTAAAGAATATTTTGACCGAACATGAATCTAAGTTTGATTATATAATTATTGACTGCCCACCATCCCTAAACATCTTAACGGTAAATGCCTTAACAGCTGCAACGGGAGTTCTTATTCCTGTGCAATGTGAATTTTTTGCTCTACAGGGCCTAAGTGAACTTATGACAACCATTGATACAATTAAATCCAGCAGCAATGAAAATCTTGTGATAAAAGGGATTATAAGAACAATGTTTGATCCAAGAAATAATCTTGCCATTGATGTAAGCGCACAGCTTATAAAATTTTTTACTGATAAACTTTATAGAACCATGATACCTAGAAACATTACGCTTGCTGAGGCGCCAAGTCATGGGCTTCCTGTTATTAAATATGACAAAAGCTCAAAAGGGGCGCTTTCATATTTGTCTTTAGTAGGTGAAATATTAAAACAAGAAAAACTGTAATCTATACATCTAATCAATACCGAGTTATATTTAGCTTATGACAAAAAGAAAAGCCTTGGGCTCAGGTCTTGAAGCACTACTTAGCGCTAAACCTGTAAATAAAAATACGCAAACACTCCGCACTGATGAGGAGAATTCAAATCAGAGAATTTTATCTATTCCAGTAGATAAGATTACAAGAAACAAAGATCAGCCAAGACAAGTATTCTTTAATGAATCTCTCGAATCAATGGCCTCCTCTATTAAGGAAAATGGCCAACTAGCACCAATAATAGTCCGCAAAGGAAAGGATGGTTATGAGTTAATAGCTGGCGAGAGAAGATGGAGAGCAATGCAGTCAATAAGAGAAGACATGATTGATGCAATAGTTATGGATGTTACTGATAAAGAATCAGCGCTGATTGCTATCGTTGAAAATGTACAAAGAGAACAGCTAAACGCCATTGAAGAGGCAGAAGCTCTTAATAAATTAAACACAGAATATGACATGACTCATGATGATATTGCGAAATATACTGGAAAGTCTAGATCACATATTACTAATATTTTGAGACTAAATGAACTTATTCAATATGTTAAGTTAAAACTAGCTGCCGGTTCAATTGAAATGGGCCATGCAAGAGCAGTTCTTTCCCTTGATGCAACCCTGCAAGAATCAATAATTAAACAAGCTATTTCAAGAAAATTATCTGTGCGTGCTGTTGAAGCTTT
The DNA here is from genome assembly GCA_047611265.1 of Gammaproteobacteria bacterium. Lineage (GTDB taxonomy): Bacteria > Pseudomonadota > Gammaproteobacteria. The sequence continues at coordinate 49,631 of JBLFWM010000004.1, read as the reverse complement.
AGTTCGTAATTTTAAGATGAAACCTGTCAAACAAACAAAAGATGTTGATCATGACACAGTTTCTTTAGAAAAAGAGCTTTCTGAGTATTTGGCTGCAGATATTAAAATAAACCACAATGCTGCGGGCGCTGGCAAGATAGAAATAAAATACAAGAGCCTGAACGAATTACAAGGAATTGTGGCTAAATTTAAAAAAAATTGATTTCTATATTTTTCTGTATATAAATTGAACTAAACATAATTGTCCTCTATAATACTCATGACCATTAAGGTAGTGGTTTTTTGCTTCATGGTGAACATCAAAAGTGTTAAGGGTAATAATATATCAGGGCTCAATTTCTATAATTGTAGCACTTGTTTTTTTGAGTTTAGGCTCAGCTAACATATTATCGTCGTTATATGGCGGTTTTATGTCAATAGTAAATTCATTACTCCTTGCACGTAGTGTAAACGCAGCTGGTAAAGCAGCTTCAGAGCAAGAACAGGCAAGAAGCGCCTTGGTGTTATTGAAAAGCGTTGTTTTTAGGTTATTTTTAGTTTTAATTGGTTTCTATTTAGGAATTGTACATTTAAATCTTGTCGCCATAGAAATAATAATAGCATTTTCTTTAGCCCAACTAGGTTATGTCTTCTATAAGTCCAAGAATATTTATTAATTGAAAGACGAGAACAGGTTTTATGAGTCAAGGTGAAGGTCCAGCAACAGATAATCCGGTAGCGTATATATCGCATCATTTACAGTCACTGCAATATGGTGATGGATTCTGGCAAATTAATGTAGATACAATGTTTTTTAGCACATTAATCATGTTTGGAGTAATGTGGGTAGCATATAAAGTTGGAAAAAATGTTTCTGTTGGCGCACCAACAGGTGCACAAAATATTTTAGAGACCCTTATAGATTTTGTTAATGGACTTGTAAAAGAAGCTTTCCCAAAGCCCAATAAAATAGTTGGCCCCCTCGGCCTTACAATATTTGTATGGGTGTTTTTAATGAATGCAATGGACTTAATTCCTGTAGATTTATTACCTAAAGCTGCAGAGATGATGGGTATTGTAGGTCAAGATGGAAAGCCTGCTCTAAAAGTTGTGCCAACAACTGACCCTCATACAACTTTTGCCATGGCATTAACGGTTTTTATAATTTGTATTTATTACAATGTGAAGAATAAAGGTCTCGGAGGATATTTTAAATCATTCCTCGTTCATCCTTTTGGAATTGCTCTAGCACCAATAAATTTTGTATTAACTATGGTAGAAGAGATAGCTAAACCATTAAGTTTAGCTTTAAGACTCTTTGGGAATATGTTTACTGGAGAATTAGTATTTCTCCTGATAGCAATATTACCTTGGTACATAATTCCAATACCGGGTAGTATGTGGGCAATATTCCATATACTTGTAATAACACTTCAAGCTTTTATTTTTATGGTATTAACCATCATGTATATAAGTTTGGCATCTGAAGAATCACATTAAACGAGAGGACATAAAATGGAAAATACACTAACACCACAAATGATTACCGAGATCTATGCATCTACAAGTTTAGGAGTTGCTATTATGTTAGCAGCAGCGGGACTTGGTTCAGCATTAGGCTGGGGTTTAATATGCATGAAATACATTGAAGGGATTGCTAGACAACCAGAAATGTTGCCTGCATTAAGAATACAAATGTTTATCACTGCAGGTTTAATGGAGTCATTTCCATTTATTGTTTTAGCATTCGCAATGTTTTTTGTTTTTGCTAATCCATTTATTGGCGCAGCAAAAGCAGCACTTGGGGCGTAATTAACTTAATTGACAGGTTTTTGATATGAATATAACAGCAACATTATTTGGACAGATGATAACGTTTGTTATTTTCGTCTGGTTTATTAAAGCGTACTTGTGGGAACCTCTTACGGCTGCGATGGATGAAAGAACCAATAAAATTGCAGATGGTTTGGCTTCTGCCGAGCTTGGCGAAAAGAGAATAGACGAAGCTAATATAGAGTATAGCCGTATAGTCGATGAGGCCAAAAGCAAAGCATCAGATGTTATAACTATGGCTAACCAACAATCATCAAATATTATCGGTGAGGCAAAAACAATATCAAAGAAAGAGGCAGATAAAATTATTGCTTTATCAAACCAACAAATTGGACAAGATTTAAATATTGCTAAAGATGAACTAAGAAAAGACATCTCTCGGATTGCAATTGCTTGTGCAGAAAAAATAATTAAAGCAGAGATCAGTGAAGAAAAACATAAGGCTATATTTGATGAAGCCCTAAAGGAGCTTAAGTAAGTTGTCTGAAAACTATATATATTCTAGACCTTATGGCGAAGCAGCATTTAAACTTGCTGTGGAAGATAAGAGTATTGAAAACTGGTCTGTTCAGTTGACTAGGTTGTCAGCCATAGTCGCAGATTCTCAAACTATAGACCTGTTATCAGATCCTAAGATTGATAATGCAACATCATTAAAATTTTTATCAAGTTTTTTAGATGATGCCAGCAATAAAAATTTTTTTAGCTTTTTGTCATTGCTTATTGAAACTAAGAGAATAATTTATATGCAAGAAATTTCAGAAATTTTTGAATCATTGAAATTTAAATATAATAATATTCGTGTCGTCGAAGTTGAATCAGCACATGAAGTATCAGCAGATCAGCTAGACTCCTTAACATCTTTATTAAAAGATAAATATCAGTCTGAAGTAAAAGTAAAACTTTCTGTCAATAAAACATTAATGGCGGGATTAAAAATAAAATCTAACAATGAAGTAATTGATTTAACTATTAAAAACAGATTAGATCAAATGAAACAACAATTAATAATCTAAGTATAAGGTATAAATATGACTATCAATCCAACTGAAATAAGTAACATCATAAAAGCTAAGATTAAAGATTCTGATCTCAAGACAACGGCACATAATGAGGGGACAGTTGTATCTGTTACTGATGGTATTGCCAGAGTATATGGAATAACTGAGGCTCTTCAAGGTGAAATGTTAGAATTTCCAAATAAAATATATGGTATGGCGCTTAACCTCGAACGTGATTCTGTAGGAGCAGTTATACTTGGTGATTATAAACATATTTCTGAAGGAGACATTGTAAAGTGTACTGGAAGGATTTTAGAGGTGCCAGTCGGACCTGAATTACTAGGAAGAGTTGTGAACTCACTTGGTGAGCCAATTGATAATAATGGCCCAATTAATGCTAAACATACATCACCTATAGAAAAGATTGCACCGGGTGTAATTGAGCGTAAATCTGTTGATCAACCAGTACAAACTGGTATTAAAGCTATTGACTCGATGGTTCCTATCGGGCGCGGTCAACGAGAACTAATTATTGGTGATAGGCAAACGGGTAAAACAGCTGTAGCTATTGATGCGATAATTAACCAAAAAGATACAGGCGTAAAATGTATATATGTAGCCATTGGCCAAAAAGCATCTTCTGTAGCACAGGTTGTTAGAAAATTAGAAGAACATGACGCCTTGAAGCATACAATAATTGTAGCTGCCACAGCAGCAGATTCAGCAGCAATGCAATATATCGCACCTTACTCAGGTTGCGCAATGGGCGAATATTTTAGAGATATTGGCGAGGATGCACTTATTATATATGATGATTTAACAAAACAAGCATGGGCATATAGACAAGTGTCGCTTCTTCTAAAAAGACCTCCAGGCAGAGAAGCTTATCCTGGTGATGTATTTTATTTACATTCAAGACTATTAGAAAGATCTGCAAGAATTAATGAAGATGCAGTTTCAGAATTAACAAGCGGGAAAGTCAAAGGGAAAACAGGATCTCTTACTGCGATGCCAATTATTGAAACGCAAGCAGGCGATGTGTCAGCATTTGTACCAACCAATGTTATATCTATTACAGATGGACAAATTTTCTTAGAATCTGATTTATTTAATGCTGGTATTCGACCTGCAATTAATGCTGGGCTATCCGTCTCAAGAGTAGGTGGGGCAGCACAAACAAAGATAGTTAAAAAACTTGGCGGGGGAGTAAGACTAGCTTTGGCGCAATATCGTGAATTGGCTGCATTTTCTCAGTTTGCATCAGACCTAGATGAAGCTACAAAAAAACAATTAGATAGAGGTCAAAGAGTTACAGAGCTCATGAAACAGAATCAATATTCACCATTGAGCGTTGCCGAAATGTCGTTATCACTTTTTTCAGCTAACGAAGGTTATTTTGATGATGTAGAAATCAATAAAGTAATGTCTTTTGAAAAAGCTATGCATGAATTCGTTAGAAGTAACCATAAAGATTTAATAGACCTTGTTAATTCGGTGCTTGATTATAATGATGACGTAGCAGCTAAAATGAAAATAGTGTTAGATGATTTCAAAACTAATGGTGTTTGGTAATGGCGGGCAGTCAAGAAATAAGAACTCAAATAAAGAGTATCCAGAATACTCAGAAGATTACCAAGGCAATGGAAATGGTTGCTGCGAGTAAAATGAGAAGAGCTGTTGGGCAAATGGAAAAAGCACGTCCTTATGCAGATAAAATATCCTATGTAATGTCTCATCTCGCTAATGCTCATGCAGAGTATAACTCTGTATATTTTGAAGTAAGAGAAGTTAAAAAAAGAGCCTATATAGTAGTTTCTTCAGACAGAGGGCTTTGTGGAGGATTAAATAATAATTTATTTAAAAAAGTAATTGAGTCTACTGTAGAAAATAAAAATAATGAAATTGATACAAGCTATAGTGTTTTTGGGAACAAGGCAGCAGGATTTTTTCAAAGAATTGGTGGGGAAGTAATATCTCAATCTACTCAAGTGGGCGATCAGCCTAAAATAGAAGATTTGTTGGGCACAATTAAATCAACAATAGATAAATTTATATCTAAAGATGTTGATGAGGTGTATGTGGCTTACAATAAATTTTTTAATACTGTTAGCCAAGTACCAACAATTGACAAAATATTGCCAATTTCATCAAATGATCAAGAAATAGATAAAGAATACTCACATTATTGGGATTACTTGTATGAGCCTGATGCGAAAGAAGTTTTAGAGTCTCTGTTTGTTAGATTTATTGAGTCACTAACTTATAGGGCTGTAGTAGAAAATATTGCTTCAGAACAAGCATCACGGATGGTAGCCATGAAATCATCATCAGACAATGCATCTGACTTGATTGATGAATTACAAATAATTTATAACAAAAATAGACAGGCAGCAATTACACAGGAAATATCTGAAATTATTTCAGGTGCATCTGCATTATAATTAATTAAGAAACGGAGCATATTAAATGGAAATAGGTAAAGTAGTAGAGATAATTGGTGCGGTTATCGATGTACAATTCTCACGTGATTCAATCCCAAATATATATGATGCACTTATGGTTGAAGAAGGCGGTTTAACTTTAGAAGTACAACAGCAAATTGGTGATGGGATTGTTAGAACAATTGCGATGGGGACAACTGATGGTTTAAAGAGAGGTCTTGAGGTTAAAAATACTGGCGCTCCAATTAGTGTTCCAGTAGGGAAAGGGACTCTTGGACGAATAATGAATGTCTTGGGAGAACCTATTGACAACAAAGGGCCAATTAAATCTAACTCTACAATGCCAATACATAGAGCTCCTCCAACTTTTGCAGAACAAGCATCCGAAGTTCAATTACTAGAAACAGGTATTAAAGTTGTAGATCTTATTTGTCCATTTGCTAAAGGTAGTAAAGTAGGATTATTTGGTGGTGCGGGTGTTGGTAAAACTGTAATCCTTATGGAATTAATTAGAAATATTGCCGCTGAACATAGCGGGTCATCTGTATTTGCAGGTGTAGGAGAAAGAACACGTGAAGGTAATGATTTCTATCATGAAATGACAGACGCAAAGGTTATTGATAAAGTTGCGCTTGTTTATGGACAGATGAATGAACCTCCAGGAAATAGATTACGCGTAGCATTGACTGGTCTTACAATGGCAGAACATTTTCGTGATGCAGGCAGCGACACACTTCTTTTCATTGATAACATTTATAGATATACGCTTGCAGGAACTGAAGTTTCAGCATTACTAGGTCGTATGCCCTCAGCAGTAGGTTATCAACCTACATTAGCTGAAGAAATGGGTGTTCTACAAGAGCGTATTACATCTACAAAAACTGGTTCAATCACATCAATTCAAGCTGTATATGTACCAGCAGATGACTTAACAGATCCTAGCCCAGCTACGACTTTTGCTCATTTAGATGCAACTGTTGTACTTTCTAGAAACATTGCAGAGCTTGGAATTTATCCTGCTGTTGATCCACTAGATTCAACTAGTCGTCAATTAGACCCTCTAGTTATTGGGCAAGAACATTATGATACTACAAGAGCAGTTCAGAGTGTCCTACAAAAATATAAGGAACTAAAAGATATTATAGCTATTCTAGGGATGGATGAGTTATCTGATGAAGATAAATTATCTGTTAACAGAGCAAGAAAAATACAAAGATATTTATCTCAACCATTCTTTGTTGCCGAAACGTTCACAGGAACACCTGGAAAATATGTATCTTTAAAAGATACGATCAAAGGTTTCCAAGCAATAGTAAATGGTGACTATGATGATTTACCAGAGCAAGCTTTCTATATGATTGGTAAAATTGAAGAAGCTAAGAAAAGAGCGGATGAACTATAATAATGTCAGATAAAACAATGAGACTAGATATTGTAAGTGCTGAAGAAGAATTATTTTCAGCAGAAGTTCAGATGGTGTATGCGCCGGCAGAAATGGGTGAGGTTGGGATAACTCCTAAACATACTCCATTGCTGACAAAGCTAAAAGCTGGTGATGTAAGAGCACAAATATCAGACAGTGAAACAAAGATCTTTTTCATTAGTGGGGGGATATTAGAAATTCAACCTAATGCAGTGACCATTCTATCTGATACAGCTATTAGAGAATCAGATTTAGATGAAGATAGAGCTAAGAAATCTGAGTTAGCGGCAAAAAAAGCAATGGAGAATAGCAATAGCGACATGGATTTGGTCAAAGCAAAAACAGAATTAGCACAAGCTGCCGCACAGCTAAGGTTAATCAAAAAGCTGAAGGGTAAGAGATAGTCTTAGCCGGGAGACCTAAAGTGTCATTAACAACTATTATATTAGCAGCTGGGAAAAGTACCAGAATGCTATCACTAAAATCTAAATTATTATTCAAGATATCAGGCGAACATATTATCGAACATGTTTATAGAGCTGCGAAATCTATAAATTCTAAAAATATAATTTGTGTCCTAGGTAATTCGCCACAACAATTAAAAGACTTTATCCAAAAAAATAAAGTAAAAAGCGTTGATCAGAAAAATCCCTATGGAACTGCAGATGCAGTTAAAACTGCTATAAGATCAATGCCAGTAAATAAAAATAATAAAATATTAATACTATGTGGAGACGTCCCTTTTATATCCCCAGTGACACTTAAAAAAATGATTTCAAAACTTGATAATTCAGATTTATGTTTAGGAACATATATGCAAGAAAACCCAACTGGCTATGGAAGAATTATTAGAAATAATAAAAAGATAGTTGGAATTATTGAGGAAAAAGATGCTGATGGTAAAATAAAAAAAATTAATGAAATCAATACAGGTATAATATGTGTTAATGAAGGAGTGTTAAGAAAGTTTATTGGTAAGATTAAAAATAATAATAAACAAAAAGAGTATTACCTGACGGATATAATTAAGCTTTTGAGCGATAATGATTATAAAATATCAAGTTATACTATTAAGAATGATATAGAAACTATGGGCATAAATTCTAAAAAAGACTTAGTAGGTTTAGAACGTAAATTACTAATTAAAAAAGCTAATGACTTGCTTAACAAAGGTGTCTTAATTAGAGATGTAATGAGAACCGATATTAAAGGTGATTTAAAAGTTCAAAAAGATGTAGAGATTGATATTAACTGTATCTTTGAAGATAAAGTTACGATTGGCTCTAATACTACTATTGGCCATAATTGTTATCTAAACAGATGTAAGATTGGTAAAAATGTACATATCAAACCCAACACAATTATATTCGGGGCAACAATTGGTGATAATTGCATTGTGGGTCCTTATGCAAGAATAAGACCCGGCACTGTTTTAAAAAATGATGCGCAGGTTGGAAATTTCGTTGAGGTTAAAAACTCCACGATAGGAAGTAGAACTAAAATTAACCATCTTAGTTATATCGGGGATGCAGAACTTGGCGCAGATATTAATGTTGGCGCAGGTTGCATCACTTGTAATTATGATGGAGAAAAGAAATATAAAACTATAATTGAAGCGAATTCATTTATTGGTTCTGGTACAAGATTAGTCGCTCCAGTTAAAATTGGGAAAGGTTCTTATATTGCAGCTGGATCAACTGTTACTAAAGACACGCCCGGTGGTGGAAGCTTAACTATCGCACGGAGCAAACAAATTTCTATACCAAGATGGAAAAGCAAGGCCACAAAAGGTAGTAAATAATGTGCGGTATATTTGGTGCCGTCTCTTCAACAGATATACAAAAAGATCTTATTGAGGGTTTATTTAAATTAGAATACAGAGGGTATGATTCAGCTGGTTTATCTCTTATTTCTAAATCATCTAAGATAAAAAGAATTAGATGCACTGGTAAAGTTAAGGAATTAAAGAAACTACTAGCGAAATCTAAGGCGACAGGTAAATGCGGGATAGCTCATACACGTTGGGCCACACATGGTACCCCAAATCTTAAAAATTCACACCCACATAATTCAGGCCCTTTTTCAATTGTGCATAATGGAATTATTGAAAATTCAGATGAACTTAAATTAATTCTAATAAAAAAAGGCTTTAAATTTACATCAGATACAGATTCAGAGGTGATAGCGCATTTATTGGCCTCTTGCGTAACGAAAAAAAAAGGTTTGCTAGAAATAGTTTTATCAGCTCTTGATAAATTAAAAGGATCTTTTGCGCTTGCTGTTATACATCAAGAAAACCCTGACAGTATTATTGTTGCATCAAATGGAAGTCCATTGTTGATAGGCATTAGTAAGAATGCTACTTATATAGCATCTGATATACATGCGCTAATTAGTAAAACAAAAAAATATATACCTCTTGAAGATAATGAATTAGCAATAGTTTCTAAAGATAATGTTTCTCTCTATAATCAAAGTGGTAAAAAAATAACTAGAGCTCCATCAGTTACTAAGCAGAGTAATAAGACAGTATCAAAAGATGGGTTTAAGCATTATATGCAAAAAGAAATATTTGAGCAGAAAGATATTATAGGAAGAGTTATTAAAGACAGGCTGGGGAGTAAAACAATATTACCAAATATTTTTGGACCTAAATCTGATGACATGCTTAAGTCTATAAAACATGTACATTTTGTTGCTTGCGGCACAAGTTATAATGCATCGCTTATTGCTAAATATTGGATTGAAGAGTTATCAGATATTATGTGTACAGCTGAAATAGCTAGTGAGTATAGGTACAGAACAATCAATGTACCAAACGACACATTATTTGTTGCAATATCACAGTCTGGTGAAACTGCTGATACAATATATTCTGTAAAAAAAGCAAAGTCTAGCAACTATAAATCTATTTTATCTATATGTAATGTTCCAGAGAGCACAATAACTCGTTTATCAGATTACAGTTATTTAATGCAAGCTGGCCCAGAAATAAGTGTGGCATCAACTAAAGCATTTACATCACAATTAATAGCATTACTATTATTATCAACAACTCTATCGAGATCCTCTAGCAAACAGTCTGTTGAGCATGAAATTGTAAAACAAATTAAAACATTACCAAGAATTTTAGATAAAACTTTTGAGCTTGAAAAAGATATGAAAGTAATGGCAAAACAATTAAAAAATAAGAGTCATACTCTATTTTTAGGACGAGGAGCATCCTACCCGATCGCATTAGAAGCAGCGCTTAAATTAAAAGAGATTAGTTATATTCATGCCGAAGGTTATGCTGCTGGAGAATTAAAACATGGGCCATTGGCATTAGTTGATAAAGATATGCCTGTTGTTGGGTTAATGCCTGATAATAATCTTGTAAATCAGGTGCTTTCTAATTTGTCTGAAGTAAAAGCAAGACATGGTCTTGTATACATTTTTACTAATAAAAAAATGAAATTAAAGAAAAGCGATAAAACTAAAATTATTGCCATGCCGGCTTGTGGGCACTATATTGCGCCACTAGTTTATGTGATACCTATGCAATTACTTTCTTACCATGTAGCTATTTTTAAAAAAACAAATATTGATCAGCCTCGTAATTTAGCTAAATCAGTCACGGTGGAGTAGTTTTGGTTGGACAGGGTGGGTATGTCCTATCAGGTTCTATACCACACTTGTGTTTCACAACAATCATCCAATCTAATGACTTAATATATCTTCAAGAATATTCAGTCAGACAGAATATCATTTATATTCTTATCCAGTACTTGTATGAAAAAAGAGAAATGGGTTATCGGAAGATATCTACATTCTTGAATCGTTCTGGAATCAAATCCGAAAGGGGCAAGAAGTTTACAAACTCTAGTGTCCATTCTGTACTCAAAAGAAAGAAAGAAAGGGATACAAGGATAAGAGATGTCCGAAAAAGGAAATATGAATTCACATTAAAGGACATGAGAATCATTTATATCAATTACAGTTAGTCAAAAGTAAAAAAAATTGCTATAAAGAGAATATGAAAACCAAACTACTCACAATTTGTTTACTCTTATTTTCTTCGCAGGTGTTTGCTGAGGATATAATAATAAAATGCCAACAAACTGATAAAAAAAATAATATACATGTCTATAAATACTCAGAGAATTTGTTTGGTTTATTCAAAAAAATTGAAGTACGGAAAGAAATAAAATGGGTTGATTGGTGTACAAGCAACGATGAAAACATCCGAGAAATTGAAACAAGTAAACTTGGTGGGACTTGTGTAAGTCTCCCTAAAGTTGCTAAAAGTAGTAGTAGTGCGGTTATAAAATCGAGGTCATTTGTTGATTTTGTTCAACCGGCAAGAAAAATGGTATTAAACCATCAAAGTGGTCAGACTACAACATTTCACTTTAAGTGCAGTTTTATTGAGAAAAATGAATAATTACACTATCACCTCCAATACCAATTCCATCACAGTGGAGTAGTTTTGTTTGGGCAGGGTATTTTAATATTTAAGTTTTTTTCAAAGTAACCTATTAAAGTATCAGTTTGATCAATACTATCAAGTAATTTTTCATAATGACTATGAAAATCATCATTATTTAGAGTATCAAAAATTTCATGACCAGATGGTTGACCATTTAATAACCAATTATAATGATTCGAAATTGGATATCTTTGGAAACCCCTCATGCTTTTCATGTGTAACCCACTATTCGTAGCAAATATTTCTAGTGACTTTTTAGTATGTAATATTAAATGTTCACTCCATAATGTGAAGTTTTTAAAAGATTCGAGATTGAATGTTTCTAACAATAAATCTCTAGCATGTGGAACTTCAATAATAATAATCCCATCATCCTTTAGATATTTTTGCAATTCAATCAGAATATTAATTGGGTCATTTAAATGTTCAAATACATGATTTAATGTTATTAGATCAAATTTATCATCATTTAATTCTGATAATGTATTTACACATTGAACACCACTATTATTTATATATTCTCTATTTATTTTATTAAGTTCCAAACCTACAGATCTTTTTGAAATGTTCTTTGATAGTTGAATAAAACCACCTCGCCCACATCCAAAGTCTAATATCTCAGATCCTTTAATCAATTCTTTGTGTAATTCAAACCTTCTAACATCATCTTCAAGTGGTTTGGATTCAATAACATCTTTAGTTGTTACAGTGCTTCCTTTAAACTTATCAGTGTAGTGAATATTTTTTTCATAATAATCCTCAGGTAATACTAACCTTTCAAGGACTATAACATCAGACTTGATACACTTTAATACATTTAAATTAGTTACATCTCTAGTTGATTCATTAAAAATTTTAAGACTATCTTTATCAGATAAGTTGAATTTATATAACAATTTAATATTATGGTTGATTGTTTTCATATATTAATCTTACTTAAAGAATTATTTTCAAAATGAATCGTGATTTTAACATGATTCATTTTATTTTGTAATTAATTTAAATCAATGAATTATGTTAAAATCAAGGTCAACATAGGACTGGATATGTACGAAAGAAGAAAACTCAAAAAACTAAGGAAACACAATATGTTGATGCCGATGACCATCATGTCCATCCAAAAACATTCAGTCACAGTGGAGTAGTCCCTTTTGGCAGGATGGGTATATTCTATCTGGTCTAATACCCCATTAAAGTAGCTGTATCTAAAATACCCCTGCTGAATTATAATAATTTTTTAATACTTTAATGATTTAATAATATGCTTTTTACTTCAAGAACAGAGATACCTGAAAAAGATAGAACAGATTTAGGTAATATCTTAAAAATGTTTCCATACATATGGGATTTTAAATCAAGAGTAATATTTGCTTTATTATTTTTAATAATTGCAAAATTAGCAACTGTTGCAGTTCCAATTTTATTAAAAGAGATAGTAGATTCTCTTAATAGTGAAAAAACTTTATTAATTTTACCTCTTGGGCTTCTAATTGCATATGGCTCACTAAGACTCACTACGGCTTTTTTTAATGAACTTAGAGATGTTCTATTTGCAAAGGTTAGATACCATGCTGTTTATAAAATATCAGTAAAAGTTTTAGACCATCTTCATAAAATGTCTTTGCGATTTCATTTAGAAAAACAAACTGGATCAATTATTAGAGATCTTGAAAGAGGAACTCAAAGCTTATCATCTCTAATTAACTACATGATGTTTATTATTTTACCAACAGTTGTTGAGGTTTTTCTTGTCGGAGCTATTTTACTTACAACTTATGATATTAATTTTACATTAATAATATTTTTAACAATTATTATTTATATATTATTTACTCTAAAGGTAACTAATTGGAGAATGAATTTTAGACACGATATGAACCGTCTTGATTCTGAAGCAAGTTCTATTGCTGTCGACAGTTTATTAAATTATGAAACTGTTAAGTATTTTAATAATGAGCAATATGAAATTAAAAGATACGGTGATGTTTTGTTTAAGTGGGAGAAGGCAGCAATGCAAAGTATGACGACCATGTCACTACTAAATTTTGGTCAAGCTATAATTATTACCATTGGCGTAACCTTTATAATGATTTTTGCATCATCTGGGGTTGTAGATGGATCAATGACTTTAGGCGACTTAGTTCTTGTGAATGCATTAATGCTACAACTTTTTGTACCTTTAAATACTTTAGGTATAGTTTATAGGCAAATTATATATGCATTAGCAGATATGAATATGTTATTAAAGTTATTGGATAAAAATATTGAAATTGTTGATAAAAAATATGCCCAGGATCTAGTTGTAAAGTCTGGCAGTATAAAATTTAAGAATGTTTCTTTTTCCTATAACAAAAATAGAAGTATTTTGAAAAATATTTCTCTAGACATACCTGCTGGTAAAAAAATTGCAATTGTTGGTCCTTCAGGAGCAGGAAAATCTACTATAGGAAGGCTTCTATTTAGATTTTATAATTCTAATGAAGGTATTATTTCAATAGATGATCAAAATATTGTTAATTGCTCACAATATAGCCTTCATAAAAATATAGCCGTGGTACCTCAAGATACAGTTCTATTTAACGAAAGTATTTTTTTCAATATACAATATGCTGATCACACTTCAAGTAAAGAAGATGTAATAAAAGCTGCAACTTTAGCAAATGTTCATCACTTTATAGACAGTCTTCCAGAGAAGTACGATACTATAGTTGGTGAAAGGGGATTAAAATTATCTGGTGGAGAAAAACAAAGAATTGCTATCGCAAGAGCAGTGCTAAAAAAACCTAAAATAATATTATTTGATGAAGCCACCTCAAGCTTAGATTCAAAATCAGAAAGTAAAATTTTAAATTCAATGAATACAATTTCAAAAAATATTACATCTTTAGTTATTGCTCATAGACTTTCAACTATTAAAGACGCATATAATATTTATGTTTTAGATAATGGTAAAATTATTGAAAGCGGTGATCACGATTATCTTCTCAGTACAAAAGGGTTATATTTTCAGATGTGGAATCTTCAGAAAGAGTCATCAAAATAATTACTGTTACGACAAAAACCGAAGATTAAATGATTTATCATGATGAGAATAAAAAGTCATTAGGGTATGATATTAAGAGTGGCAGGAAGTTCCTTAAAACAAAACAAATCAGTAACAGTAGAATGAACAAAGAGTTAACGCAAACTGATATTAGTGAAATCATTCAGATGGCTCTTTCTGATGATGTTAGTTTTAAAGCTATTAATCTACAATATGGTCTTAGTGAAGATAGCGTTAAGAAAATAATGAAAAATAATATTACAAATAATTCTTATAAACATTGGAGAAAAAGAGTTAAACTGTTTTCTGAAAGAAGAAAACATTACAAGTAAGCATTGAAGATGAATGACCAGAAGCCTCAGATTATAATAAGAGAATATGCCCGGAATTATGGGAGCCTTAGTATTATTTTTGGGTTTATTGGTATATTTATTCTATCTTTTTTATTAAGTCCAATTGCTTTTATCTTTGGTATACTTGCTCTTACAAATAAAGAATATATAGCAGGTATAATAGGAATACTCTTTTCTATTTTTGGAGTTTTAACTTCACCTTTATTAATGGCATTAATATATATGCCAACCATAACTTATATTCATAATGGAGTAATACTTTAATGTCAGAATGTCTATTTTGTAAAATTCAAAAAAAGGGTTATGAAGATGAAATAGCTTATGAGAATGAATTTTTTATTGCAACTCGAGATAGTTATCCTGTAACAAAACTACATACATTAATTATTCCAAAAAGACATTTTGCATCTTTTTTTGATATGAATATTGATGAACAAGCTTCTGTTCACCAAATCTTAAAGCATCAAAGAGATGAAATAGTCTCGATTGATCCAACAGTAGAAGCTTTTAACTTAGGTGCAAATGATGGTATAGCAGCTGGACAGTCTGTATTCCATTTACATATCCATTTATTTCCAAGACGTGTTGGTGATATCGAAAATCCACGTGGCGGCGTTAGAGGAGTTATTCCTTCTAAACAAAAATATGTGAAAAAATAAGGTTTAAAACTATATTGCTAATATAGTAAATAATTTTTCTTCATAACATAAATTATTGAAAATATCCTCTTGAAATAGTGATGATTAGGCACATACTTAAAGAAAGAGGAGAAGCTATGATCACATCAATAGTTGTATTTTTTTTCTTAATTTGGTTATTTTGTTGTGCGTTTAAGGATGAATAATTATGACAGAGATCAGTAAGGATAGAGTAATTGATTGGGACAATCAGTTACGAAAGGAAAGAGACCTAAAATCTAATCTTGGTAAAAGTTGGACTCTTAGTCAAGTTAAAGAGTTGACTGGCAGTTTTAGACGTCTAACTAATAAAGATAAGGATAAGATTGGGAAAGGAGTTTTAGTAGATTGTGAAGAATTTTATCTTTCTTTAGATTCTATTGGGCGCAATGCATATAGTGAAATTTGTAAAGACCGAAGTGCAGCCCATTTTGCTATTAAAAGAGGAGGTGAAAAATATGATTCCGATCCTGCCCTTAAAGAATTTATTTCATTAGATGAAAAGCTGCAATCATTTAAAAAAAATAACGGATACAAAAATATTCCTAGTTAAATTCTTTCAATACATTTTCCATCATTATTCTTTACTGAATTCATATACGTGCTAACTTCATGTAGCGATATATTATTTGTTATTTTACTGTCAAATATATTATTCCCCGAGAGCCATGGCTCAACTTCATTATGATCTAGTAAAACAGGTTGTCTGTGGTGTACCTCTTTGAGTTTCCCTATTGATTCTTTTGTGACAATAGCGCATCCATTTTTATTATATATCCCACCTAAGTGGAAAATATTATTTCCTAAACTATGATAGTAGGGAATTTTTTTATTATCCTCTCTAAGCCATTCGTACCACCCGTCAACTATGAAGGTACATCTCATGGCTTCTTTAAATGATGGCTTTTCATGCATAGTTTCAGATCTAGCATTAAAAATATGCATTGGTTTTTTAGCCCAACTAGGCGAGTATTCCCATTTTACAAGGTTAGGCAATACTAGACCAGATAATGAATTCTTGATCAGCACTAATACATCAGATGTAGGTGCCACATTAAAGTTTGGCTGGATATCAATATTATAAATATTTTTTACTTCTTCTTTTTTGGTAAGGGTGAATCTTCCACACATAATATACTGCTCAAATAGATAGACACTGCTTCATTCGTACTGTTACACTATTGTAAACTTTGAACATTATTTATGATAGATATAAAAAGTAATATTACAAAATTCTTTAAAAAGAAATTATTCAATACCATAAGAAAACATAAAGAAGTTTTCCCTAAAATACTTTCCATAGAATTTACCAGTGCGTGTAACGCAAAATGTATAATGTGCCCACAACCAGAAATGGATAGGAAAAAAGAGAATATGTCCTTTGAGATCTTAAATAAGATTATAAGTGATTGCAAAAAAAAACCATTAAAGAAAATTAATCTCTTTTGGATGGGTGATTCTACTGTCGATAAAAAAATGATTGAGAAGATAAGAATTATTAGAAAAGAACTGCCAAAAGTTAAATTATACTTATCTACTAATGCTCAGCTGCTTGGAGAGAAGAGATCAAGAATATTACTTGATGAAGATTTATTGGATGTTATTAATTTTGATATTGACGGGCTAACCAAATCTACTTTTGAAGGAATAAGAGTAAAACTTGATTTTGATGTAGTTACTACTAATGTTAAATATTTTTTAAAATATAAAAAATCATTAAATAAAAAATATCCTCAGACTAGAGTCACTATTATAGATATGAAGCCAACCAAGAATGAAGTTGAAAAATTTGTTGAATACTGGAAAAATTTTGCAGATAAGGTAGATGTTAATCATTATAATACTTGGGGCGGAACTCAAGATGAATTAAATTATGATGACTCTCATAAAAAAGCAAAACACCAAGACAAGCTAAAAGAAAGTCAAAATGAAAAATTTGATTTTGCATGTACACACCCCTGGGAAGAAATGGTAATTGGAGCTGATGGCAGGGTTGGTCTTTGTTGTCTAGATCATGAGCTAAATGAGCAAGTTGGTGATATTAAAAAATTATCTTTGCAAGATATATGGCAAGGTGATGTAATTAATGAGTATAGAAATAAACAACTAAGACTTGATTACCAGTCAATTGGCAGTTGCAAAGATTGTAATGCCCATACATATCAGAGAGATAAACTCTGGGCAAAATTGCAAAAAGCATAGCTTTCTTGTTTCTTTCATAATATCTCTATATAGGGTAAAGTATAGTTTTTTAAGGTCATGATATGAAAAATAATTGGTCAGAACAAACCGCAAAACAGTTTATTAAAAAATATACTTCACGAGGCCATACAGAAGATTTAGCCCTCAGAGTTTATACAACTCAGTTATTGGGACAAAATAAAAAGCTAGTTCTCCATGGAGGAGGAAATACATCTGTAAAGACTGAGGCAAAAGACATAGATTCCAAAACTTATAAAGTCCTCTGTGTAAAAGGTAGTGGGTGGGACATGGGTGATATAGAGCCAGAAGGTTTACCAGCAGTGAAGTTAGACCCTTTATTAAGTATGATTAGTAAAAATAAGCTATCAGATGAGGATATGGTTAGTTTTCAAAAGAGAAATTTATTAAATATAAAATCACCAAATCCATCTGTAGAAACTTTTCTTCATGCTTTTCTCCCACATAAATTTGTAGATCATACGCATGCAGATGCAATATTAGATATTACAAATAGACCGAACGCCCTAAAGGTATGTAAAAAAATATTTGGTCCTGAGGTTGGCTATGTACCATATATTATGCCAGGATTTTTATTAGCTAAAAAGGTTTTTGAGATTTATCAAAAGAATCCTGAGGTAAACTGTTTAATACTTCTTAACCATGGAATATTTACATTTAGCAATAGCGGCAAAGAAGCTTATGATCTAATGATAAAAAATGTCACTCTTGCCGAATTAGCGATCAAGAAAATGAAAAATAAAAAAATAAAACAAATCAAATTATCAAAAACTAGACTCAATCCATCTGAAATTGCACCTGTCCTTAGGGGTTTATTAACTGAAAAAGATAATTCATTTATTATTAATTACAGAGTTAACAAAGATATTAAATATTTTATGAATGGTGTTGATGTTAATAAATACTCACATCTAGGCACGGTGACCCCAGACCATGTTATTCGAATTAAGCCATATCCTTTAATCGTAGAGCTTACTTCTAATGATGATATTAATACATTTAGAATTAAAGCCAAGAGAGCTGTGACTAAATATAAATCTGAATATATAACTTATTATAAAAAATATAGTAAGGGAAAAAATTTAACCATGTTAGACCCTTATCCTAGAATTATTTATGTAACAGGTGTAGGAATGTTTAGTGTTGGGAATAGCTATAATGCATCATTGATAGCTGGAGATGTGGCAGAAACTAATGCTAGAGTTATTGCATCTGTTCAAGAAACTTCTGTTTACCAAACCATCAAAGAAAAAGATATTTTTGATATTGAATATTGGTCTCTAGAACAAGCTAAAGTTAATAAGTCTAAAAAATCATTACAGGGTAAAGTCGTTGTTATTACTGGGAGCCTGGGCACTATAGGATTTGAAACATATAAAATATTTAAACAACAAGGCGCTGAAGTAGTATTACTTGATTATGACAAGAGTAAAATTAAAGAGACTCAATTACATATTCCAGATCTATGTTTGTTTGCAGATGTAACAAATCGTAAGAGTGTTGGCAATGCGTATAAAGAAATCTGTGAGACTTTTGGGGGTATAGATATTTTAGTTTCTAATGCTGGATCTGTATCTAGTGGACCTATAGCTGACATATCAGATGTAAATTTAAAAAAATCTTTTGATGATAATTTTTTCTCTCATCAAATATGTGCTTCTGAAGCAGTTAAAGTAATGCTCCATCAAAAATCTCAAGGGTGTTTGCTCTTTAATATTTCTAAGCAGTCAGTTAATCCAGGGCTTAATTTTGGATCTTATGGATTACCTAAAACTGCTCTTCTTGGTTTATGTAAACAATATGCCCTAGATTATGGAAAATTTGGTATTAGGTCAAATGGTGTGAATGCGGATAGAATTAAAAGCGGCATACTAAATTTATCAATGATAAAAACTAGAGCTAAAGCTAGACAAGTTTCCATAGATGATTACATGAAAGGTAATCTTCTTTTGGATGAAGTAACTGCATATGATGTTGCATTAGCTTTTCTCCATCTAGCTCTTTCACAAAAATCAACCGGCGCTGTCTTGACTGTTGACGGAGGAAATATAGCTGCTTCAATGAGATAATTAATTAGTCTATCTCATGAGAAAAAATCATAGCTTATTCAGAACGATACCTTATTAAACCATTAGTAGTGCTTTCAAAAATACCTTTTTCAGTAATTAGTCCGGTTATAAGTTTTCCAGGAGTAATGTCAAAAGCTGGATTTAATACATTACAGTCTTTTGGAAATATCCTTACTTTCTTTAAATTACCTTTATTGTCTATCCCATCTACATGCGTTAATTCTTCTGGAGATCTATATTCAATCATATTTTTTGTAACTTTATTATGTTCATAGTCAATTGTTGTCCCTGGGAGGGCAACATAGAATGGAATATTGTTATCAAAAGCAGCTAGTGCTTTTAAGTATGTTCCTATTTTATTTATTATATCTCCATTAGATAAAACTCTATCAGTGCCTGTTATGCACATATCAACTTTACCTTCCCTCATGAGTAAGCCTCCGGCATTATCTGATATAATTGTATTAGCTACCCCTTCATTTGTTAATTCATATGAAGTCAAAGATGCTCCTTGGTTCCTTGGCCTAGTTTCATCTACCCAAACATGTACTTTAATACCATCTTTAATTGCATGATATATTGGCGATGTAGCAGTGCCCCAATCAATTGTGGCTAGCCACCCAGCATTACAATGTGTAAGAATATTTATTTCTTCAAGATCATTGTTCTCTATAAAATCTGAAATTATTTTTTTCCCATGAAGCCCAATTAGCTCACAACATTTCTCATCTTCAAGACAAATATATTTGGCTAAAGCTAATGATGCTTCAAAACGTTCTTGTTTAGGCAGCTCTTTCAGCTCATTATTCATGATCACTATAGATGACTTTAAATTAACAGCAGTTGGTCTAGATTCAATTAGCTTTTTTGAGGCATTGGTTAAATTATCATCTGTAGGATCTTCCTTCATTGCCAATACTATCCCATAAGCTGCTGCCCCACCTATTAAAGGAGCGCCCCTAACTTGCATGGTTTTAATAGCTATGATTACATCAGTTAAATTTTTTAAAGATATAATATTAAGAGAATGTGGTAATTTAGTTTGGTCTATAATTTCAACAGATTTATCTGTTTCATTGAACCATATAGTTTTATAACTCTTGTCATTAATTTTCATTATTTGGAAATAGCACTCTGCCTGCAATTGTTTTTAATTTATTTTTAGTTTTTTTTGTCATCATAGTTGGGTCAGTAATTATAGCTGTATCAAGGCACATATGGGTGTTATCATTTTTATCCAAAGTAAATTCAAAATTTTGTATTATATCTTTAAGCATATCTTTTGCTTTGCCAGCATTATCTGTTAATACTTTAATTATCATGTCTATGTCTACATGATCATGATTAGGATGCCAACAATCAAAGTCTGTCACCATGGCAACAGTACAATATCTTATTTCTGCCTCTTTTGCTAATTTAGCCTCAGGCATATTGGTCATACCTATGACATCTATGTCCCATTGCCGATATAGGTTTGATTCTGCCCGGCTTGAAAACTGTGGTCCTTCCATTGCTAAATAGGTTCCTCCTTTTTGATAATCTACCTCTAATTTATTCAAAGCTGACCCACATAATTCAATTAGGTTTGTACTTGTTGGTTGAGCCATGGAAACATGAGCTACAATCTCATCATCAAAAAATGTTTTAGTTCTAGCAAAGGTTCTATCTATAAACTGATCTATTAAAACAAATTTTCCTGGCGGTAATTCTTCTTTAAGTGAACCTACGGCTGATATAGATATTATATCGGTAACCCCTTTTTGTTTTAACGCATCTATATTAGCTCTAAAATTAATATTTGATGGCGAAATTACATGACCTCTTCCATGTCTTGGGATAAAACAAACTTCTTGATTATCAAATTTCAAAGTTAATATCTGATCAGAGGGATTTCCCCACGGTGTTGTAATGGTCTCCCATTTAGACTCAGAAGACCCATCTATTTCATATAGTCCACTTCCACCAATGACACCTAGTTTTTTATTTGACATATTAACCTTCGGCTTTCATTATACTAAAAACTTTATACCCTTTATTTTTTAGAGATTTAGCACCATCTAGATTATAGAGGTCTATAACAAACATAAATTTTATTTTCTTTGTTGTCATATTCTCTACTAGTTTAGCCGCAGCAATTGCCGTGCCTCCTGTAGCAATCAAATCATCAACAATTAAAACTTTATCATTTTTTAATATACTGTTTTTTTGAATCTCTACTTGATCAAAACCATACTCTAGCTTATATTTCTTTTTGTATACATGTCCTGGAAGCTTGCCTTTTTTCCTCACAGGAATAAAAGGTATATTGTTATTATAGGAGACAATTGAGCCAAAAATAAATCCTCGAGCATCAATACCAATTATTTTTGTTATTTTTTCTTTTTTTATTACTTTTGTAATCTCACTGATAATTTTTTTCAGTAGAATAGGATTTTCAATTAGTGAAAATATATCTTGAAACATAATTCCTTTTTTTGGAAAGTTAGGAATCACTCTTAAATTATCTTTGAGTTGGGTTATTAATCTATTATTCATAATTTTATTACTTTATTTTATTTAACAATACTTTCTTTTTATTATTAAATTCACTTTCAGTTAATATGCCCTCATTTTTTAAGTCTGAAAGCATTTTAATTTGGGTTAAAATTTTTTCATTAGAGCTTGCTTCTTTCTTAAGCTCTATAATATCAGATTTTATCTGATCTAAATCTTTATTTTTTTGAAAAGAGGGAATATCTAATTTTCCTTTAATTACTCTATTTATAAATGAATTTTCTTTTTGCTCTTCTGTTTTTTTAGTAATCCCTGATTTATTATTAGAGTTAGGTCTAGATATTGTGTCTGCAATAATGATTAGAGGAAAGCTATATAAAGTAGCAAGCAGTATTAACTTATTTGTTATTTTTTGCATATAAATAGTATATGATTATTTTTTTAATTTTACTAACTTTATAGTTCTTGTTATTATCTTTATATGAGTATAAAAAATAAAGACAAAATTATTGATATCTTAAATGAAATTATGAGGTATGAGCTTTCAGGTGTAGTTAGATATACGCATTATGCATTGATGGTCACCGGAAGAGATCGTTTGAGCCTCACTCAATTTTTTAAAGAACAAGCAACAGAATCATTATTACATGCTCAGCAGGCTGGTGAGTTAGTAACTGGGTTAGATGGACACCCATCTCTGGAAATATCTATAATCGAAGAATCTAACAAACATAGCTCCATAGATCTTCTCCGAGAAAGTGCTGCACATGAAAAAAATGCAGTATTATTGTATAAAGAGCTTGTCAGTGCGGTTAATAGTGAAAGTATTTACCTAGAAGAGTATGGGAGAGAAATGATTAAGGCCGAGGAAATCCATAGCATTGAAATACAAAAAATGTTGAAAGATTATAGTGATTAAAACAATCTATCTGCTTTTCACATAATTAGTATTTATACTTTTTTGAATATTGAAACGAAATATTCTGCGTCAATAACTACCAGGGGTTTTGATTTATTTCTTTTAATTACCACTACAGGTTCGTATTCACCAGAGTTCTCAGCAGCCTGTTCATAAGATTTCCAAACATTAACTGATTCTTGATTTTTACATTCGATTGACAATGGAAATTTTTCTCTTGCAGCTCTGGCCATAATTAAGTCTTCGCCTTGAGAACCCATGCTTCTAGATTCAATATCTTCAGGATGTACATCTAGTTTTTTAATGAGAAGGTCTCTCATCCATTGTTGTAATTTCCTACCCTTTTGTTTTGCAGAGCTTGTTTTCATTTTCTTTCATCACCTCGCTTGTTTTATTTTTAAATTCTCTTTAAAAATTCTATTATTTCAATATATGTTTTTTCAGTAGCATATGGACTATATTTTACAGACACGCCTTTGGTTGAACACTTATCTAATAATTTAGCTGATTCTTTGGGTCCTGAAATTTTCTTATTAGAGATTGTTTTCATTTCTCCAATATTAGATATTGTTAAGGTACATTCATCGTTAATAATATGTAGACTTGGGAGCTTATCAAATGTAAACCCAAAAAATAAAAAAGGGTTATCATAACCATGTCTAGCACCCTCTAAAGAAATATGCTTAATTTTCTTTTCGTTTGTAGAAAACTTTTTATAAATATTAATACATGCCTGCTCTGGCGTTAAATCATCATCGCGCCCAGTTAATATTAATAAAGGATTATTTGTTTTAGTTAATTTATTGAATGTGAACCCACAGTATGGGTAAATCGCAACACTGGCATCAAATAAGCTCATACTACTATTGATAAGATCTGTAACTTGGCTAAAGTGAGATAGTATTGGGCCTACTCCACCTTGAGACCAGCCAATATAAGCAACTTTATTAATTTTTGGATGAGTTTTAATTAATTCAAGAGCCTTGAACGAATCATTCATAAAAGTTATTCCAGACACTTTAGAAAAAGTTTTATCATACTTTATATCTCTACCAAGATAATGGTCAATTTGAAAAACAACATATCCATTGTTAGTCAATAGATCTACATAACGGTCATGGTATTTTCTTAAGCCTCCAGAACCATGAGATAATATAACAGCATTGTATTTATCTTTTTTAGTTTTAGGAAAAATAAGATTCCCATAGATTATTATTTCAGGTTTATTCTTATAATTTAAATCATAACTGTCTATAGATTTGAAACATATCTTTTTATCTGTCTCCATGCTTATGTTGGAGTAAACTTTCGTGTCGCCATTACATGGATTTATTTTCGTATTAGAACATCCAGTGATGAATAAAAATGTCAGTAAAACCGATATTAACTTAATAATTTCCAACATTTTATATCTTATAGTTTATTGAGAAACAGCTTTCATCCCTGTAGCTATTTTAATAGTTTCAAATAACTGGTTATCTGCATTATATGGGTCAGGTAATTCAACTAATTTATCTTTTTCATATTCAACAATAATGTCTGGAGTTATTCCTAATGTATGAATATCTCTACCTAAAGGAGTATAGTAGCGAGCCGTAGTTAATTTAAGAGCAGAGCCATCTGATAATTCTTGAATAGTTTGAACAGAAGCTTTGCCGTAGGACTTATTCCCAACTATTGTTGCTCTTTTATTATCTTGAAGAGCGCCTGCCACAATTTCTGAAGCAGATGCAGAACCCCCATTAATCATAATAACCAAGGGTAAACCATTTAATATGTCCTGAGGAGTAGCAAAGTATTCAAGCTTAGAATTCATTGTCCTTCCATTTGTATAAACTATTTTTCCTTCTTGCAAAAATAGATCGGTAATCCCTACAGCAGCACCTAGTACCCCGCCTGGGTTATTACGTAAATCCAGTATAAGACCATCTATTGGTGTTGGACTTAATTTTTTTAATTTATATATTGCACTTTTTAGGTCATTTGTTGAATTTGATTGAAAGCTTGCAAGTCTAACATAGCCAATATTATCAAAAACTTTAAATTTAATTCCCTTAGATACAATTATTTGTCGTGTGATATCAAATATTAAAGGTTCATCTACTTTTTTTCTTAGAACAGTAATTTGGATTTTTGTCCCAGGCTCACCTCTCATTAGTTTTACTGCATCACCAATTTCCATGTTTTTAACAGATTCATCTCCAACCTTAACAATTAAGTCACCAGCTAAAATCCCAGCTCTTTCTGCAGGAGTATCATCTATTGGAGTTATTACTTTTACATAGCCATCTTCAGTAGTTATTTCAATACCAAGGCCACCAAACTTTCCTGTTGTTCCAATTTTCAACTCATTGAAGTCATCATTTGTAAGAAAGGCTGAATGCGGGTCAAGTCCTGAAACCATGCCTTTAATAGCTGCCTTAAAGAGCTTCTCATCATCTATTTCCTCTACGTATTGCTCTTTTATTCGTTTAAATACATCTACGAATTGAGCTATATTCTGTGCTGGCACAGTTTCATCAGCTTTAATAGTAGTTGTTGTGACACTTAATTGAGACAGTAAAAATAGGGTTAGCAGGTAATGTTTTAGATTTTTCATAGCAATATTCATTATATTTTTCTATTAACAAAAATAATACCATTATATTCCTTTATTATCTTATTAGTTTTGTCTAATATAGATGTATTGATTAAGAAAATTACCATATATGGAAACTGAAAACATAAACTTAGATATCGTAGAAGATATTTCAATTCAAGAGAAACAGATTCAAGATGACGTGGAAACTGCATCAAGATCTATGAAGGCAATGTCTCATCCATTAAGGTTGATGATATTATGCAAACTAGGGGAAGATGAGTTCAGTGTTCAAGATATTGTTAATAATGTCGGAACATCTCAAAGTAATATTTCTCAACATTTAGCTATCTTGAGAGACAAAGGAATTTTGTCTGCAAGAAAATCAGCTAATAAAGTATTCTACAAAGTTAGTGATCTTAAAACTTTAAAACTCATTGAAATGATGAGAGAAGTTTTTTGTTCACATCAAAAATAAATAAAGGACGGTTTCATTGGAATTTATAGCAAATAATATAATATTATTTATAGCCCTAGTGGTGCTCGTCTTCCTTATTTTTAATTTAGAAACCAAATCTCTTTTTGGTAAAGTCCAAAAACTATCTTGTGATGAATTAACAAAACTTTTAAATAATTCAAAAATTACTTTAGTAGATTTTCGAACAGCAGAAGAGTTTAAATCGGGACATATTATTACCGCTATAAATCTAAACCTTGAAGATATTGAAAAACTTGATACTAAGAATGACAATCCATTTGTTGCATATGCTAGTACAGATTCAGATGCCTTGAAGGCTGCGTCAAAATTTTCAACATTAGGAATACAACAAGTTTTTTATTTAGAGGGTGGCATAAAGTCATGGATAGAAAATAATATGCCATTAACTGGAGAAGATTAAAATGGATAAAAAAGATATTAAATTCTTTGTCAAAAGGATATTCACAAAAGACCTATCATTAGAGTCACCAGAAGCCCCTGCAATTTTTGACAATATAAAAGCAACGCCTAAAGTTGCTTTTAACTTAAATACCACGATAGCTACGGTTGATGATACTACGTATGATATTACATTAGACATTAATGTGAAGGCTGAAACAGAAAATAATGTTATATACCTAGTTGAGGTCAAACAGTCTGGATTATTTGTAATAGATGGAGCCGATGATGAGCTTAAAGATGTTTTTTTAAACATAAGATGTCCGGAAGTTATTTTTCCTTATGCCAGAGAAACAATATCTTCTCTTGTCCAGAAGGCTGGTTTCCCACCAATATTTATAGCCCCAATTGATTTTAATGCTTTATATCAACAAGAGCTTTCTAAAAATAAACATTAAATAATGATAAAAACATTTCGAATATTTGGTGCAGGAGAATGGGGTCTAGCTGTGGCTAACCATTTGTCATGTCTTGATAATAAGATTGAAGTTTTCCTTCGCGATGATAATAAAGTAAATGAGTATAATGAATCTCTTTTCTATAAAGATTTAAACTTATCTTTTAATAAAAATATTATTTTTCGAAAACTTACAGACCTTAATCATTTGTCAGACGGTGCTAATAATTTTAATGTTATTGCTTCATCTAGTTCTGGTTTTACAGATATCATTAATAGTCATAATATTTATTTTAAATCTTGTGAATCAATCATATGGCTAACAAAAGGCTTAGATCATTCAAAAGGTTTGTTGTTTCATGAAATCATAGATAAAGTATTATCACCCAATATAAAAAAATGTATTATCTCTGGTCCAAGTTTTGCAAAAGATTTAGTTGCCACCAAACCTTTAAGAGTTAGTATTGCCTCAACATGTGAAATATTAGCAAATTCAATTATTGGAATTATGGAGACAGAAAATCTTAAGTTTGAGAAAACTTCTGACATTATAGGAGTTGAAATTTCTGGTGTAATAAAAAATATATCTGGTATTTTAGCTGGGATTTTAACAGTTAATTCATATCCTGATGAATATATAGAAGAGCTTATCTCCTTATCACAAAAAGATGTTAAAAATATTTCTAGAAAGATATGTGGTAGTCAGAGTCCATATATGGTTACAGAAGAGCAGCTTGAAGCAACAGTTCTTAGCCCAGCATGCTATGGTGACATTCATTTAACTTGTTACTTTAATGCATCAAGAAATAGACAGTTAGGTTTAAAAATCATAGGCAAATATAATATAAAAAAAATTATTACTAAGATTGGAACTGTAGAAGGATACTTGTCAACATCAACACTGAATACTCATAAAGAAATATTTGGGGAATCTAAAATTGTTCAGGCTGCTTATAAAATTTTATATTTAGATGCTGATCCAAAGACTGTTTTAAATCAATTATTTATTTAGTTTTTTTTGCTTTTCTTGCCAAAGTATTGCGTCCCCAACCTAGTAGTTTTGCAGCTTCTGATTTAATACCATCTGTTGCAATTAGAGACTCTTCAATTAAAATCTTCTCTACCTCAACACCTATTTTTTTAAGGATATCTTTGTCCGAAGGTATTTCTCCCCGTATGTGTTGTTGAAGGTCAGATTTCCAATTACCACTGGCTTTGGAGATATCCACTTCTTGGTTATTTTTAAATATATCATCTGGCAAATCATCTATTGTAATAACAGAAGATGCACTCATTACTGTTAAATATCTGCATATATTTTCTAACTGCCTAATATTTCCTGGCCAGTTAAATCCTACAAGATACTGCAAGGTTATATCATCTATTCTTTTTTCTTCGGTATTTAATTCAGCAGCATATGTTTTTAAAAAATATGTTATTAATGATGCTATATCTTCTTTCCGTTCTCTTAATGGTGGAAGCACAAGTTTAAATACATTTAATCTATGATACAGATCTTCTCTAAACTTACCTATTTTTATTAAATCTTCTATTGATTGATTTGTTGCTGCTATAATTCTTACATCAGATTTAATAGGCCTATGTCCGCCTACTCGATAAAACTCTTGGCTTGATAGTACTCGTAATAGTCTTGTTTGTAATTCTGGATGCATGTCACCAATCTCGTCAAGGAATAGTGTTCCTCCTTGCGCTTGCTCAAACCTTCCAATTCTTTGTGCTTGGGCTCCAGTGAAAGCTCCTTTCTCGTGTCCAAATAATTCTGATTCGAGTAAGTCATGAGGTATTGCAGCAACATTGATTGCCACAAATGGTTCTACATTTCTTTTACTGTTATCATGCACGGCTTGAGCTATTAATTCCTTCCCAGTTCCAGACTCGCCTCTTATAAGTACAGTGATATCAGAATTTGATATTTTCCCAATTGCTCTAAAGAGGTTTTGTAATGATTGGGCTTGTCCAATAATTTTAGGTGGCTGCATAGTTTTAGATTTTTTTGGAGTGATGGCAGAATCGGATTGGTTTAAAGCTTTCAATGCGAGTGATCTAATTTTATCAACATCAAATGGTTTTGGAAGATACTCAAATGCTCCACCTTTATATGCTGAAAGAGCATTATCTATATCTGAATGCGCAGTAATAACAATAGTTGGTAAACCAGGATATTTCTCTGAAACTTTTTGAAGTAAATCTAAACCAGAAAGACCTGGCATTTTAATATCCGTTATAATGAGGTCTGGTTTATCTGAATTTAGAGCTAACAAGGCTTCCGAACCATTAGGGAATGTTTCTATGAAAAAACTATCTTCTAGAGCACTTTTGCATATCTCTCTTATGCTCTCTTCATCATCAACTATCCATAATTTAGATTTGATCATTCAGTGCACCATGGAATGATAATAGAAAAAACTGTTTCTTTATTTTTACTTTTGCATTCAATGATTCCTTTGTTTTGCATTACTATGGACTGAGCTATAGTTAATCCAAGCCCCATTCCATCATTTTTTGTAGTTACCATTGGATAGAATATTTCTTTCAATTTTTTTTCTGGTATTCCAACTCCATTATCTATAACATCAATTTTAATAACTAAGTCATGCCTTGTATCCCCAATTGTATATTTCAACAGTGGCCTCGTCTTAATGATAATTTTTCCATCTTTATTTATAGCCTGAATAGCATTTCTTATTATATTTATAAGGGCCTGAATTATTTGGTTTTTATCAAGATAGAGCTGCGGGATACTAGGGTCATAGTCTTTAATAAAACTAACACCTAGATTTTCTGCATCATATTTAAATAATTCAGTTACATGTTCAGTAACCTCATGAATATTAATCATATTCTTATTTTCAGATGGTAATGGTGATGCCATTGCATTTATTAATTTTAATAATCTCTCAGATTCTTTGCGAATAATTTTAGTAAACTTAGCTTGAGATTTATCAGTTAGCGTTCTATCTAAAAGTTGCGCTGCACCCATGATACCGCCTAAAGGATTTTTAATCTCATGAGATAAACCTTTTACCATTTCTCTGGTAGCTTTTTGTTGGTCTATTAAATTCTGATCAAGAGAGATATTATATAATCTCCCAGTTTCATTTAGTTCTAATAATATATATTTAATTTCACCATCATGGTAACTAGAGATATTGCAGTCAACAATACGCTCTACGCGATCAAAATTTTTAAACTTCAAATCTCTAAGCATTATAGACTGTGAATCTGTACTAATATTATTTAGGTACGTTGATAAGCTAATATTTTCACAACGCAGCTCAGTAATTTTTTTGATAGCAGTTGCAGAACCTAACAAATCAACTGCTGAAGCATTTGTATAGACATAATTAAAACCTTTATCAAGTATTAGTATGGCAGTCCTTAAATTATCTAATATGTCATAACTTGAACTTATATGGTGTGTCTTTTTATTTTTAAGAATAGTGCTCATAATTAGCAAAAATATAGGCTGCCCTCATATTAGAAGGCAGCCATTAAAAGGTTATAGACTATAGTACATCTCAAACTCACAAGGATGAGTTGAAGCCCTTAGTCTTTGAACTTCTTCATATTTAAGTCCAATGTAAGAGTCAATCATCTTGTCAGTGAATACGCCACCTTCTTTTAAAAAGTCTCTATCTTTATCTAGAGCCTCAAGAGCTACATCCAATCCAGGTGCAACAGTAGGTAACATTTTCTCTTCTTCAGGAGTTAGCTCAAATAAGTCTTGGTCCATAGCTTCTCCCGGACTAATTTTATTTTTAATACCATCAAGACCAGCCATCATTAACGCACTAAATGCCAAGTATGGATTAGCCGTTGAGTCAGGAAATCTTACTTCAATACGTCTAGCTTTATCACTCATAACATAAGGAATTCTTATTGCTGCAGATCTATTACGTGCAGAATAAGTAAGTATTACAGGAGCCTCAAAACCAGGGATTAGCCTTTTATAACCATTCGTTGATGCATTGGTAAATGCATTTAACGCACGTGCATGTTTTATGATTCCGCCAATATAGAATAAGGCGTCTTCTGACATATTCCCATATTTATCACCAGCAAAAATATTTTTACCATCTTTTGATAGTGACATATGTACATGCATTCCACTTCCATTGTCACCTACTATAGGCTTAGGCATGAATGTGGCAGTTTTGCCATAGGCGTGCGCAACATTCATAACAACATATTTAAATTTTTGAACTTCATCTGCTTTAGCAACTAATGTATTAAAAACTGTACCAATTTCACATTGTCCTGCTGTAGCAACTTCATGATGATGAACTTCACAGGGAACTCCCATTTCTTGACAAGTTGTAACCATGGCAGACCTACAATCTTGCAATGCATCAACTGGTGGTACAGGGAAGTAGCCACCTTTCATTAATGGTCTATGCCCCATATTTCCTTCTTCATATTTTTTGTTACTGTTATAGGATGCTTCAGTTGAATCAACTGCAAAAGAAGAACTTCCAGCCTTATCTTCAAACCTTACATCATCAAATATAAAGAATTCATTTTCTGGTCCAAAATAAGCTGTATCAGCAATACCTGATTCTTTTAAATAATTTTCGGCTTTTCTAGCGATAGATCTTGGATCTTTTTCATATGCTTTACCGTCATCTGGTTCAATAATGTCGCAAGTCACTATTAGGGTTGGCTCATCAAAAAATGGGTCCATAACTGCAGTGCTTGGGTCTGGCATCAATATCATGTCTGATTCATTGATATTTTTCCAGCCAGCTATGGAAGAACCATCAAACATTTTACCTTCTGTAAAATCTGTTTTAATTCCATCTTCATTTGCTGTAACTGTTACATGCTGTTCTTTCCCATTTGTATTTGTAAATCTATAGTCAATAAATTTAACTTCTTTTTCTTTTACTATTTTTAGTACATCCTCGACACTCATTTCATTGCTCCTCTATGTTATTTGTGTACATATATTCCTGCATTAATCATGCCAACTTTAAATTCACAGTAATGTAACTATATAGTGCATATCATTTAATATAGCATATAATCTGCTTTATTATAGAGCAATAAGATGACCAATAATGGATCAAATGCACTAAAATAATGCATTTAGGCATTAGACCTTACCTGATAATGATCAAAGAATAGAACAATTTAAGTTTATAATATTAATTTGCTCTATAATAATTATAGTAGAATTAAGAAGAAATAATGGGATATAATCATTATCTCAATACACCACAGGATAGAAATTGACTGCTCACACAATGGATGACTTAGTTGCTCTTTGTAAAAGAAGAGGTTTTATTTTTCAATCAAATGAAATATATGGTGGATTCCAGGGTCTTTATGATTATGGTCCGCTAGGTGTTGAATTAAAAAATAACCTTAAGCATGCATGGTGGAGTTCTATGATATATGACCGGGATGATGTGGAAGGTTTAGATGCTTCTATTTTAACGCATCCTGATGTTCTTAAACACTCTGGGCATGAAAATACATTTACTGATCCAATGGTTGACTGCAAAACTTGTAAATCAAGATGGAAAGTGGATAGCATAGAAAATAATAAATGCCCGAGTTGTAACTCTTCAGATTTAACAGAGCCAAGACCATTTAATTTAATGTTTAAGACAAATGTAGGGCCAATAGAAGATGGAAGCAATTTTGCATACTTAAGGCCTGAGACGGCGCAGCAGATATTTACTAACTTTAAAAATGTTCTTGATTCAACCGGAAGATCTTTGCCTTTTGGGATAGCGCAAATTGGTAAAGCTTTTAGAAATGAAATAACTCCGCGAAACTTTATTTTTAGAGTCAGAGAATTTGAGCAAATGGAGCTAGAGTATTTTGTGAAGCCTGGGTCAGATGATAAATGGCATAAGGAATGGGTTAATAATAGAATTAGTTGGTGGACTGAACAAGGCATACCTAAGGATAAATTAGAAATACTTAATGTACCGGTGGATGATTTAGCCCACTATTCAAAAGCAACAGTAGATTTAATGTATCAATTCCCTCATGGATTAGAAGAGCTAGAGGGCATTGCCAATAGAACTGATTTTGACTTAGGATCACATAGTAAAAATCAAAGTGAACTTAACCTGTCGTCTAAGACAGAAACTAATAATGCATCAAATGCAAAACTTGCTGTCCAAGATATTGAAACAAATAAATTTTTTGTACCTTATGTTATAGAACCATCTGCAGGAGTAGAGAGAGGCGTGCTAGCAATTCTTAATGAAGCATACCGTGTTGAAAAACTTGATGGTGGCAAGGAAAGAATTGTGCTTTCTTTTGCCTCACATTTAGCTCCCATTAAAGCGGCAGTAATTCCATTAAAGAAAAATAATAATGAATTAGTGGACGCTGCATTTAAACTTAAAAATACTCTTCAATCTTTACGAATTGGCAGAGTAGTAGTTGAAAATACTGGGAATATTGGCAAAAATTA
This sequence comes from Gammaproteobacteria bacterium, assembly GCA_047611265.1. GTDB lineage: Bacteria > Pseudomonadota > Gammaproteobacteria. Next base: position 16,349 of record JBLFWM010000004.1, on the reverse strand, counting down.
TAGAAAGCATGATGAGATTGGAACACCTTTATGTATTACTATTGATTTTGATACTTTAGAGACAGGTGTGGTTACTATTAGAAACAGAGATACTATGCTGCAAGAAAAGATACCTCTAGAGGGTGTCTCAAATTATTTTAAAGATTTTTTTCTAAAGTGAATAATCAAAAATATATAATTCTTGATAGGGATGGTGTTATAAATATTGACTCTCCTCATTATATAAAATCTGCAGATGAGTGGAATTTGATACCTGAGAGCTTAAATGCAATTAAAAAATTAACAGAGCATGAATACCAGATTATTATCATCAGCAACCAGTCTGGTTTAGGTAGAGGCATCATATCATACAATGATTTTATTGAGATTAATCTTAAGATGCTCAGTCAAATAAGCAGAATTGGAGGATCTATTTTAGCAGTCCTTTACTGCCCAAGCTTACCAACAGATGAATGCGTGAATAGAAAACCAGGAACTGGGATGTTTAGTGAAATAGCTGGAAGATTAAATATTTCTTTGGATAAATGTTTTTCCATTGGTGATTCACCAAGAGATATAGATGCATCGCTTGCATCTAAGTGTAAACCTCTTGGTCTTAGAACTGGGAATGGCAAAAATATTGAAAATAATTCTAAATATAACATACCAATGTTTAATGATCTGAACGATGCTGTAGACTATGTGATTAAACAGGATGCGAATAATTAAATCTAGATGGCAACTATAAAAAATATAACTTGGTTAGATAATGGTTTATGGGAATACTATACCCAAGAACTTGACAGAATATTATGTGGCACTGTTGGACCAGACGAACATAAAGAGTTAGTAGCAATGTACTCTCATTATAATCATGAAAAAAAAGTACTCCCAATCCAATTACAAGAATATATTAATGTTTACTTGAAAGAGAATAGCCTTGACCTTTCTTCTGTAACTTTTGAGAAAAAAGATGAATACTTTAATCTTATTTTAGTTGTATGTGTTCGTTGGAAAGAATCTTATGGTGATAATAGGACTAATGCGATAGGGTTAATCGCAAATCTATTTAACGTTAGTGCTGAGGCTATATTTAAAATATATGATGAATGTAAAGAGGAAGCTGATCAGTATATATCTATAATGCCAAACATGAGAGAGATTAGTGATTTCCTGAATAAAAGTCAGAGCTAAATTAGAATTTATTTTTAAGGCGCTGGGTTGGGGATATCTTCATGAATACTATTTATCTCTTCAATAATTTCATCACTTAAATTTATGTTTACACTTTCAATATTTTCTTTTAGTTGTTCTATTGTTGTAGCACCAATAATATTACTAGTAATAAAAGGTCTTGTATTCACAAATGCCAATGCCATTTGGCACAAACTAATATTATATTTTTTAGCAACAGCAAAATATTTAGATGTTGCATCATGACATTTTTGGTTACTGTACCTAGTAAACCATTCACCAAATAACCCTAGCCTTGATTTATTCGGCATGTTATTTAAATATTTTCCAGTTAACACTCCAAATCCAAGTGGAGAATAGGCTAGTAAACCAATATTTTCACGGTAGGACATTTCAGCCAAACCTATTTCATAAGTCCTATTTAAAAGACTATATGGGTTCTGAATAGTTTGAATTTTTGGTAATGACTTTGTTTCTGATAATCTTATGTATTCATGAACTCCCCATGGAGTTTCGTTTGAAACACCAATATGTCTTATTTTTCCTGCTTTAACAGCATCTTCTAGGGCAGATAATGTTTCTTCAATAGAAATACCAATATCTTCAGATTGTGTATAACCTAGTCTGCCAAAATAATTTGATTTTCTTTCTGGCCAGTGAACCTGGTAAAGATCTATATAGTCAGTGTTCAATCTTTTTAAAGATGTTTCTATTGCTTTAGTGACATGCTCTTTACTTAAATTTGTACCATTTCTAATATATTCCATTCCAGGCCCAGCAACTTTTGTGGCAATTATATATTTATCTCTATTTAAATTTTTCTTAACCCAAGAGCCTATATACTTTTCTGTTAAACCTTGAGTCTCTTCTTTTGGGGGAATTGCATACATTTCCGCTGTATCTATAAAGTTTACACCGTGATCTATGGCATATGCTAATTGCTCATGAGCATCTTTTTCAGTATTTTGTTCACCAAAACTCATCGTCCCAAGACAGATAAGACTTACATTAAGATTTGTGTTGCCTAGTTTTCTATACTCCATATTCCCCTCAAGACAGTATCTAATTAATATGATAATATAAATCAGTTTATTTGAAACATATATTTCGCCGAAATATAGAACAGAGGATTGCATTATTAATATCAAAAATATGTTATTTAATTTCAGCACATGGTTACCTGAATCATTATCCACTAGAAATTATATTTTAAGAGATGTTATTGCTGGCACAACAATAGCTATGATTATCATTCCTCAGTCAATGGCATATGCAGCATTAGCAGATGTATCTCCAGTTTATGGATTATATGCTGCCCTAATACCAGTTGGCATTGCAGCTCTTTTTGGATCATCTAGATATCTTGCTACAGGACCTGTTGCAATGGTATGTCTTTTGACATCAGTTGCGGTAACATCTTTGTCTGCAGGTGATAGTTCATTATATATATTTTATGCTATTATTCTGGCATTCACGGTCGGCATATTTCAGATTACCTTAGCCCTCTTAAAAGCTGGAAAAGTTTTTGATACAATCCCAGAGCATGTATTATTAGGATTTACATCAGCTGCAGCATTAATCATATCTGCGTCTCAGTTAAGCAAGATTTTTGGAATGCCTAAAATATCATTAGGACAGTTAGCTAATCCAGAAGCACTACTTGCAAGTACTCCTATTAATATTGAGTCACTGGGTTTATCAGTATTAGTTTTATTTTTAATGTACTTAATTAAATATAAATTTACTAAATTTATGACATTAAGTAATTTAGCTGTATTTTTTGCAGTTCTTTTATCAATATCCTATTCATTAGCACAATCTTATTCTGGGCCAATTGTTGGATATATACCGCCTGGTTTGCCAGATTTTAAAATTCCTGATTATAAAATTTTCAATGGATCCATACCAATGCTTATAATACATACGCTTATTATTGCATTTGTTGGTTTTATGGAAGCTATAGCTATAGCTAAGCAGCTATATTCTAAAAAACCTCCCAAGGATTCAAACGGAGTAGAGCTATATAAAAACCCAACTCCGGTTGACTCTAACCAAGAACTTCTAGGTCAGGGTATAGCGAATATTAGTTCTAGTGTTAGTGGAAGCATTCCAGTTTCTGGCTCATTTTCGAGATCAGCAGTCAACGAAGCAAGTGGAGCTTATAGCGGCCTTTCATCAATTGTGACAATGCTGGTTGTAGGCATAACATTGCTATTTGCAACTCCACTACTATTCAGTTTGCCGCAGGCAACCCTTGGAATCATTGTTATTTTTGCTGTTATTCCTTTGATTAGAATCAAAGAAATGAGTAAATTATATTCTGAAAGTAAAAGGCTAGGAGTTATTACGTGGATTACTTTTGGGAGTACCTTGCTATTCCCGATGCTATCTATTGAAATTTATGAAGGAATCACAACTCACATTTGGACTGGTATTATTTTTGGATTCTTAATCCATATTTTATTTTTTAAAAAACAACTAGCTGATTAATTACTTTTTTTAACAATTAAATCAAATACAAAATTTTTTCTTCTCAACCCTCTTTTTTCATAATTTGTAATAGGTCTTCTTCTTCTATTAGCATTAAATAATATTTTTTGACCGGTAAATTTTTCAAGCATATATCTAACGCTATATGCATAAATTATATGGTCAGTTGCAAAATGTAATACTCCATCTTTTTTTAGTTTGCTAAAAAATAGATTTAAGGTATATGAATTTATTAACCGTCTCTTATGATGTTTAGTCTTTGGCCATGGATCTGGAAAAAAGATTAATATTTCATCAATAGATTCGTCTGGCAATATCTCACTAATGATATTTGTTGCGTCCCCATAAAAAATGCATATATTTTTTATTTTATTTAGCTTCACATACTTTTTTAGATTATTTATTCCCTGCATATATGACTCAATGCAGAAATAGTTATTCTTGTCGTTGGAGTATAAATTTTTTGTCGAAGTCCCAGTTCCAAATCCAATGTCTAAAATATTTAATTTATTATTCAATAATAATTCTTTAATATTATCATTAGATTCTGAAGGTTGTGCTATATTTTGACCCTGTCTATACCTATGATTACTGTAGAACTTTGGCTTTTTTAACTCATTCATCATTGCAAATATTATCCTCAACCGGTGATGACGCACTAGCATATCTTTTCTTGGGGATTCTACCAGCTTTGAATGCTTCGTATCCTGCTTCTACAGATTTTTTCATTGCACTAGCCATAAGTATTGGATCTTTTGCACATGCTATTGCAGTATTCATTAAAACTCCATCACAACCCAGTTCCATAATAATGCTAGCATCAGAAGCAGTTCCTACGCCTGCATCTACTATTATCGGGACATTTGCATTTTCTACAATTGACAATATATTATATTTATTTTGTAATCCAAGACCACTGCCAATCGGTGAAGCTAGTGGCATAACTGAAATACAGCCAATGTTTTCTAACTCTTTAGCTATAAGAGGGTCATCAGTTGTATAAACCATTACCTTGAATCCATCTTTGACCAATATTTCTGCAGCCTTTAGTGTTTCTATTGAGTTTGGATACAATGTTTTTTCATCACCCAGAACCTCTAGTTTGACAAGCTTTTCTCCATTTAATATCTCTGCAGCAATATTACATGTACGTACTGCGTCTTTTGCGTTATAACATCCAGCTGTATTGGGTAAAATAGTATATTTCTTAGGATCTATAAATTCTAGAAGGTTTGGGCTATCTTTACTTTGCCCTAGATTCATTCTCCTTATTGCAACTGTAACCATTTCTGCGCCACTTGCTTCTATGGCTAGCTTAGTTTCATCAAAACTTTTATATTTACCAGTTCCAACTATTAATCTTGAACTATATGTTTGGTTATTTATGATAAATTTATTCAATTTTTAACCACCACCCACGGCATTAATAACTTCAACCATATCACCATCTTTAAGTTGATATTTTGTGTATTCTGATTTTGGTATGATTATTCCATTTATTTCTACTGCCATATATTTTTTTGTTACAGCAAGATTTTCTAGTAAGCCTTCTAAGCTTATTTTATCATCAAACACTAATAATTTTTGATTAACAGTTATTTTCATATTTAACTAATATAATGCTCTTTAGCTTGATAAGCAATTATCTAACCATAGAGAATCATAAGATTATAAGACAAAAAAATAAACCATATCTTATTAAAGATATGGTTTATTAGTATCAGTAAGAAATTATTTATTTACATTTTTGTAAGCAAGCGCAAGCATTTAGTAAAAATTGTAAACTTCTTTGTGTTTCTGGTTTCCCAAGCATAGAAATTGTAGAAAAAATACCGCCTTTGCATTCTTGCTTCGCGGTCATTTCTGCTACTTTACCAAGCTCATCTATTGCTCCAGAACGATTCAGATTTCCGATTAAGTCTAATAATTTAATTACACCTTCTCTAATATCTGGATCATTAAGTTTGTCAACAGCTTCTAGCCCATTCGCTGCCGTAGTTGCTAGTCTTTCAGTAATATTATCTGTTAATGCGTCAGAACCTGCTTGCATAAACCTTTCTATTTCTGATACCCCTTTCATATTTTCCATATTGTTCCCCTATAACATTCCTTTAGCAGATAACCAGTACATCTTGTTATACGCTAATTTAAATCTATGAACAGCTTTGGTTGGAAGACCAGGTGCCGGCGGTGTAGTATAATTAAACCAAACATACGAACCCTCTTCTTTACCTGTTTCTATGAAGCAAAACACTTTACCGTCATAGTCTCTAGCCATTGTACCTTCTTTAATTAGTGAGCTTATATTATCAACAATTGTATCCGCTTCAAAATGTGCTGTTGATCCAGCTTTTGATATTGGAATATTTGTAGTATCGCCACAAATAAATACATCTGTTTTTCCTTCAAGATATAATTTTTTCTTATCAGTTGGAGCCCAGCCACCAGCCGCTCCCTCTATTGAATCCTCAACCACTTGTTGTCCTTTATGAGGAGGTATAGTTATTAGAAGGTCATAGTTTAATGTAACGCCTTCTTCCGATGTAATTGTTTTTTTGACTGGATCAACTTCTTTAGTATTAAAGAGTGTCTCGCTTTTTATACCTAACTTTTCAAACTCTGGAGCAGCCCAATCTGCTACTGGTTGCATAGCATGTACTCTTCCCACTGGATATGTGTACATAATTTCTGATTTATCTAGAACTCCTTGTTCGCCTAAGAAATCATGCAACATACATGTAATTTCTATTGGAGCTACTGGGCATTTGTGTGGCGCATTAACATTCACGACCACTTTCCCACCTTTAAATGCTTTTAATGTATCTCTAAGTTTCTTAGCACCTTCTACAGAATAGAAGTTATGAGCTCCTTCTGCCAACCCTGGTACAGTTTCTGGAACTAATCTAGAACCAGTAGCAATTACCATATAATCACATTCATGAGTTTTCCCAGATTGTGTGGTAACTTTTTTAGCATCCGCATCAATTTTAGTTGCCGGATCAACATGAAATTTTATACGTTTGTCTAGTATACTTCTTTGGTCTCTAATTAATTCACTTTCAGTCACACGCCCAAAAGTTAAATATAATAGTCCTGGTTGATAAAGATGTTTGTCTGTTGCTGATATAACAGTTATTTCAGTAGTACCATTATTTAATTCTGTATTAAGTTTTCTTGCAAGACCGTTTGCTACAATTGAGCCAGCCATGCCGCCGCCAATTACCAATATTCTTTTCATACCCCTATACCCCTATAGATTAATTTTATTTTGCGCGACTCACCACTAAAGCCCAGTGGTCTTCTTCTTTAGTCTTACTTATTAATGTATGGCCAACTTTTTGACACCAGGTTGGCACATCTGATGCAGTACCAGGATCATTAGATAGTAATTCAATTTCATCACCTATTTCAATGAGCTTTAACATTGCTATAAGTTCCATCATTGGTCCAGGGCATGCAGCCCCTCTTGCATCTATAAGTTTTCTTTCCGACATTAAACAATCATATCCTAAATTTTTATAATTAGTAAATTAATATGTGTTAAAATCTATATCGTTATATCAACAAATACTAATTTACATATGAGCTTAAAAGTACAATTAAAAAAGACTACAACAGACTTCAATAATTACGCAAAAAAGTTTTTATTTTCAAAAAAAGATGGGACTACTTTATGGGATGCCATGAATTACGGAGTAGTTAATGGTGGCAAAAGAGTAAGACCTTTCTTGGTGATAGAATTATCTAAACTATTAAAAATAAAAAAATCGAATTATATGAGATTAGCGCTTGCTGTAGAGTTTGTGCATGCATATTCATTAATTCATGATGATCTACCAGGAATGGATAACGATGATCTTAGAAGAGGTAAACCAACTACGCATAAAAAGTTTGGGGAAGCTGTTGCAATACTAGCAGGGAATAGCCTTTTAACGCTTGCTTTTGAGTTACTGGCAGATTCTAAAACCCATATTAATTCTAAAATCAGATTAGGGTTGATAACTAATCTGGCTAAAATGTCTGGATCAAGTGGTCTTGCGGGAGGGCAGTCGCTAGACTTGCTTTATGAAAAAAAAACTGTGTCTGAAAAAGAAGTCATAATGATGCATGATTTGAAAACAGCAAAACTTTTTGAATTCTGCATGCTATCACCATTAATATTATCTGGTAAAAATACCTTGATAAGAGAAAAGGAGTATCGAAAATATGGAAAAAATTTTGGTTTAATATTTCAGGCAACAGATGACCTATTAGATTATGAAGGTCAAAAAAGTATTATGGGTAAAAAAACACAAAAAGACCTCAAGAAAAATAAAGGAAGTATTATGAAATATAAGGCTCCTGAGGAAGTTAAAGTGTATTGCAAAAAACTAGCAGACAGTGCTACTATAAAAACAACAGCTTTCAGGAATCCTGAAAATCTGTTTAATATATTTATTTATAATGTAATAGATAGGGTAAGTTAGTATAGGGAAAGTTAATAATGATAAAAACAACCTTATGCTCTTTCTTGCTGTTATTAACTTCTTGCGCGTCGCTGCAACCAAAAGAATATTCGTTGAATATTAACTTAGTTACACTTGATATTGAAAAAAAGCCTATTGATGCGGTATGCAGTTTATATTCATCCTCTTCTAAGCTTGATATCTTGTCTCCAAAAAAAATTATATTCAACACTGCGTGCTCATCAATTAATGTTGTTTGTAAAGCAGGAGACTTATATGGTAGTCATGGCATTATCGAAGAAACTAATGGTAGCGAAACAGGAAACATGCTTATTACTTCTGGACTAGGCTATTTATTTGATCGTGCTGTTGACTCTATAACTCCAATGGGTGCATTTATGAACTTTTTGAGATACGACCAAGCCACCTGCGATCTAAATAGAAAAATTACAGTTGTTTTAGAATAGGAAACTAGTTATCTTGTAATTATGATTATTTTAGGTTTAATTGGGTTTTTATTTTTTGGGGCTATTGGATATTTCGCATATACTTTTGCTCAATGTCTATGTGTATTTTCTAGATTAGATAAAATTATTAATAAGAAAATTGTTGGAGTATTCTCTGTTCTTTTTTATTTTTATTTTGTTTATATGAATCAGGAAGAAATTATCAGTGCTTTCATGAAGCCGATAAAGGGTTTTGTTAGCTAATATTATAGATATAAATTAATAATCTGTTGTTGTGATTATCGCTTGAAACGGCCCACTACCCATATTAATTACTGGTGGTGTAGCGCCATTTTCCCAAATCGTCATGCCCTCGCTCACTTGAAATGCGACATTAAATGATTTTAAATCCTTAGTGATAACAATTGGTGTTCCAAATGTCTGAATACCTGCTAGCTTATCAACATCTGAGCAATCTGCAGTTCTTATTCCTGCGCTAGTTTCAAGAACACCCGTAATGCTGTTACTTGTGCTACCTAAATTACTTACTGATACAGTAGCAACGCAAGACGCCGAACCATTAAAACTTGTTAGCTGAGCTCCCCATTCACCTGCTGTTATTGCAGAAGAACCGCATGAAGTCGATGCTCCAGTGCTTTCATCTCCTGTTCCTGCTTCTGTTGCGCAAAATACGCCATTATCAGTTCCAGATTTTGATCCCTCTTTTGATTCATTGAATTTAGCAGCATGTTTAACATAGAACACATTATCTAATAACATGTAGCCATGTGTATATGTTGCAGGAGGAGGACGCGTAAAAGTTGCTCCAGGAAAAGATCCTGCATTACCAGTCCCAGTCATGTCTACTCTGCTTCCAGAATCTAAACTAAGAACTAGATTGCATGAAGTATAAACTCCAGCTGCCGAAGTCGTTGGAGCAGTTGGCGCTGATGTGCATAAATATAATTGATACATGGTGATACCATAACTAGCGGGTTGGACTGAACAGTTATTATCAGTTACTGTCACAACATCACTCCCGTCAATAGCACACTCCGCATGAGCACTATTTGGTGTGATTAGAAACACAGATGTCATAATCATTAAATATATAGGTATAATTTTTTTCATTCTAATATCCACTTGCTGTTACGTCTACTCCGCCGCCGCCTCTGAGTACAATTATATTATTTTCCCTTCTTACTTTTTCATACATACGTCTATTATCTAGAGGAGCATAATTAAATGCTTTCGATGATACGGTAAACAATGAAGGTCTGCTATTCTCGTCACCACAACAAATAATGTAATTGAATTTAACATAGGATTTAACTCCTGCTGTGTTACTGTCATTTTGTCTACCTGCTTCTATAGAAAATTTAGATGTTGGTTCCATATAAATACTTAGGTTTTCTCCATTCTTTATATCAAGTGTTTCGCTGCTCCACTGATAAGTTTTATAATAAAGTTTTGCCCATGGAAGATAAGGCATTGCCATTCCTATTTCAGCATCATATCCAGAAGCTGCAACCTCAGGGACTCCACCAATTTGATGCCTATCAGATTGTGCTTCATAAAAATTAAGATTAAAGTCATATGCGGAAGATTTTACTTCAAAACCTATTCCAAGTCTTTGGTGGCCTGTATGAAGTTGTTTATCAAAGAAAAGGTTTGTTCCATATAAAACAGTTTTATTTGAGTTAAATGTTCTATATACAATTCCAGCATTAAGAGTTTCTCTATCATCAAATGTAGAGAAAGAAAATTGACTTAACAATGCATTATGATCATTACCAGTTAATTCAAATACACTGAGTAATCTAAAATGAGGTTTAGCAGAATCTCTTATCTTTGTCTCGAGTTCTATTAAACGAAGGCTAGAAATATTATCTCGCGCCCATGATTCAATTGCGGAATTACCATGACTAAATGCTTGGTTTGTAGCATTATAGGCATTTGATTCTATTGCAGATTTTATAGCACCACCAGCCATCACAACATTCGAAAAAAATAGCAGCACTGACGCTCTTATCAAATTCATAAATTACCCCTTAAGTTCAAAATAACATGGAAATCTAATAAATTTCAAGCCTAAGCAACTTATTTTTATGTATTAATCCACCAAAACTAGAAAACTTATTGTTTTTATTATTATTCTTAGAAACTACACGATGGCAGGGTACTATAAGTAAACACTTATTAGCTCCACATGCATTGCCTACTGCTCTGGGTGAGCTTTGTATTTTCTCTGCTATAGAAGAATAATAAACAGATTCCCCGTACGGTATTTTTTGCAATTCTTGCCAGACTTTCTTTTGGTATAAGGTGCCTTTTGGATTTAGTTTAAAAGTAAATATTTTTCTTTTACCTTGGGTATACTCAATTACCTGTTTTTTAGCATTTATTAAGTGGGGATGCTTAGATAGTTTAATTTTTCTTTTAGTAAAGCAAATCTTTGTTACTAACTTATCTTCTACTTGGATTAGTACATTTGCCAATTTAGTTTTGAATATACATTCATCCATTATATAAGTTTTAGAAAACTTAAGACCCAAAACCCAACAACAGATACCATAAAACCTATAACTAATATATTTATCAGAAACGTTACGATCCTAAAATCAAGAGTATCTTTTTTATTATTCTCATTTATGAACTCACCCTTAACCCAGGTTCCAGAATAAGTTTTCCCATCGCTATAGATCCATTGCCCATTACCGTATGGTCTTCCTAGTTTATATTCACCTTTATATATTTTCCCATTTGGGAAAGTATTAACACCAAAACCATGAGGCACATCATTTGCCCATCCACCATCATAGGTTCTTTTGCTACGAGTCTCTAATAGTCCATGGCCATGTTTTTCCCCATCTAAAAAAGATCCTGTATAGATATCACCGTTTTCAAATGTTTGAACACCAGAGGTTTTATCTTCACTTGTATATTCAATAGACATAACCCCAGCTATTAATGGCTTTTTCAAAAATTTATCTTTAGACATGAGCTTCATAAGCCATCCTAGCATATTCCTGATCCCCTATTTATGGAGAAATACACTGATAAGAACAGCTTATGCATTAGAGTTTCCTAATATTCTAGCTTACTACTAGTAGTGGATTTGTTGGGGGTAATATGTGATTATTAATATATAAGTATTTAGGAGAATTGATATGAGTTGGAGTATTAAAGGGGATTATGCGGAAAGTTGTAATTGCGACCTGATGTGTCCTTGTATTTTTCTTCAGGCCCCAACAAAAGGGTTCTGCGAGGCAATGTTGATATGGGATATCAAAACAGGTAATTTAGGTGACGTCAAACTTGATGGCTTAAAAGTTTCTGCATGGTTGCATGCACCTGCTGTTTTAACAGAAGGCGGCTTTCAGTTAGCATTATATGTTGATAAAAATGCAAGCGATGCGCAACATGATGCAATTGTTGAATTATGGAGTGGAAAACATGGCGGCCATTTAGGCGTCATAGCAAGCTTAGTTGGTGAAATCATTGGTGTTAAAAAAGCTGATATTAAATGCAGCATTGATAGCGGTAAAAAAATGCTTCAAGTTAGTGGTGCTGGTGGTTGGGAAATGGCTGGTGTTGAAAGTGGTGACGGTAAAATCGCACAATGTAACTTTCATCCATTAGCGATTAACCCTGGATTTCCAGTTGATGTTAATGTTACGAGTAAACAAGAATTTTCAGATCATGGTAGATCGTGGAATACTACTCCTGACAGAGTTGGTTTATCAGGACCATTTGCTTACCAAGCATAGTTAAAAAATAAATTTTAAAGAGGGCTTAGGCCCTCTTTTTTTATGATTAAGAAAAATATTATATGCCAGAGAACCCAATACAGAAGCCTGAAGTTATTAAAGCCATAAATGCTTTCAGCCAAAATAATTTTAAAGAGGCTGAAAAAATTTGCCTAGAGCTATTGTCTAGAGATAATGATGCTGATGCTAATCATATTGTTGGCTGTATAAGAATGGGCGAAAGAAAATTTGATGAAAGTATTTCATACATTAATAAATCTTTAGAGGTAAGCCCTGATAATATAGGTACACTGATTTCTCTTGGTTGCGTTTTAAGTTCAAAAAAAGACTATTTAGAATCTATACAAGTATTTAAAAAAATTATTAAATTAAAAGATGATATCTCTCAGGTTCATTTTTATTTAGGTGAAGCATATAGACAAACTCTTCAGCATGAAAAATCTTTGTCATCATTTAAAAAATGTTTGGAGATCACGCCAGATCATATAGGTTGTCAGTTAATGGTTGGAGTTATTTACGAAGAGTTAAAAAAGTTTAATCAAGCAATAGATTTTTATAAAGCATGCATTAATACTTATCCGGAATATATAGAGCCTCACATTAATTTAGGAATGTGTTATTTATTGACTGGTAATTATACCGAAGGTTGGAATGAATATGAGTGGAGATTAAAACTACCAGCTCAAGTTTATGAAATAAAATTCAAGAAGCCACGCTGGGCAGGACAAGATGTATCTGGTAAAACATTAGTGATTGCAACAGAGCAATCTATTGGTGAGATTTTATTATTTATAAGGTTTGCTAAACAGCTTGCATTGGATGGAGCTAAGATAATTATGATGACGCAGGGTGAGCTTAAAAAAATTCTTGAATCACAAAAATGGATTGATAAGGTTATTAGTTATGATGACGAAATTCCTGACTGTGATTATTATACTTACTTACTCTCTATTCCAAAAGTTCTTGAGTGGAATCCAAAAATGGATACCCAGACTCATCCTTATTTAGAAATAGATAAAGAGAATTTTTCTGAAATTTTACCAGATAAAAGAAATATAGGTTATCTTTTAAATCCAGACATGAATTCTTCTGCTTCTAAGCAGACAGTTATACCTGAAAAAGATATCAGTAGTCTCATTAGTAACAAGAGTTTTAATTTTATTAATTTAGATCAAATAAAAGATATCGATATATTGGCTGGCATTATTCAAAATTTAGATCTAGTAATTTGTATTGAAAGTGATTTAGCATACTTAGCGGGGAGCTTAAATATTCCTACATGTTTAATTTTATCAGCAGTGCCAAAATACTTATGGGATTTAAGTTACAAGAGTACTACTCCGTGGTACCCATCATTGGAATTATTTAGGCAAGAAACATCAGGTGATTGGACTAATGTTGTTAATGAAATTCAAGGGAGACTCGTAAATGTCTAAATTTTTAGTCAGACAGGCTTTTGCCGAAGCGATGGATCTTCACAAACAAAATCGTTTTGAAGAAGCAAAAGAATTATATAATAAAATTCTAACCGTTGATGATTCAGAGCCTAATGCACATCATTTAATCTCGCTTATATTTATGGCCGAGGGTGATTTTGAATCTGCAAAAATGCATATTGAAAAAGCAATTAATAAAGCACCAGACCAAGCTGTCTTCCATAGTAATTATGGAAGCTTATTGCATTCTATGGGTGAACATCAATTAGCTGTCAATGCTATTAAGAAGTCATTAAAAATTGATAAAAAATTATTCCAGTCTTATTATTCATTAGGAATTATATATACTGATATGTTTAATTTTGAGAAAGCCGTTACTAATTATACGGCAGCTATAGAAATAGATAATAACTCTTCTGAAGCACATAATAATTTAGCAAATCTTTTTAACAGCATGGATAATCATGAAGCAGAGTATCATTATAAAAAAACCATAGAGCTTGTGCCTAATGAGATTTATCCTAGACTTAATATTGCAAACTATTTTATTAAAAACAGCAAATTTAATGAATCTATGAAGCATTTAAATGAGCTTATCGATATGGGGTTAGAGTCGAAAGAAGTTTTTAATAGTTTGGGTGTTGCATATAAAGGTCTGGAAGATAATAAAAATGCTAAAAATATGTTCAATAAATCATTAGAAATTGACCCAGAGTTTCTTTTGGCTCAAAAAAATCTAGATAGCTTATAATTGAAATAAATTACTCTCTAAGGTCTATTATCCTAAGGCTATTATAGTTAAATTTTACCTACTAAATTTATAAATCTAGCTTTAATTAACTAATTTCATCTATTTTCTTAATTATAGCTTGTGTTCTTGCGCTCTAACTGTTAAAAAGTAGCCACAGTTACATGGAATAAATGTAATTTGAGAAGAGCCTCAGTAATATGTTATTTAAATAACAGTTGGTGGATATCTTCTACTAACGTGTATTTAACGAACATAAGAGAAATTAATGAATAATTTTGAAAGCCTCAATCTTTCCGAAAATTTGAATTTAGCTCTAGCTAAAATGAACTTTTCAAAACCAACTCCAGTCCAAGCACAAACTATACCTTTTGCTTTGCAAAGCAAAGATATACTTGGTTCTGCGCAAACAGGCACTGGTAAAACAGCTGCATTTTGTATTCCGATGGTAGAAATATTATCAAAAAATGAAAACATGACAGCTTTAATAATGACACCAACACGAGAATTAGCGCGACAAGTTCTTGATGTCGTTAATCAGCTTATAGGTTATGAGAACTCATTAAGAACAGCATGTTTGATTGGTGGAGAAGCAATGGGCAAGCAACTAAATCAGTTGAGAAAAGGCCCTCGTATAATAGTAGGAACGCCTGGAAGAATTAATGATCATCTTGAGAGAGAAACTTTAGATTTAATGGATTGTGGATATTTAGTATTAGATGAAACAGACAGAATGCTTGATATGGGTTTTGGTGTTCAAATCGACCAAACATTGCAGTATATGCCCTCAGAAAGACAGACCTTACTTTTTTCAGCAACTTTACCTTCTAAGATAATGCAACTGTCAAAAAAATATCTTCATAACCCAGAAAGAATAGCTATAGAGTCTGACGAAGTTTTACTGACAAATATTGCTCATGAAACATTAAACATTGATCATAATAAAAAATATGTTGAGTTATTAAACCAATTAAGTCAAAGAGATGGCTCGGTATTAATTTTTGCTAAGACAAAACATGGAACGCAAAGAATGGCAAAGAATCTAACAAATGATGGATTTAAAGCTGATGCGTTAAATGGTAATTTGAATCAGAATAAACGAGATAAAGTTATGAGTGGCTTTAGAAACAAGAAATTCAAAGTATTAGTTGCCACCGATATTGCATCAAGAGGTTT
The DNA here is from genome assembly GCA_047611265.1 of Gammaproteobacteria bacterium. Taxonomy (GTDB): domain Bacteria; phylum Pseudomonadota; class Gammaproteobacteria. Next base: position 665 of record JBLFWM010000004.1, on the reverse strand, counting down.
AGATGTTGATCACATCGAGCATGTTATTAATTATGACTTACCTCAAGTAGCTGAAGATTATGTGCATAGGATTGGAAGGACAGGAAGAGCGGGATCAAAGGGTTCAGCAATTTGTTTTATTTCTCCAGAAGAACAACCGCTATGGGATCAAATTGATTATTTACTAAATCCTAAAACAGCAAAAAAACCATCTGGCTCTAGTAAAAATAGTAGGTCTGTTAGAAAAAGAAGTGGTGGTCAACATCAATCTTCGAGATCTGGAAGAAGTTTTTCTACAAGTAATGGACCAAGAAGAAGTGGCGGACCAAGAAGAAGTAGCGAAGGCAATAGTGATTCAAGACCATCTAGAAGTAGTGGGCCAAGAAGAAGTAGCGAAGGCAATAGTGATTCAAGACCATCTAGAAGTAGTGGGCCAAGAAGAAGTAGCGAAGGCAATAGTGATTCAAGACCATTTAGAAGTAGTGGGCCAAGAAGAAGCAGCGAAGGTAACACTGGATCTAGACCATTTAGAAGTAGTGGGCCAAGAAGAAGCAGCGAAGGCAATAGTGATTCAAGACCATCTAGAAGAACTGATGGCAATAGTGATTCAAGACCATCTAGAAGCAGCGAAGGTAACACTGGATCTAGACCATTTAGAAGCGGTGGACCAAGAAGAAGTAGCGAAG
>JBLFWM010000003.1:0-110806 GCA_047611265.1 Gammaproteobacteria bacterium | reverse complement strand
CTTCAAATGAATTATCTTGTTTTGGCAATACAAATATCCTTAATATTTCTACAATTAATTATAAGAATTAGCAGTCTAATAATTATTTATTATCATCTATTGTTGCTATCGGCCTACTCTTATCCATAATCCATTCACTCCATGATCCAACATACAGTTTAATACCACGAATACCTGCTATCTCTAACGCCAATATATTATGACAAGCAGTAATTCCTGAGCCACACATTGAAATAATGTCACCACTTTCTGTTTCACCTATTAGTTTACTAAAAGAATGTTTTAATTCTTCAGCAGATTTAAAGTGTCCTTTTTTATCAAGATTTTGACCTAACGGATAAGAAATAGCCCCTGGAACATGACCAGCAACTGGGTCTACGGGGTCTTTAATCCCCAGGTATCTTTCTTTTGATCTAGCATCAATTATCAGCTTATCCATTTTATACTGAGCGTCTTCTACATCATTGATAGAGACATACATATCGTCTTGGGTGTTTGGAGTAAACACTGATCTTTCAAAAATTGTATTGCCCTGAGTTAATTTTCCACCAGAAGCCATCCATCCACCTAATGCACCGTCTAATACCGCAACATTTGTGTGTCCCAGCCATTTTAAAACCCACCACATTCTTCCAGCAAATGCGCCGCCAGCATCATCATAAACCACAGCTTGTTTAGTGCTATTTAAACCCCATTGAGAGAGTTTTTCCGAGAGAGTATCAGCATCTGGAAGTGGATGTCTACCGCTAGTTACTGTCTTTTCACTAGCTAAATCAGAGTCAATATCTACAAATATAGAATTTGGGATATGTCCTTCGGTATAAGCCTGTATTCCATATGCGCTATCTTTCACATCGCACCTGCAATCAAAGATAATAAAGTCTTTATTGTCTATATTATTTTTTAGAATATCACTAGATATTATTGTTTTATAACTCATTTTAAGCCTTAAATATAAAAATTAAACCAACAACTAGTGTCAATACGTTTAGCATCACACTCATTGTGTGCAGCTTCTTAAACCTTGATACTCCTGCTTCCCCCATATCTCTTGCCGCATTAATCACGGGAATCATAAGTTTACTTGTTACAGTCAAAGCTATCATGACTATCAGTAAAGCTAATAACATGGTATTTACCGGTATATTTAGTAAAAAAATGAGTACTAAACTTAATCCGCCTATTATTAACCCAAAAATATAGTACTTTGGGAAAAAGGCACGTAAAAATAACCCTGCGCTCTTTTCATCTAACACTTTGAACACTGTCGGCGCAATAATTGCCGAGAAAAATATGATTGATCCAACCCATATACTTACTAAAACTACTATTAAATATAAACTCATATACGACCTCCTCTGTCATAATTAGATATTATACAACATCACTTAATAAGCTTATAATTTAATATGCCTAAATCAATTATTGACCTCAATGCGACAAAAGAAAATGCGATAAATGAATTAAATGATTTTATTGACAATAGATTACACTCTTATGAAAGTTTGCGTAACTATGATCTTGGCGAGAACAATCATCAGAATGTGAGCTTATTATCTCCATACATCAGACACAGGCTAATCACGGAACAAGAGGTTATCTCTGCAGCATTAAAGAAATTTCCCCTACCTAAAATCGAAAAGTTCATCCAAGAAGTCTTGTGGAGAACTTACTGGAAAGGTTGGTTAGAACTGCGTCCTCGCGTCTGGAATGACTATAAAGATAATATACTTGTTAATAACGATAAAAAACAATTACTTGAAAAGGTATTATCATATAAAACTGATATAGATTGTTTCAATTTATGGACAAAAGAACTGATTGAAACGAACTATTTACATAATCATGCCCGCATGTGGTATGCGAGCATATGGATTCATACTCTTAAATTACCCTGGGAAGCTGGTGCAAATCTATTCTTAAAGCACTTATTGGACGGGGATCCTGCCTCCAATACTCTCAGTTGGCGTTGGGTTGCAGGAATACAGACTAAAAACAAATCATATCTAACAAAACACTGGAATATTCAAAAGTTTACTAAAAATAAAATAAACCCTCCTGAGGAACAATTTAGTTCTACTCCGGCAAACATGCTATATAAAGAGTATTTACCCCAATCAGTAAAATACAATGAATCAAAGATCATAGATTGGTCTAAAGCAGGCCTATTAATAACCAGTGAGGATATAGATGTATTGAGTTGTAGTAAAATCCCATTTCCAATCAATAATGCTTATGCTTTACCACTATGCGAAGAAGAATATTCATTATATGCAGATAATGTGATCTCATTTAAAGAAAACAGCCTGTCAAACTACTCAAATTTGCTCAGTGAAAGTATAAAGTCTATAGAAGTTAACAATAGTCACGATAATAAGGCAGAACTGATATGCTCATGGGCTCAAAACAATAATATTACTGAAGTGGTATGTCTTGCTACACCAAGGGGCTATATGAATGACTTCGTCAATAAACTCAAAATGGAATTAGAAAAAAAAGATATAAAATTCATTAAGTTATATAGAGATTATGATATGAAATATTGGAATTTAGCGAATGCGAGTTTCTTTAATTTTTTCAAAAAAGCTATCAAGAAAATATAGTGCTAGAGGTATCCAGGACACTAGTCGAAACAGAATATTAGTACCTGTCCCTTTAGTCATTGAGCTGTAGAAATGGGAGTGATTCTTTGTATACTCCTTTGTATACAAATGACTTTTATTTCCTACCCAATCTCCATTACTCCAGTTCACCTGATAAGTAAATGTATACCATTGCCCCTACGAATATGAGAAATGTTACATGTGGTCCCCAGTTATATAAAAATTCACTTAGATTATCCATATCTAAAGTATAACGAAAGTGCGTGTGATGTATATTTTTTTAACTGAGGTAAAATAGCTTTATATATATTTACACTTTATGAAGCTTTCAAGTTATATAAAAATAAGTGCGCCCAAAGAGATTCGAACTCCTGACCCCAAGCTTAGAAGGCTTGTGCTCTATCCAGCTGAGCTATAGGCGCATTTACTTATCTGATTCTTTATTGACGGTAGACTGATCATCTAAATCTAGTTTATTGATCTCATGGTCTTTCACGTCAATTGAAAGTCCCATTTTACTCATTTTTGAAGCTTTGTCATTTAATCTTACTAATCTTTTTCCTGCACCTTTAACTTGTCCAAGAAATTTGTTTAATGAATCATACATTTTCACGTATTCATCCGCGGTTGAAGTAGATAACCTTACTATATCGTTAGCAGTATCAATGATTTTGGAGACATTATCGTTCTGTTGTTTGATTTTCCAGTATTGGTGAATAATTTTAATTATAGGCATAAGGGTTGTTGGTCCAACCATCGCAACTTTCTGTTTAAAGCTATAGTCAGCATACACTTCTAAAGCTTCTATATAAGCACCCTCAGACGCCATGAACATTACAGTCATCTCTAAAGTACTGTCACCCAGCAAATCATGATATTTCTTCTTTGCCAGGTCATCTATGTGTTTTTTAACAGCCAGATGATGATCAGTCTTATGACGTCCAATTTCATCTTTAGAGGCACCGTCAGATGAAGCGTTTAAGTATTTAGCATATGCAACGAGTGAAACCTTTGAATCAATGACTACTCTTTTGTTTTCAGGTAGTAATATAACTATGTCAGGTCTTAAAGTTCCTCCTTCGTCATTAACACCCTGTTTCTTATCTACAAAGAACTGTCCAACACCTGCACCTTCTTCATTTTCTTGTTTGAGACCAGCAGATTCCAACAAAGTCTGTAAAACCGTTTCCCCGACATCACCAGCTTTAGTGCCACCTTGCGTGAGTAATTGACGTATATCTTTTAGAGCTTCAAACTCTAATTTCCACTGATCTTGTAACAAGGCAAGGGTCTTTTCTACGCCACCCTTCTCTGATTCAAGTTTATCGCTTTGTTTTTGTAGTCTAGTTGCATGTTCTTGAAGATTCGTATTATCAGCTTTTAAGCTACCTATTAATTGATCATTGTCACTCGTATCTTCTTTAACGACAGGTTTCTTTAATAAGTAAACTAAATAGCCAATAATGACTAATAAGAGAGCGCTAAATATATAATAAAATTCGATCATAGGACTTTTTACGTTAAAGTTTATAATAACATGAGATAAACTAGCCTTATAAATGAAAATCATAATCTTTACTGAAAATAATAGAGGCGGAGGAATGGACACCTTTATTGGGTCGCTCATAAATAATTGGCCAGAAAAAAATGATACCTTTATAGTTATATGTAATAAGAATCATCCGGGACTAACTTATCTAGAAGGGTTGCTCCCAAAAAATACTCAGTTAATTAAACATTCGATAAAATTAAATTGGTCAATAGCAACCAAGCTCATATCCAAGCTTCCTAAACTATTTCAAAGGATTTTAAGGCAATTATTACGTGTACTTCTTGCCCCAATCCAATATGTACAAATTAAAAATCTATTATCTAAACATGATGGTGACCAACTAATATCAGTGAATGGCTCTTACCCTGGTGGAGAAACTTGTAGGTTGGCTAATATTGCCTGGAGATCTATAGGGAAACCTAGGTCAATACATAACGTGCATAACTATGCGATCAAAAATAGGAAGATATTCTCTTTTTATGAATCATTTATTGACGGGCAACTGAAAGATTCATGTAAGAATATAATAAGCGTATCTAAATCCTGCGCTGATAGCTTAAGAATTAGGGATAAATTTAAATCCAGCAATAAAATATCCTATATTTACAATGGCTTAAGTATCGAATCAAATAATATTGTTACAAGTAATTTAAGAGATACTATTGGCATAAGTAAAAATTCCAAGCTAATGGTAATGATTGGAACTTATGAAGAAAGAAAGGGGCATGAGTTTTTACTCAAAGCTATGTCCTACGTATATCAAAAACACGTCAATGTTCATCTTGCCATAATAGGGTCTGGCTCCAAATCTGAAATATCAAGAATAAATCAATTAATAGAGAAATATACTCTAAATAAAAATATTCATCTTACGGGTTTCATCGACAATGCTCCCCAGATGATCAAAGGTGCGGATATACTATTAATACCAAGCCAGGGTTTTGAGTCGTTTGGTTTGACTGCTGTAGAAGGGATGCTGAACAACATACCGGTGATATCTACTAACACAGGAGGTCTGCCCGAAACTTTGGGGATAAACGGAGTCACAGGCCTATATAGTCCTGCAGATAATTATGAATTATTTGCTAAAAATATCATATACCTTCTTAATAACAAAGGGGTAAGAGAGCAAGTGGGCGTAAATGGGAAACTCAGAGCAAAGAGTCTTTTTTCTCCGTCTGTGATGGCAAAAAAATATAAAGATTTGATTTAATAATTGGAGAAGGAGGGATTCGAACCCTCGATAGAGTATAAACCCTATAACACCTTAGCAGGGTGCCGCTTTCAGCCACTCAGCCACTTCTCCTAAAATACTTACTAACTATTTAGTGTTATTTTTCAGACTCAATATCGACAGAACCATTTTTTGAATGAATTTTGTCATATATTTCTTCCCTGTGAACTACTATATCTTTTGGTGCATTGATTCCAAGTCTTATTTGGCTTCCTTTTACACCCAGTACGACGATTTTAGTCTCGTCACCAACCATCAAAGCCTCTCCGACTCTACGAGTAAGTATTAGCATGGACATCCCCCTCCATTTTTATTTAAGTTAGGATTCTATTTTTTATTTTTTTTCTAACTTAAATTCATTATGTAACGCTTGAACTGCTAATTCTAGGTTTTTTTGGTCAATTACAACTGAAATCTTAATTTCAGAAGTAGATATCATTCTAATGTTAACTTTATTCTTTGCCAAACATTTAAACATTTTGCTTGCAATACCAGCATGAGATCTCATTCCAACACCTACCAGTGAGACTTTCACGATATTACTTTTTGATGAAACGCTTTCATACATCATTATTTTCTTTTTCTTATCAATAACTTGTAATGCTTTTTTTAGAGTGTTTCTACTAACAGTAAATGTGAAATCAGCAAGCCCATTAGATCCAACATTCTGTACAATCATGTCTATTTCAATGTTTGCCTCGCCTATTGGTCCCAAGATCTTTGCGGCTACCCCAGGTTCGTCTTTTACTCCTTTGATCATGACCTCTGCCTCGTCTTTAGTAAAAGCAATTCCTGATATAAGCGCACCTTCCATTTTTTTCTCCTCTTTTTTAATTAAAGTACCCGAGCCTTCTTGATGGGCATGCAACACTCTCAATGGAACATTGTATTTGCTAGCGAATTCAACCGACCTTAATTGTAACACCTTTGAACCTAATCCAGACATTTCGAGCATCTCTTCATAGGTCAAAACTTCCAGCTTACGCGCTTTAGAACATATTCTAGGATCAGTTGTGTATACACCATCTACATCAGTAAAAATCTGACATTCTTTTGCTTTTAAAGCAGCTGCGAGGGCTACTGCTGTTGTATCCGAACCTCCTCTCCCAAGAGTAGTAATATTTTTCTGGGAATCAATCCCCTGAAAACCTGCGACAACTACTATCCTAGATTTAGAAAATTCTAATTTAATTCTTTTCGTATCAATATTTGATATACGAGCCGCCATATTAGCTGAATCAGTACGTATACCAGCTTGCCAGCCAGTTAAAGACGTTGCCTCAACACCGAGATCATTAAGAATCATTGATAGTAAGGAAACACTTATTTGTTCACCTGTAGAAAGTAACATATCGTAATCTTTTGGGTTCGGCGATTTAGAGGCCTTATTAGACATGGCCACCAATTTATCAGTTGTATCGCCCATTGCAGACAGAACAATAAGTATATTATTTTTAGAATTCTTTTCTATCAATATTTGTTTAGCAATATTTTTAAGCTTAGGGATAGTGGATACAGATGAACCACCAAATTTTTTAACGATAATTGCCATTTGTACTTATAACCTACAGAGCTTTGCTTATATGATCTAGAATAATACTCATATCCTGATCTAAAATTACAGAAGACCCAAAAGTTGGACTTCCCCCACCTTTGGAAGAGAATTTTACATTCAATTCTTCTATTATTTTTTTTGCATTATATCTATGTTTGCATTGCTTGGAAACACCTACATAACAATTAATTACTTCCTGATCTTTTTTAAGCAAAACTGAGATGGAATTTTCATACTGGTTTTTAATTAAATCAGATACTATTTTAATTTGATTAATTTCAATATCTGAACAATCAGCAAGATATAATCTTGTCTTCGAGTCATTTAGCTCGGACGAATCAAGATTTTTTAAATATAACTTAGCAAGCTTTTTACTTAACTCATTAAACTGAGTCAGTTTTAAACTTTCACTTTCCTTCATATCAATAATTTTTTTATGCAAGTCAGTAGGCTTAACGTTAAGAAATTTTGAAATCTCTTTTGTTTTATCATATAGCGTCTGATATGAATGGTAAGCTTCTTCACCCGTAATAGCCTCAATTCGTCTAATACCAGTAGACACACTAGATTCACTTAAAATTTTAAATAGTCGTATAGACGATGTTTTCGAGACATGCGTCCCTCCGCATAATTCCATCGACTTAGTTCCAATATTAACAACTCTAACATCGTCTGAATATTTTTCATCAAAGAATGCTAATGCTCCACTTTTTAGCGCATCTTTATATGAACTAATTTTTTGACGAGTGTCTCTATCAGAATCAATTTCAAATGAAATTATAGTTTCAATTTTCCTAATTTCTTCTAAGGTAAGAGTCTTATTATGTGAAAAATCAAATCTTAAATATTTGTCAGTAACCAAGGAACCTTTTTGCTCAACATGCTCTCCCAAGACATCTCTGAGAGCTTGATTTAAAAGATGTGTTGATGAATGATTAGCAGCTATCTTCTCTCTTCTTTTTGTATTAATTTTTAAAAATATATCATCACCTATGGAAATAGATCCTGACTCAATAGTAACCTGGTGAACTATTACATTATTTATCTTTTGTACATTGGTAACCAATAAACTACACGAGTCATTTTCTATCTTACCAATATCAGATATTTGTCCTCCACCTTCTGGGTAAAATGGCGTGCTTTCAACTACAACTAACAACTCTGTGTTTAGTTCATCAAAATTTTTAATTTTTTTCTTATTATGATACATGCCGATAACTTTAGACGATAATTCATGATCTACATATCCAGAAAAAATAGTATTCTTGTTTGAGTCTATAAAAGAAGTGTCTGATAAATCAAATTTACTAAACTTCCTACTTTGCTTTTTTTGAGATTTCATTAAATCATTAAATGTATCTAGATCAAGCTTTAAGTTTTTTTCAACCGCAATTTCTTGAATTATTTCAGAAGGGAATCCATACGTATCATATAGTTTAAATATATTTTCTCCGCTCAGTTCATTGCGACTCTTGGTTAGTTTATTAATGAGCTCAAGACCTTTGCTGAGTGTGTTCAGATAATTATTTTCTTCAATCTTAAGCGTTTCTTTTATTAACTCAGATTTATTTATTAATCCATTATATGTGCCGCCCATTGTATCTTTTAAAATATCAGCACATGAGTAGATAAAAGGTTCCTGTATTCCAGCATTATAAAGAAATCTGGTTGCACGCCTTATAATTCTGCGTAATACATAGCCTCTACCCTCGTTGCTTGGGATAACTCCATCAGCAATTAAAAAACATGATGACCTGCAGTGATCCATTATAATTTTTTTTATCGTATAATTAATATTTTTACTATTTAATGATTTATCAAGATATTTTTCTAAGTCAGAAAACAATGATGTTTTAAAATTATCAGTTTTACCTTCTACAACAGCGTGTATTCTTTCCAATCCCATTCCAGTATCGACACATTTTTTTGGTAAATCATTTAGTACACCATTTATATCTCGATTATATTGTGTGAAAACAAGATTCCAAATTTCAATATATCTATCCCCGGTATCACCTTTTGTCGGAATACTTCCTTGTAAGTTGTCACCTAGATCATAATAGATTTCAGAACATGGGCCGCAAGGTCCTGTTGGACCCATTTGCCAAAAATTATCAACATCATCTAGATACCACAATTTATCAGCATCTAACTTAATTTTATCTATCCAAATTTTTGAAGCTTCTTTATCATCTTTATGAACAGATACGTAAAGTCTATTTTTATCCAAGCCAAGTTCTTTTGTTAAAAAATCCCATGCGAAAAAAATCGCTTCTTCTTTAAAATAATCACCAAAGCTAAAATTTCCTAGCATTTCAAAAAATGAATGATGGCGATTAGTGTAGCCAATGTTTTCAAGATCATTGTGCTTTCCGCCGGCTCTAACGCATTTTTGACAAGAGACAACTCTAGTATGCTTTGGTTTTTGAATGCCTAAAAATATATCTTTGAATTGGACCATTCCTGAATTTGTAAATAACAGTGTTTTATCTGAAGCTGGCACCAAAGAACTAGACTCAATTAATTCGTGACTATTTTTTACAAAATAATTGACATATAAATCTCTAATATTCATTTTTTCCAATACTCATTTAACGCATACTCTATAGTCTTATATGAAAATCCTCTGCCAGATAAAAACATTTTTTGCTTCATCTTGCATTTTACAGGTTCAATATTTCTGTAAATAGTCTTTTTTTCAAGAGCAGCTATAGCTGTTTTCTCCCAATCTTTATAGTCATAAAAAGATAATGCTTTATCAACAGTGTTAGCATCAATTCCTTTAGATCTGAGAGAGGCGGAAATAAAATTTGGCCCTTTATGGTCATTGTACTTAGATCTAACATATGATTCTGTATATCTATCATCCGACTGAAGGTCTTTCATCGAAAATTCATCTACACATTTCAAGATTGAATCCATATCAAAATCTTTTCTTGACAGTTTATCAATCAACTCTTTTCTTGAGTGCTCTCTCATACTGAGGTACCGTGATATTGAGTTTTTTATATCATCAGTTTGGTTGCTCATCACTTTTAGCTTTAGATTTAGCTTTTTTATCAGCAACAGGATCTTTTGTATCAGCCGATATAATATCTCTGATTTTAGTTTCAAGTTCCATAGCAATTTCAGGATTATCTTTTAAAAATATTCTTGAATTATCTTTACCTTGGCCTATTCTATCCTTGCCATAACTATACCAAGCACCAGCTTTTTCAACAAGGTCATATTTAACCCCCAAATCTATAAGCTCAGACTCTTTGGAAACTCCTTCTCCATACAATATATCGAATTCAGCAATTCTAAATGGAGGTGCTACTTTATTTTTTACTATCTTGACCCTTGTTTCATTACCAACAATTTCATCTCCTTTCTTTATAGCTCCAATTCTACGAATATCCAATCTAACTGATGAGTAAAATTTAAGTGCATTACCGCCTGTAGTTGTTTCAGGGCTACCAAACATGACACCAATTTTCATTCTGATCTGATTAATGAATATCACAAGAGTATTAGATTTTTTAATATTAGCAGAAAGCTTTCTTAATGCCTGCGACATTAATCTTGCTTGTAAACCCATGTGGGAAGCACCCATGTCTCCCTCAATTTCTGCTTTTGGCGTTAAAGCTGCAACAGAATCTATAACTATGGTACTCACTGCGCCAGATCTAACTAACGTGTCTGTGATTTCCAATGCCTGTTCTCCTGAGTCTGGTTGCGACAAAAGCAAATCATCTATATTGACACCTAAGTTCGCTGCATATTTAGGGTCTAAAGCATGCTCAGCATCTATAAAAGCAGCTGTTCCGCCATTTTTTTGAGTCTCAGCAATTACTTGGAGGGTCATTGTTGTCTTTCCAGATGATTCTGGACCATAAATCTCCACAACTCTACCTTTAGGTAAGCCACCTATTCCAAGTGCTACATCAAGGGTTAATGAACCAGTCGAAACTGCCTCTATTTCAGGATAAACGGATCCTTCTCCGAGCTTCATTATAGCTTCCTTTCCGTGGTCTTTTTCAATCTGACCAAGCGCAATCTGCAGTGCTTTTTGTTTATTATCTTCCATAGAATTTGTGATGCCTCATTAATTTAAGTATTAGCGTATATAGTAGCAATTAAAGCTGGTTAATGAAATCATATAAATTTATTATTGCAATTTTAGCTGCTTCTTCACGGTTTTCCTGCCTGCTTTTTGATAATTCCAAAAAAAAAGTTTTAGTTTTAGACTTGCTCATAATACAGAGCCATGTAGAGCCAATTTTTTTACTTGTATTATCAGAGTCTGGGCCCATTATTCCAGAAATAGAGATAGCGATAGTCGCAGTGCTTATTTTCAACAAACCCAGAGACATTTCTTTCACCACTTCTTCTGAAACAGCTCCATGTATAGATAAAGTCTTTGGGTTGACATTTAACAATGAAATTTTTGAATCATTTGAATATGTGACCACAGAGGATTCAAAAAAACTTGATGATCCGGCTATGTCAGTTAAATATTTAGATATTAAACCGCCCGTGCAAGATTCTGCTGTAGAAATTAGCTGATTTTTTAGTAATGCTATATTCTTTAAATCTTTTACTTTCTCTAAGATACTATTCATGCTTATACTATGATAAATTAAACTATAATATTTGTTAACAAATATATTTTTATATAGCTATATTTAGGTAAAGTTGTAATGAAGAAAATCAAAAAAGTTTTACTGTTTACCCATGAAAAATATCAGAATAATACAGATGTTCAGAAACTAATTCAGTTCCTAAAAAGAAAAAAAATTGGTTATGAGTTGTTATTGCAGAACGTTGGCAAAATAAAACTAAACTCTACTGGAGAAGATCTTAAGTTATCCTCAATTAGAAAAAAAATCTCACCAAGCTCATATGAACTTATCATAGTATTTGGTGGGGATGGATTATTTCTTTCTGCTTCAAAAGTAGCAAATATTTTGCATTTGCCGATTTTAGGTATAAATTTTGGGAAAATAGGATTCCTTGTGGATGTGGATAAAAAGGATATTCTGAAAAAAGTATATGAAATCATGAATGGTGATTATATTACTGATAAACGAATGCAAATAGATTCTAAAGTGACTGATGTCAATGAAAAAAAAGTTTCATCCATATCTCTAAACGATATTGTTGTCTATAACTATGGATTACTAAAAATGATTCAAGCCAGTATTTTTATTAATGATGTTCTCGTTAATGTTCAAAGGTCTGACGGTGTCATTGTTTCAACTCCGACAGGCTCCACAGCATATTCGATGTCAAATGGGTGTCCTATTGTTAGTCCAGATTCAAATGTAATTTGTGTAACTCCGATTTCACCTCATACTTATAGCCACAGACCTATAATTATAAACTCAAGTGACAAGATAAGAATAGTAGTTGATAAAAAATCAATAAAGAACACACTTGTAACATTTGATGGGTCAAATAATCTGAATATTCAGCACCCTAAAACCATAGAAATCAAAAAGAGCAAAAAGTATCTTATGATAGCTCATCCATTAGAATATAATTATTTTAAAATACTGAATCAAAAGTTAAAATGGGGCGGAAGGTCTTAGACGACTACTTTTTTTGGCATTTTCCATCTCTGCAAACACCAAACAATGTCATAACATGGCTGTCTAGACGGAATTGATGTTTATCTGATATCTTTTCCTGAAGCGTCTCTAAGTCATCGTTCATAAATTCTATAATCTTTCCACATTTTGTACAGATTAAGTGATCATGATGTTGTTTCTTAATTTCATAACTAGACTGATTATCATTAAATTGATTTTTTTGGATTAATCCTGCAATTTCTAGTTGAGTGAGTACCCTGTATACAGTTGCCAAACCTATAGACTCATTGTGATCTACTAGCTTATTATGTATCTCGTCTGCACTAAGGTGCATGTCAGGATTTGACTGAAGCACATCTAGAATTTTAGTTCTTGGGTGTGTGACCTTTAATCCAGCATCCTTCAAGGTTTCGTTATTATTTATCACACGCACTCATTATTTTAAATTTCAATCTACATTTATTATAACAACAATATATGTATTAAACCTGACAATTATCTGTTTATAGCAATATTTTTTCTTCTAGTTTTAGGGTCCATTGTTGTTGGTTCATATAGCTCTAACCTATCATTTTTCTTGATTATGTAGCTAGAGTTTTTTATTTTACCAAACACCCCTATTTTATGTGTCTTGACATTAAAATCAGGCAAAATAGAGGATAAATTATTTTTTAAAATAAAATCCTTAATAGTGCAGTCTTCATTCACACTAAACATCTTGCTTTTAATCTGGTTTGAGTCTACAAAATAAAACAAAACATCAAACATTTAAGCGGCCCCTTTTCTTTTAAATGCTTCAGAAATAAAGGAGTCCAGAATAGAAGACATTATCTTTGCAAAGATAGGTTTTATCGAGAGCTCTACAATTCTACTATCAAATCTATACTCTAGATAAAGCTCAACAGCAGTATTATAATTATCTAATTTTGTAAATTCCCAATAACCCTCCAGATGATTAAAGGGGCCATCAATTAATTTAATATTTATCTTTTTATTTGGGTTATAAGTATTTTCTGTTGAAAATTTCCAGTTGACAAAGTTTTTAGAAATCTCAATTTCAGCAGACATTTTATTGTTAGTATCTGAAATTATTTTAGAACTAGAACACCAAGGAAGGAACTTATGGTATTCCCCAACATTATTTATCAACGCAAATATTAACTCATGACTAACATTGATTTCTTCAGACTTATTTATATAATTCATATTCTTAAAACAACCCATGTACAAATATCAGTGTTACCGCAATGGGGGCAATATATCTGATTAGTATTAACCAAAAATTAAATTTTATTGGACTCAATTTTAATTCATCCATTACAATTTTTTTCTTTACAATATATCCGGTAAATATTGCCATCAATAAACCACCAAGCGGCAGCATTATTTTTGAAGTAAGACCATCTAAAATACCAAAGAAATTCATTCCCAATAACTTATAATCAGAAATTAGGTTAAATGAAAATAGTGTTCCTAGTCCTACAAACCATGTCAGGAAACCCAGCCTGATGCTTGCTTCTGTTCTACTCATTGAATACTTTTCAATTAAAAAACTAATTGCTGGTTCTATGAGTGAAATTGATGAAGTAATAGCCGCAAAGAATAGTAAAATAAAAAATAAGGTTGCAATAATATTGCCTCCAGGCATCGACCCAAACGCAATAGGTAATGTTTCAAAAATAAGCCCAGGTCCTGCGGTAGACGGATCAAGGTTATAAGTAAAGACAATGGGGAAAATAATTAATCCTGCTAATATAGCAACTGATGTGTCTGCAAAAGCTACTATAGCGGTCACCTCACCAATTGAAGAATCATCTGACAAATATGATCCATATATCATTAATGATCCCATGCCAATGCTTAGTGAAAAAAATGCCATCCCTATGGCGCTTAAAACCACACTTGAATTAATTTTAGATAGTTCTGGTACAAACATATATTTAATACCATCACTGAAACCACTTAAGGTTGTTGAATATAATGCTAAACCTATTAATATTAAAAATAATCCAGGTATTAAAAATTTAACAGCCTTTTCAAGTCCGCCTTTAACTCCTTTAGCAACTATATAACAAGTCAAAAACATGAAAGCTGTATGCCACCCCAATAATTTTATTGGGTCAGAGACTAGGTTAGCAAATATTTCTTTAGACTCTTCGAGATTAATTAAATTAAAAGCGCCAGACCCAGCTTTTAAAACATAAGACATGGTCCAACCAGCTATAACACTATAGAATGACAGTATCAATATTCCAGCAATAATGCCTCCCCAGCCAACTAGCTGCCAATTACTATAGTCGTCAGAATTAGAATATTTTTGTTTTTTTGTTTTGACACGATTAAGATTACCGTCAATCTCCGTAACATCAAAACTGCTTGATTCCTTTGCAAGGTATTTAAGACTGGCAACTGGATTCTGTTTTCCATGTCTTCCAATAAAAACTTCTGCAATCATAATTGGTAAGGCGATTAAAATGACACTTGATATGTAAATTAATACGAAAGCACCGCCTCCACTTTCACTTACCATCCATGGAAATTTCCATATGTTCCCTAAACCCACTGCAGATCCAGTAGCCGCAAAAATGAACATTATTTTCGAAGACCATTGCCCATGTATTGATTGTCTTTGA
This sequence comes from Gammaproteobacteria bacterium, assembly GCA_047611265.1. Classification (GTDB taxonomy): domain Bacteria; phylum Pseudomonadota; class Gammaproteobacteria. Next base: position 95,656 of record JBLFWM010000003.1, on the reverse strand, counting down.
TTAACTATAATATCTTACTCCAGATAAATATATGATAACATAGTAAGTATTATACATAATGTCATAAATATATGAATATATTGTGCACCAATAAGAAAGCATCTTTTAAATTCTCACTCCTAAAAAAAATTGAGGCAGGTTTGAGCCTACATGGGTGGGAAGTAAAAAGCATAAAATCTGGACATGCCCAGATATCTGAAAGCTATATTACAATAAAGAATAATGAAGCATACCTCATAAATGCTCATCTAAAAGTGCTATCAACTACCTCAGAAAGCGATAAAGCGAATTCTCGTCGTTCTAGAAAATTATTGCTTAATAAAAGAGAACTCATTAGCATATCTAACGAAATTAAACAAAACGGCCATACTTTAGTCCCAACAAAAATGTATACAAAAAATTCTCTCATAAAGCTTGAGATAGCAATTGCTAAAGGTAAACAAGCTCATGACAAAAGAGCTGACATTAAAAACAGGGAATGGGAAAGAAACAAAGACAGAATATTGAAGAATAGATAATTTATTTTTTAAAATAATTTAAATGACTATCCGTTTCTTCACTAGTTGCGCGAATTATTCTTTGATTTCTACTTTGCACATTATCGATTATATCTTGATCAGATTTATTGACTGATTGTGATAAGCCTTCGATACTAGTTTGCCCTTGGGTCATCCTGAGGTAAACCTTAGCCAATAATCTCGCATCAAGGAGAGCTCCATGTAGATTTCTATCAGTATTATCAACGGAATATCTTGTGCATAAGGCGTCAAGAGAGTTACGTTTTCCTGGAAAAGTTTTCCTGGCAATCTTCAACGTATCAAGTATTTCTCTTTCTATGCTTATCTTGTCTGGGTTCTGTCCTGAAAAACCAATCTCAGCTCTCAAAAAACCAACATCAAAAGGAGCATTATGAATTACCAGAGGTGAATCAGATATATAACTCATAAACTTATCAATAATTTCAGAAAATACTGGTTTATTTTCTAGAGACTCATTTGAAATCCCATGGACCTCAAATGCTTTTTCCTCTATCAGTCTTTTTGGGTTCACATATTCATGAAAAAAATTAGCTGTTATATTTCTGTCTATGATTTCTACGCATCCAATCTCTATAATTTTATGCCCATCATCTACATCTAGACCTGTTGTTTCTGTATCTAAAACTATCAATCTTTCCATTTTTTAATACCATCTCTAGCTAGTTCATCAGCCATATTGTTGTACATTGTTTCATCTGATAAATCCTCTTGATGAGCTCTAACCCATTTCCAAGCTATCTGATAGCTTTCACATAACGTATCTAGTCTTTCCCATAAATCTTTATTTTTAACTGGTTTTTTTGCACTAGTTAACCAATTATTTTTTTTCCAGTTTATAACCCATGCGCTAATACCATCTTTTACATATTTTGAATCAGTATATAAAATAATTTTTGATCCTATTTTTTGCTTAGCTATACCTTGGATTGCAGCCATTAGCTCCATTCTGTTATTGGTGGTATTTTTTTCATACCCATTAAATTTTTCTATATCAGCATTATTGATAACTACAACTCCCCATCCTCCTGCCCCGGGGTTCCCGCTACAAGCTCCGTCTGTGTATATTATAATATCAGTCATTTGACTCTATTCAGACTAGATTTTGGGAAAGATGAAATCATATATTTTTCAGTAAATTTTAATTTAATCGGTGTTAAAGGTATCATTTTCTTATCAAAAACCAAAAAATATAATCCGCCAAAATTTGAAGCAAAAATCTTTTGAAGTATGCTTATTTTTGACATGTATCTAGATATGCTTTTAGGAACAATAGGTATAAATGCGCTAGTGTCTCTGTATGATGAATCATAACCTAAAACTTTAAACCATTCCCTGATGTTATAAAGTGAATGAAAATTTAAAAACCATGGCGACACTTCTTTATTCATTAGAGGTTTCACCAGACCCCATAAGCTAAACTTATTAAAACCTACTAAAGAAACGCTCGCATCATCAGTGGCAATTCTATCAATCTCACGTACTAGTTCATATGGATTTTCCGTGTAGTCTAATGCGTGAATTATAACAATAACATCATGAGAATTATCCTCAAAAGGCAATCTTTTAGACTCAGTTACATTATCTGACGATCCAATTTCATCTATTGCAATGAAGCTAAGGTGTTTAGATGATTCAAATTTTTTCTTAAATTCTGATAACCCTATATAGAGTGTATGGTTCCCGGAGATATGTTTCTTGATTTTTGGAATCTGATCATTCAAATTTTTTTTAAAATGGTAATTAGCTGGTTTTCTATACCATTTAATCAATTCTTTGTATTTATAATTATTTGTATTTAATTTCATAAATTATCGGATAGTAATGAATACACATATTTGGTAATCTATTAACAAGGCTTATGTTTTTAAAAAATGTTAAAAATCTTACCATAATTATATTATGTGCGTGTTTTATTACAAGCTGTAACCAATCTATTAGTTATAAACGCCCTCAGCTTCTAGCTAACTTTGGTAGTTTTGACTGTAATACACAGAAATTAAGCGCGAGGCAATACTCTCAGGTCTGGGATAAATTAAGAAGTGGGTTTTGCCTAGATACAATCTATTCATCAAGAATTGACAAAGAAATTGAATGGTTTATAAATAATAAAGCTTTTGTATATCGGTCAATAGAAAGGTCAAGACCATTTATGCATCATGTAATTGCTGAATTAGAAAAAAATAACTTACCGCTTGAATTAGCGCTACTCCCTATCGTTGAAAGTGGCTATCAACCATATGCTTATTCGCCATCAAAAGCCGCTGGTATATGGCAATTTATCCCGCCTACCGCAAGAGAATACGGACTATCTAAAACCTGGTCATACGATGGAAGAAGAGATGTTTTGAGTTCAACGAAAGCGGCAGCACATTTTCTCGGAGATATGCATAGATATTTCAAGAGAGACTGGTTATTAGCTATAGCTTCCTATAACACAGGAGCTGGCAACGTAAGAAAATCTATCAGGAAAGCTAATTATACTATAGGAGAAAAAACATTCTGGGATCTTAATTTACCAAGAGAGACTGAATTATACGTTCCTAAGTTAATAGCCTTAAGGGATATTATTGCAAATCCTGGCGCGTATGGGTTTAGGCTCCCTAAGATGGGAAATAATCCTACAACAAGATTCGTAAATATATCCTATCCGATTGATTTCTATACAATATCTGTTCTTTCTGGGCTAGATGAAAAAACTGTGCATGAACTTAACCCAGGCTTTAGTGGATGGTATTTCTTGCCAGAAATGCAAAATAAACTACTATTGCCACATAAAAATGCAAAGCTTTTCACTAAAAGATTCGCAAAGCTCTCAAAGATAATTTATACAAATAAGATACATAAGGTAATTAAAGGAGATTCCCTTTCTAAGATATCTAGAGTTTATAATGTTTCGATTAAATCAATTAAGGTGCTGAATAACCTAAAGTCTAGTTTGATAAGAATTGGCGATAAACTTAAACTCCCTATTGAAGGGGTAGCCGACAATAATAACACTGTTACAATAGCTGGAAATAATTATTTAATTAATGATAAAACAATAACATACAAGCATATTGTAAAAAGATATGACAATTGGTATAAAATTGCTAAATACTATAACACTAATCTAAAAACATTGTTGTCATGGAACAAAGCCACAATTAAAACTAAACTAAAGGTATCGCAAAAAATTATAATTAAAATGAAAGCTCCAGTCTTGTCAGATACAGATAAGATTCAGCTCAGGTACGTCGTGGGCTTAGGTGATACGGTTAATTTGATTAGCACAGGCTTTAATATTTCTAAAAAAGACTTACTAAAAACTAATGATATCAAATCCTCAAGATCACTCAGGGCTGGGAAAAACTTAATTATCTCTAAATAATCTAACTTCTAGAGTTTTGAGAGATATCTATCTCCTCTATCGCATAATATAGTTACCACTTTTGCGTTACTTGTACCGTTAGCAATCGTACGAGAGATATTAATGTTTGCTGCAGCAGAAACACCACAAAATATTCCATTTTTTTCCGCTAATTCTTTTGAAGTATTCTCTGCATCTATTTGATTTATATCAATAATTTCATCAATAATAGCATTCTTTCTTATCTCTGGCTCATAGCCTTGACTCCACCTTCTAATTCCGGGTATTTTAGAACCATCTTCTGGCTGCACACCTATGATTCTAATATCTTTATTTTTTGACTTAAGAAACATTGAGACTCCAGTGATTGTTCCTGTTGTCCCCATTGCTGAGACAAAGTGAGTAATCTTACCACCTGTTTGTTCCCAAATCTCTGGCCCAGTGGTCTCAAAATGAGCCATATAGTTAGAAGGGTTGGCAAATTGGTCTAGAACTAAACCCTCTCCTGCTATACTCATTTTAGCAGCAAGATCTCTTGCTCCTTCCATGTCTTCTTCTTTTGACACAAGTATCACTTCTGCCCCATATACCTTCATTGTTTTAATTCTTTCTGACGAAACAGTTTCGGGCATTATAATTATAATTCTGTAACCTTTGATCGAGGCAACCATTGATAGAGCAATGCCTGTATTGCCGCTAGTGGCCTCAATTAGCGTATCACCTTTCTTAATTTGGCCTCTTTCTTCAGCATCATTGATCATTTTAAGAGCCGCCCTGTCTTTAATTGAGCCGCCAGGGTTATTACCTTCGCATTTAGCTAATACGATACTAGTTTGAGATTCTACAGGTATTTGTATTAACGGTGTGTTTCCTATTGTTTCTTGAATATTCATAAAATTCATTCTATTCAACCAAAACCATGGCAGTTGAATGACTATTTGTGTCAGATATTGATAGAAATATATTGGATGCAGAAATAGACCTCAACACCTCAAGCAGACTATCATTTTTTATAAAGAAAGGCTTTCCTACGTCATCATGATCTACAGTTAGTTTAGACGGGGAAATTCCTCTTCTATACAAACCTGTCCCAAGGGCTTTAGAAAGAGCTTCTTTAGATGCAAAATGTTTTGCCAAATAACTAACAGGGGTTCTAGATTTCTTAAACTCTATCATTTCAGCTTCAGATAATATTTTTTTTGCAAAAACTTGACCATATTTTTCATGCAGAACCTGGATTCTGGAATTATCAATCAAATCTATGCCTATACCTTTAATCACAGTTGTTTATTATACTTATGATTTTTTCGATTGCATCATTTAAACCTGTAAAAACAGCTTGAGAGATGATTGAGTGACCAATATTTAATTCTTGAATATGAGGTATTTCACATATTTGAGCTAAATTCTCACAATTCAACCCATGACCAGCATTCACTAATAAGCCAAGATCATGAGCATAATTAGCAGCCGTGGATAGATCGCTAAGAGCATCGAACTCATCTATGGAATTAAATTTATTTGCATAATGACCTGTATGCAACTCTATTAACTCAGCGCCTAATTCTTTAGATAATTCAACTGACTCTTTATTTGGATCAATAAATAATGAAGTTTTAATGCCAGCTTCCCTGAGTCTACTAATATTGATTTTAAATAAATCTAAATCAAGAGCCTTGAGACTTTTAAGGTTTAACCCACCCTCTGTAGTTTTTTCTTCTCTTTTTTCTGGCACTATACAACAAAAATCCGGTTTAAGTTTAAGAGCAAAATCTATCATTTCTGAGGTATGAGCCATTTCAAAATTTAACACTTTAGCGCATTCACGAACTTCAAACGCATCAGAATCTTGTATATGACGCCTATCTTCTCTTAAGTGAATAGTTATTAAATCAGCACCAGCATCTTCTGTAATTTTTACAGCATCCGCTAGACTCGGATATAACGTATCTCTAGATTTCTTGATGAACGCAATATGATCAAGATTAACTCCTAGTCGTACTCTTTTGGTTTTCATAACTTAATAATACTAGTTAAATGATTTTAAGGCTTCAACTATCTTTAGGAATTTTTTATTTGTAGGTTTTTTGTCATTGACGAGAACATCTAGAATATCGTAAGTATCTTGATCGATAAACTCTACATAAATTTTTTTATCTTCTTCAGAAAGTCCCGGATAAAATTTTTCAGTGTAACGTGATAATAAAATATCAACTTCTCTAATACCTTTTCTACATTTCCAAATTACTTCAGACAAACGCATCTTTATTCTGATGCTAACATCTGTTTAATATGAGAAATTGCTTTAGCAGGATTTAAATTTTTTGGACATGTCTTGGTGCAATTCATAATAGTATGACATCTAAAAAGTTTAAATTTATCAGCTAACTCCGACAACCTTTCTTTTTTAGCTGTATCCCTACTATCCACAATCCATCTATATGCATGTAATAGTGTAGCTGGTCCCAAGTATTTGTCAGAGTTCCACCAATAACTCGGGCAACTTGTAGAACAGCATGCGCATAAAACACATTCTATCAAACCATCCAACTTTCCTCTATCTTCTTGGGATTGATGGTGTTCTCTATCAGGTTTTGAATCATTGATCAGCCAAGGTTTGATAGACTCATATTGTTTATAGAAATCCTTCATGTCAGGAACTAAATCTTTAATAACTGGCATATGTGGAAGCGGGTATATCTTAAGATGTGTTTCTTCAGATACATTTAAAATACAAGCTAACGTATTTGTTCCATTAATATTCATAGAGCATGATCCGCAGATACCTTCTCTGCAAGATCTTCTGAATGCAAGTGTAGAGTCAACATTATTTTTTATATACAGTAATACGTCTAGACCCATCGGGCCAAATTTATCTTTATCGAGTATATATGTATCTAAATATGGATTAGAATTTAAATCAGGGTTATATCTATAGATATCTACACGTAATTTATTTCTTGGTTCTACAGATGGCTGAAAAGTTTTGCCTTCAGTTACTCTAGAATTAATAGGTAATGTAAATTTAGCCATTCTCTAATACGTCCTTGCTTTCAATTTAACTGTTTCAACTTCATCTGTTAAGGTTTCTAGTTTTACCGGCTTATAATCAAACTTATTATTGCCATCACTATCTATCGTAACCAATGTGTGTTTTAACCAATCTTTATCATCTCGATCTGGGTAATCATCTCTTGCATGACTGCCTCGACTTTCTTGCCTATTCTGAGCCGAATAAAGGGTTGCTAAGGCTTGATACAGAAGGTTGTTTAATTCTAAGGTCTCGACTAAATCTGTATTCCAGATCAAAGATTTATCACTTACAGATACATTGCTAAAATCCTTAAAGAGTCCCTGCATTATATCAATCCCTTTTTTAAGTGTTTCGTCATCCCTATAGACGGGAGCATACCTTTGCATTGTTTTTTGCATCTTATCTCTTAATTCTGCAGTACCAATATCACCCGAAGAGTTTCGTGTTGATTCAAAGCTGTCCATAATATCGCTAATCGTAGATGATTTAATCTCAATATGATTTTTAGTTTTTTTGTCAAGTAAACTACAAGCGGTTTCAGCTGCTGATTTTCCAAAAACTATTAAATCCAATAAAGAGTTAGAGCCTAATCTATTGGCACCATGCACTGAAACGCATGCACCTTCCCCGACAGCCATAAGACCTTCAACTGTTTTTCCGTCACCAGTAGATATAACTTCAGTGTAATGATTAGTAGGCGTGCCACCCATATTATAATGAACAGTTGGAATAATAGGAATTGGTTCTTTTGTAGCATCTATACCAGCAAATATTTTTGCTGTTTCAGTAATTCCCGGTAATTTTTCATGGATTACGCTAGAATCTAGATGTTCTAAATGCAATAAAGCATGGTCCTTTTCCTCCCCAACACCTCTACCGGCATTAACTTCCATTTGTATAGCTCTACTCACTACATCTCTGGACGCTAAGTCTTTAGCATTAGGAGCGTATTTAGGCATAAATCTTTCGCCTTCAGAATTAGTTAGGTAACCACCCTCTCCTCTAGCACCTTCTGTTATTAGACATCCAGCACCATAAATACCTGTAGGATGAAACTGAATAAATTCCATATCCATTAACGGCAAACCTGCTCTCAAAATCATTCCATTACCATCTCCAGTACAAGTATGAGCTGATGTTGAAGACTGATATGTTCTTCCATGTCCACCTGTAGCAAGAATTACAATATGAGATTGAAAAAGATGTATTGTTCCATCATCCAAGCACCATGCCAAAACACCAACACACTTACCCTCTTCAAAAACTAAATCTATTACAAAATACTCAATATAAAAATCTACGTTATTCTTAAGTGCTTGCGTATATAAAGTATGGAGAATTGCATGTCCTGTTCTGTCGGCAGCGGCGCATGTTCTCTGAGCAATACCTTTACCGTATTCAGTTGTCATGCCGCCAAAAGGTCTTTGATAAATTTTACCCTCTTCTGTTCTAGAAAAAGGTACACCATAATGTTCTAGTTCGATAATAGATTCAACTGCATTCTTACACATATACTCTATTGAATCTTGGTCGCCTAACCAGTCTGATCCTTTAACAGTATCGTACATATGCCAGCGCCAGTCATCTTCACCCATATTTCCAAGCGCGCCACTTATTCCACCTTGAGCAGCTACAGTGTGACTTCTGGTTGGGAAAACTTTTGATATACAAGCAACGCTATGTTTAGATTGTGAAATCCCCATGGTTGCTCTTAAGCCAGATCCGCCAGCTCCTATAACTATGGCATCATGTATATGTTTTATAATCTTGCTATTTTCCATATTAATTCCCTTTAATTATTATTAGCGAAATAAGTGTTATTGAAAATAATATAACATGAATAAACTTCGAGAGACTTACTAATAGACCTTGAGTTTTTACATTATGAATATAATCTTCTAATATTGTTTCTATTCCTAGAGAACTATGAACAAACAATACTAATGCCATAAAACTTATCACTAGAATCCCTGAAAATGATGAAATATCATTTGTGACATTCGCATATGATAGATTTCCAATTTTTAATAAATACAGGGTCACGTATATTACAATAGGCACAAGTAGTATTGCGCTGATTCTTTGAATTTTCCAATGAAAGACTGCCATAAATTTCCTATTAGTTAGTATAAAATATTACAAATAAAGTTAATGTGATCGATACCAGTATCACTAGATATCCGGATAGATAACTATTTTTGATGCTCAGACCTAGTCCCATATCCCAAAATAAATGTCTGATTCCATTACTTAAATGAAAAGCTAATGAAAAGAGTGTTCCGAATAAAATAATTTTAATAATTACATGATTTAATATTAGTAAGAATAATTGATAATAATCTGACCCAAGTGAAATAAAAAGTAAGGAAAAGGGAATTAAGATAGAAAACATGGATAAAATAACCCCTGTAAACCTATGTGTAATAGAAAGCACAGAAGTTAACTGTGGCTTATATATTTGCAGATGCGGAGATAATGGTCTTTTAGTATTCATTCTTATTTCTATTTTTAAAATCTATACAGCGACCACTTTTTTCCCAATCACCATATCTAGTTGGGTCCAAGCCTTTTCGTCCACCAATCTCTTTAACTTCCTTAGTTTTCTCAGGAGTATTTTCTTCTGTTTTAGGCTTATCGGTATTCTGATCTTTATTCATTTAATCTCTCCAAGAGCTATTATATGCAAATATAAATTAAATAAATAGTACTTTATTAGGATATACTTATTTTCATTATCTAGGGTTTAGATATAATAACTTAACAGTAATAAATTCAAGGTAATAAATTATTTTTATGGATATCAATGCTTTATATGAATATTAAAGAATTATCTGGATATTCAAGTGATCCTGAAACAATATGTTTGAAAATATCAGGTGATGATGCTGGCAAATTTTTGCAAGGTCAATTCAGCAATGACATAAATTTATTAGAAAAAGATATTTCTCAATACTCTTCTTATTCAACAAATCAAGGTAAAGTTATTGCAATCCTAAGAATTTTGAAAGATAAGGATTCATATCTAATATTAATTAATAAAGAAATATCAGATTATTTTATTCAAAAATTATCCATGTATATACTAATGTCAAAAGTCACAATAGAAATGACAAATGAATATCATATCATTGGAATATGCGGGCAAATGTCCAAAGAACTCTTGAGCTCTTATAATGCAAAAAACTCTAGTGGTATAAAAGAAGATGACAATTATCAGATCTTGAATAATAACTCTGAATACTTTTCTTCGTCAACTCTAATTTATAAGGATGAAGCGAAAGAAATAGATGAAATAAAAAAATTGCTAACTAAAGATCAACTGGCATTTAATGTTAATAAATTATCTGATTACTATAATCGTATATTAAGAGTAACAATGGAAACTAAAGAACAATATATACCTCAGGTTTTAAATTTAGAAAAACTAAATGGTATTAATTATAAAAAAGGATGTTATACCGGGCAAGAGATTGTTGCCAGAACTCATTATCTTGGAAAAATTAAAAAACAGATATTCTTGATAAATCATAATTCAAAGTTAATAAATATTTCCAATAAGATACATGACGAAAATAATGAAATTTTAGGTGAAGTAATAAGTGGTAATCAAACTATTCAGGAAGAAATAATCTGCCTGGCAGTGATAAGATTGGATGCGATTGAAAAAGACTTATATATAAATAATACAAAAGTAAATATAGTCAATTAGCCCTTAAGGATATCTTTTATAATATCTCTTTCAATTAAAAGCTCTTTCTCGGAGTCTTTTATATATTTCATAGAAATCTCACTAACATCTAACCCGTTAATAATATTAATATTTGAGTCTAATATTTGCAATGGAAATGAAAAGAATATTTCATCACTTACACCATAAGTATTTTCTCTCATTACTCCCATTGACTCCCAGTCTTTAGAGCCATTAACCAGAATATTCAAATGGTCATATATTGCAGATGCTGCCGAAGCCGCGCTAGATTTACCACGATGCTCAATAATTTCAGCTCCTCTTTTTTGAACCCTGGGAATAAATACATCTTTTATCCATGTTTCATCAAGAGAAGTAATTAGCTGGCTATCATTGGAGACTAAAGAATGGTTCAGGTCTGGAAATTGTGTAGCAGAATGATTTCCCCAAACTACTAGCTGCGAGATCTGGCTAACTGATGTATTTAATTTGTTAGATAGAATACTTTTTGCCCTATTTTGATCTAACTTCATAAGTGATGTAATATTTTTTGAGGGAATATTAGTCGCAAAGCTTTGAACAATTAAAGCGTTCGTGTTGGCAGGATTACCGACAATAATTATTTTAGTATCACTGCTTACGCATTCATTAATTATTGCTGCATGTTTCTGAAAAATATTTGCGTTATCTAATAATAAGTCTGCTCTTTGCATTCCCTTGGATCTTGGTTTTGCGCCAACTAGTAAAATATAATCCGAACCAGTAAATGCTAATTCAGAATTATCTGTAATTATTATATTATCTAAATTGGGAAAGGCACAATCCTCTATTTCATATTTAACTCCTTTTAAAACAGATAGCGCATCCGTGATGTCTAGAAGATTAAGTTGAATTTTTGTATTCTCAGGAAAAATATTACCAGATAAGATTCTAAATATTAATGAATAAGCTATATTGCCTGCCGCACCAGTGATTGTTATTATCTTCTTTTCCATTAAATACCCGCCTTCACTAATTTTAAATCATTAACGGAATTAATACTAATAGAATTATGGTTCTTAATTTTCATGCAATGTACTGGAACATTATTATATAAAAATCTCAACTGCTCTAAACTCTCTGATTTCTCAAATTCAGATTTAATAAAAGATGAGTATGTTTCTAATAGACCTGCTTTATAACCATATATACCAAGATGTATAGAATATTCATGATCAGAATTATATGGTATTGGTGATCTAGAGAAATATAACGCATTATTATTTTTATCAGTTACAACTTTTACTGAATCTTTATTGTTTATAATTTTCTTATCTTGAGTCATATATATGATTGTGGAAACAATTCTTTTTTTTGATATTTTTAAGTCATTTATAACTTTATTAACAGCATTAAGTGGAAAATTATATTCATCACCTTGTATGTTGATAATAATATCATTTTTTTTAAATTTTAAGTCACTAGACAGTCCTGCTGTTCTTTCAGTTCCACTAGAGTATTTTTTTTGGCAATACCATACATTAACGCCTATACCCTCAATTATATCTTTAATCTTTAAACTATCCGTTGCAACTGTCAATGAATCATATTTCAGCTTTTTTGCTCTTAAACAAACATGTTCAATTAAAGTTTTTCCATTGATAATTTTTATAAGCTTATTCGGAAACCTAGATGATTTCAGTCTAGCTGGAATTACGATTCTAGTTTTCATATTTTAAAATACTCGCTAAATCCTGATTAATTTTTTTTATAAGTAAATTATTTGGAACAACTTCATGGAGTAAGATCCAAATATTTTTATTATCTAAAGTATGTAATTTAACATAATCTTTTGAAGTAAGAAAGATAGGTTCGTTACCGAATGAATCAAACTCATTTCCAGAAAATTGATAATGATCTTCATATTTATGTGTAATATAATCTATCATATAATTACCAAGAACAGATGTTATATTATCAATCGAGGCTATTCCAGCCACTAGATGTATTTTTTGATTTCTAAACTGATCAAAAGTTTTTATCTCTTTAGTGCTAGCATTCTGAATGCCTTTATTGTCTGAGCAAGCAGCATACACCGTATTACTTTCAAGATTCATCAGTATAGATATATTTGCCCTAGTAATTCTTGATTGTAATTCACGCAGTGGTCCAGATGGGAATAAAAATCCATTTCCAAAAAGCTTATTATTATCTATCAATATAATTTCATAATCTCTATCTAAAGCATAATGCTGTATACCATCATCATGAATAATTACATCAACCTTAAATGTATTAAGTAGTAATCTCGTTGCTTCAACTCTATTTCCACAGCTTACAATTTTGGCACTTGTCTTTTCAAACAAGAGAACAGCTTCATCGCCAACAACTAGAGGGTTAGATTCATCATCAACTATAATAGGATTTTTAGAAGATCCTTTATATCCAGATGATATAACTCCTGCTTTAATATTTTTAGATTCAAGATAATTTACCAGCCAAATACAAAATGGTGTTTTACCTGAGCCACCTAGAGAGATATTTCCAATAATTATAATTGGCACATCAAACTTCTTTACCTTAAAAAATCTAAATCTATAAAGGTAAATTCTAAGGGTTATTATAATGAAATATATTAATGTGAAAGGAAGTAGTAATAAACTAAATATATTAAACCCGCCATACCAAATATTATTAAAAAATTTATCCATTATTGCTCAGGAAATTGTATTTTATGCAATTTTGCATATAACCCTTTGTTTGAAATAAGCTCGGAATGTTTGCCGCTTTCTATAATTCTACCAGAATCTAAAACAATAATTTTATCTGCATTTTCAATAGTTGATAATCGATGAGCAATCACTATTGTTGTTCTATTCTTCTGTAGCTCAACAAGAGCTGTTTGTATTAATTTTTCAGATTCAGAGTCTAATGAGCTTGTTGCTTCATCTAGCAATAAAATAGGTGCATCTTTCAAAATAGCTCTTGCTATTGCTATGCGCTGTCTTTGCCCTCCGGACAACAATACTCCATTATCACCTACAAAAGTATCGTAGCCTAAATCAAAATTATTTATAAAGTCAGATGCATTTGCATTTTCTGCAGCAAGCTTTACTTCTTCAAGAGATTTATTTTCTAGAGAACCATAAGCAATATTATTTCTAATTGAATCATTAAATAAAGTTAAGTCTTGCCCAACATACGCGATCATTCCTCTGAGTTCTTTTAATGAGAAAGTGTTAATATTATTACCGTCTACTGAAATACTTCCGTTTTTGATGTCATAAAATCTTGGTAATAAATTTATAAGAGTAGATTTTCCACTACCAGACTTCCCTACTATCGCACATGTGGAGCCTTTTGGTATCGTAAAGTTAATATCACTCAACACTAAATTATTATTATCATAATATGAAAAATTAATATTACTAAAACTGATAGCTTTGAAATCTCTCGTAAATATTTTATTAAAACTATCTTTCTTTTTATCTATTTCTGATTGAGAATCTAAAAGCTTGAATACTGATTCACTGGCAGCTAGTCCTCTTTGGAGAACCACATTGATTTCAGCAAGCCTCTTTATTGGGGCAAATATTAATATCATAGCTGTTATAAAAGACATAAATGTTCCGACAGATATTTCCTTAAGGTATTCGTCAGAGGTAACAAAATATATTACTATAGAAAGAAATAAGGCCACTATAAATTGAACTAAAGGTATACTTATTCCTTGAATCAAAGCTAACTTTAAATGTCTTTCTTTATTATTATCGTTTACATCTTCAAAAGAATTTTTCTCACTTTTTTCTCCACCAAATATCTTAACTACTCTATGTCCACTAATCAGTTCTTCTACAACGTTGGTAATATAACCCATGGACTCTTGAATATGTTTACTTGCATCTCTAAACCTGACACTCATAACTTTTATAAATATTGCAATCACAGGACCTATTACAAACAAACCTACAGACAATATAAAACTTTGATAAAACATTAAACCTAATAACCCAATAACTGTAAGACCATCTCTGACTATCACTGTTATAGCTTTAGTTGCAGCCTCGGCAACTTGCTCAGTATCATATGTTAGCTTAGATAATAATTCTCCAGATGACGCAAAATCATATGTTTTTGTTGGCATATGGACAAGTTTTTCAAACATTTCTTGACGGATTGTCTTAATAATATTTCTTCCTACCCAAGCAATACCATAAGTTGATATGAAGCCCGAGATACCTCTCAAAAGAAATAGTCCCATTAATACGAAAGGAAATAATCTAATGGTTTCTGGATCCTTGTCAACAAAGCTTCCATCTAACAATGGTTTAATTAATGCGGCAAAAGCAGTATCAGTAACAGCAAACATTGCCATTGCTAGAACTGCAACTATAAATACAATTTTATACTTAAAAGTATATTTTAATAATCTTAAATATAAATCAGATTGAAGATTAGAGTTTTTTGGTTTTTGCATATTTAATTTAACAAAAAAGTGAAAGATATGTAGTAGTATATGATATTAATACATTTTGAATGAAAAATATCTATTTTTATTAATGATACTATAGCATATGAAAAAGTTTTTTAAAAAATATACTCCTAATAAAGATATCGTAAAAGATTATAAAATCTTAAACTTTCTTGGTAGCGCATTATTTCATGAAGATCTATGGAGGTTTAGTAGAATTCCGTTCTGCAGAGGTGTTGTAATCGGTGTTTTTTGGGGTTGGATGCCGATGTTTTTTCAAATGATACCCGCTGCATATTGCGCAATTCTATTCAGAGCAAATCTACCATTATCTGTAGCAGGTGTTTGGATTAGCAATCCAATTACAATGCCTCCCATGATGTATTTTGCATACTTATTTGGAAATTATATTTTAAATATAGATCCGATATATGCAGAGTTTCAATTAAATTCAGAATGGATTATGAGTGCAATGGGTAATATATGGGAACCACTCTTGGTTGGGACTATGACCATAGGTATTCTATCAAGTATAATTGGATACTATATCATGCATTTTCTTTGGAGATTCCATGCTTACAGACGTTTAAAAAAAAGAGGAAAATAATTAAAGTATTTTTCCAGATTCCAGATTAAGCACTTTATCAAATCTAGATAATAAACTCTCATCATGCGTAACCATCAAAAGTGATGTATTATTAATTTTACAATTATCCAGAAGCAGCTTCATAACATTTATTGTATTAGAAGCATCCAAGTTTCCGGTAGGTTCGTCTGCCAAAATAATTTTAGGCTCCGCAATTAATGCTCTAGCAATAGCAACTCTTTGAGATTCACCCCCAGATAATAAGTTAGTCTTATAATTAATACGATCCACAAGTCCAATATTTTTAATTAGCATCATAGCTCTCTGCTCTGCAATCTTTTTATTTATGCCTCTCAATAATAACGGTAAAGAGATATTTTCTAAAACAGTTAAATCATTGATGAGGTTAAAGAACTGAAAAATAATTCCAATATTTTCATTTCTAAAACTAGCAAGCCCATTTACGCCTAACTTATTTATATCAGTTTTGCTTAAGTATATTTTTCCAGATGTTGGTTCCTCTAGTCCTGCAATTAAATTTAATAAAGTACTTTTTCCGCTTCCAGACGGCCCCTTCAAGGCAACAGTTTCACCACAATTAATAGTTAAATCAATATTATATAATACATCAGTCCTATCATTTGAATTAGCTGAGCCAAAAGATTTGCTGATATTTTTACATATTAACATTTTAATTATTACCCCTGAATACACTTGCAGGATTGATGGAAGATGCTTTTAAGGCCGGATAAATTGCAGAAATTAATGTAAGAATGAATGTATAGATAACTATAAAAAATATATTATTATAATCAATGATTGATGGAATTTTACTGAGATGGTATATTTCTGCGGGCATTAAATTAATATTAAATAAATTTTCTATAAATGAAATAATTGTATCGATATTATTAGATAAAAGTATTCCTAAAAAAACTCCCAGTATAATTCCAATTAATCCTAAAATTAAACCCTGAATTAGAAAAATCAAAATAACATCTCTTTGCTTTGCTCCCAAAGTCAATAATACTGAAATCTCCTTTTCTTTATTGGTTACTAACATTAAGAGAGAAGAGACAATATTGAAAGCAGCTACCGCAACAATTAACATCAATATTATGAACATAACGCGCTTTTCATTATTAATTGCCAAAAATAATGCTTGATGCGTATAACTCCAATCTTGGGCATAAAAATTATTTTGGTTTTTATTAAACATTTTAGCAAATGAATGAGCTTCTAACGGATCATCAAGCTTAATTCTAATTGCTTCAATACTGATATGGCTTTTATTATTAAATTTTAGAGTCTTAAAAAAATTACTTGAATTAATAAATGTGTAAGCATTATTGTATTCATATATCCCTGCATCAAATATTCCTGTTACAGTATACTTTTGCTTAAAAGGAAAAAGTTTTGTTGAATTACTAGATTTAAAATGAGCATATATTTCTATTGAATCTCCAATATTAACATTAAGTTTTGAAGCCACCCCTGATCCAAGCAAAATATTATCTTCCTTATTATTCAAATCTGAATAATTACCAAATATAATATTATTATGTGTTACCCCGACATCTTTTTCCAAAGATGGGTCTATCGCCCTAAATAATGCATTAGCTGTTCCTGAATCTGATGATAATAGTATTTCTTTTTCAATGTATGGTGAGTAACCTAATATATGACCATTTAATTTAAGATTCTCGAACTCTTTTAAAGAATTAGATGTGTTTTGAGGATTCTTATATGCGGTAACATGAGATGTGAATCCAAGAACTTTTTCTCTTAATTCGTGTTCAAAACCATTCATTACGGAAATTACAGTGATAAGGATTGATATCCCAAGAGTTATTCCTATAACTGAAATTTTTGATATGATATTTATGAAACTAGAATTTTGTTTCGATCGCAAGAACCTATATGCTAGTAACAATCGCATGGTAGAATTATAACACATGAAATAGATGAAAAAAATAACTATGATTAAAGAAAGCTTTGTGATTGATGATGATACTAATGCTTTAATGATTGCATGGCCAGACATGTATAGGGAAAAAATATTTTGGCATGATCTGTTGAAAATTTATTATGAAATTATTAACATAATAATATCAAACGGCTACTTCATTACTTTGGTACATCATAAGGGTGCAAATATTGCACATGATCTAGATGAAGTTGATCGCAAACTGTCTAATATAAATAATAAATTTATTTCTCTATATGAATATAATTATGATGATATATGGATTCGTGATTATGGGCCTAAGACGATAAAATCAGGATTAAGTAAATTTAATTTCAACGGCTATGGAAATAAATATTTTCATCAAAATGATAAAGTTTTTTATAATGATTTTATAAAAAAATATTCAATTAATCACAAAGACTTATTTAGTGAAATAGTAATGGAAGGTGGAAATGTTATAAACTCAGCAAGAGATTATATTTTTAATAAAAACCCTATTGTCATGCATAACTCTTTGCCTTGGTCAGATATAAAAGAGAAAATTAAATTATTGTTTGATGAATCAATAGATGGAGATTGTTATTTTATAGATATCAAACCACTAACCGGTGATGATACGAATGGACATATAGATAATTTTGTTCGGTTTCAAAATAATAAGCATATTCTATATATGTCAACTGATGACGCAAATCATCCTGACTATGGAAACTTAAAAAAATTAGAAAATGAATTGAAAATTTTAATTACAAAAACTAACAATATAAGTCTTATGACGCCTATCAATCATACTTGTGATGATATCGTAAGAAGTAAAAATGGTGATATATTACCATTTTCCTATTTAAACTTTATTAGAGTTGGCAATGTGATAATTTTCCCAATTAATTTAAATACTTCCAGTAAAGATAAGAAGAATATTAAAATATTGTTTCCAAACAAAAATATATATTTTATTGAGTCCTCTGCTCTACTGAATGAATTTGGAGGATTGCATTGCTGTAGCAATAATTTCATTAAATGAATAAATTCAAAAATAAGAAAATAGATATAGTGATACTGCAATATTCTGTCAGTGATGATATTAATAAAAACTTTACTGATCTAATTAAAAGTATTAATGATATTAAGGTGACTAAAAATACAACTATAGTTGTTAGTCATGAGCTCTCATATTTAAAATATTTCCCAATAACTAAAAATATCAACAATAAAAAAAATGCTATAGATATGTCATCAAAAATAATCAAAAATATGTTGCGTGTATGTGAAAAAAAGAATATTTTCTTCTTATTTTCATTCTTTGAAAAAAGTAAGGGGAAATTTTATAACTCATCAGCATTAATGTCTCCTAATGGTATTGTGCTTGGCAAATATAGAAAAAAAAATATACCCGATGAAAAATGTTATGAAGAGAAATATTATTTTAATGAATCAAAGAATAAGCATACTGTAATTGATATCGGTGAATGTAAAGTTGGATTAATGACTTGCTGGGATCAGTGGCACTCTGAACCCTATCAACAAATGAATAAACTTGGTGCAGATATAATTTTATGCCCAACTTCTATAGGCCGCGCATATCATAAAGGAAAATCTATAAGTCTTAACAAGGAAAAAGAAAAATGGGTTAATGTCATAACAGCAAATAGTTTAATGATTAATACTCCTGTCGTTATAGCGAATAGATCTGGAAATGAGAAAGATAAGGATAGTATGATAAATTTTTGGGGATCTAGCTTTGTTACCAATGCTGATGGAGACATAATTTTTATGAGCAAAAGCAAAAAATCTACTAATTATATTACAATTGATCTAATTCAAAAAAAGATTTCTAAAAAACTATGGTCATTCTACCCTGAATAGCTAGATTATTACTAAAAATTCTAGTGACTCTCTTTGTCACTCACATTCATTTAACGATAAATAAGTTCATTTAAACACCCATATACTGTAGAATTGTTGTTAAAGATGGCTCTAATTTAGTTATCTATGACTCAAATTGAGGAAAGAAATGAGAATAGTAGGAATATTTTTATTGGGTTTATTCACCATTAGCTCGACCTATATAGATCGTTATGAACCAAATCATAATTTTAAAACATCTGTTGTAGATCAAGTTATATATGATGATGAAAAGCCTGCGGAAGAAGAGCCTGATTGTGAATAATAAAGTTAAAGGGAGAAGAGTATGAAAATCAATTCAATTTTAAGTGTTGTTTTAGTTTCTGTGTTTACGTTCTCTACTGCATATGCTGATAAACCAGTAGCAATTTCTAAAGCTGATGGACCAAATTCATTGGAGATAGGAGTTTCAGTAGGTAGTGGTGACATAACATTTATGAGAAACCAAAATAACGGTAATACAGTAAACCCTGCGTTTGCTAAAACATCAAGACCATGTCCACCATTTTGCGTTCAACCAATGCAATTAAGACCGGGTGTTGACACAATTGGTGAGCAAGAGATAATACATTACGCAGTTATGATGAGCAAAGGCGAAAAAATGCCTGATGGATCAGAAATAATGGTAATTGATTCTAGAACACCTGACTGGGTTGCAAAAGGTATGATACCTGGAGCAGTAAATGTTCCTTGGACTCATTTGAGCGAAGCTAAGGGTGCAGATCCAATTTCAATAGCAGAAATAATGACTGAAAAATTTGGCGCTAAAGAACAAAATGGTTTGTTTTATTTTGATGACGCTAAAACATTAGTTATGTACTGTAATGGAATGTGGTGTGGTCAATCACCTAACAACATCAAAAGTTTGTTAAAATACGGCTATCCAGCTAATAAAATTAAATGGTACCGTGGTGGCATGCAAAACTGGGAAATACTTGGTTTTAATACTGTAAAATAAGTTAATCTTATATAAACGAAAAGCAGTGCACATTTGTACTGCTTTTTTTTATCATGAAAAATATATTTAAAGATAATACGAAAAATTATACTTATGGTGGCCTTTATGGGTCATCTGGGAGCTATATAATTGAGGAAATATCACATAATTTTGACAACACAGTTATTCTACTTAACAACAATAGCGAAATCATTAATTTTGGCAATGAATTAAAGTTATTTTCAGGGGTTAATAAGGAGATAAGCTTATTCCTGGAAATAGAAAGTTTTCCATATGAAAGTCTGATATATGATGTGAATGTTTTATCAGAGAGATTAAAGACATATAAAAATATAATTAATGGCGGCAATAATATTATAGTTACAAGCTATTCGGCAATATCTAAATATTTAGTACCAAAAAATATGCTATCAAAATATTTTTTTCAAATTAATAAAGATTTTAAATATAATGAATTAATAACTTTATTAAGAGATTTAAAATATGACAGAACTGAAAAAGTTTTAAACAAAGGAGAGTATACGATAAAAGGGGCAATTATAGACGTTTATTCAACTGTAGAAGATAATCCAATAAGAATGAATTTTGATAGTGACAAGCTAGAGACAATAAAAATATTTAATATAGATAGCCAGATTTCAAATGGCTCTATTAGTAATTTTACTCTAGGGTCAGCAAATGAAATTATTATTACAGATAATGTAATCAAGACTTACAAGGCTAAATGCAGAGATGTCTTCGATGATGAATACATAGAGGACGTTGAGTATGAAAAAATAATAAACAGCCTTCCCCACCCATCCGCAATAAATATAATACCAATACTTTATGATAGTTTAACAACCATGTTTAATCTAATTTCAAATGATAATAACAATATAGTTCTCTCTTTAAAAAATCCATTTGGAGAAATTAAAGCGACAAGAGAAAGATATAAAGATTATTATAATAAATATAAAGAAGAAAAGTATATTCTAGACTATCGTTCCTTGATAATTAATGAAGATGACTATATTAACTCTACAAATAAAATGATGAAATGTATATTATCTCTTTATAAAGTAGAAACAGATGTTGAATCAATGAATTCTCCAATAAGGAAATTACCATCTCTTCTAATTAAAAATACTTTCAAAGATCCTTATAAAAGTCTTAAGGACTACATTCAAGGTAATCAAAATACAATAGTTTTTTGCATAGAACGAAATAGTTTAAAAATAGAGATTCAAAAATTATTAGATAGTATGAATTTAAAATATAATTTTTTTAAAAATTTTAATGATATAGGTAATTCTAGAAAGATTTGTATAATTCAAAAACATATTGATGATGGATTTATTGATTATGAAAAAAATATTAGCTTTATTTCAGCAAAAGATATATTTGGATCAAGATCCCTTAGTACTCCCAAGAAGTCAAAAAATAGGCTTATAGATAACTATATAAATGATATTTCAACTTTAGAGTTAGATTCGCCAGTAGTACATGATAGTTATGGAGTTGGCCGATACAAAGGGTTGATAAATATGGATATCGAAGGAATAGAAACAGAGTTAATAAAGTTAGAATATTCAAATGAAGATGTATTATATATCCCAGTAACATCTATTAATTTATTAAAAAAATATTCTGGTCATACTGGCTTAAATGTTCCCCTACATAACTTGGGAACTGATTATTGGATTAGAATTAAAAATAGAGCTAAGAAAAAAATCAATGATATTGCTGTTGAACTATTAGAAGTTGAATCACGAAGACTAGCTTCCAAAGGGTTTAGTTTTAAAAATAACCTAGATGAATACCAAAAGTTTTCAGATGCATTTCCATATGAAGAAACAGAAGACCAAGTAAAAGCAATAAATAATGTAATAGGAGATATGGAGTCTGAGAAACCAATGGATAGGCTAATCTGCGGAGATGTTGGGTTTGGGAAAACAGAAGTAATAATGCGCGCAGCATTTTTATCAGCAATAAATAATTGTCAGACGATTGTTCTTGCTCCTACTACAATTCTAGTTGAGCAACACTATAAATCATTTATTAACAGGTTTTCATCTACAGCTATTAATATAGGAAGACTCTCAAGACTCCAGTCTACTAAAAACAAGAAAGAAACACTCATGAAGCTTAAAAATGGTGCAATAGATATTATTATAGGTACGCATGCTGTGTTATCTAAAAATATTGAATTTAATAATTTAAAATTACTTGTTATTGATGAAGAGCATAAGTTTGGAGTAACTGATAAAGAAAAGATTAAAAAATTAAAATACAATATAGATGTGATAACTCTTACTGCGACTCCTATTCCAAGAACATTAAATTCTGCATTATCACAGATAAAAGACTTGAGCGTAATGGAGACTCCACCGCAAAATAGAAAGTCAATTGTCACACGTATAATTAAATGGGATAAAGATATTTTAATAGAGGCTATAGATAGAGAAATACAGAGGGGCGGTCAAATATATTATGTTCATAATGAAATTAGCAGCATGGACAGTGAAATTGAAAAAATTTTATCTTTAAATAAAAAAATAAAAATAGGTAGAATACATGGTCAGCTTGATCCGAAACATATAGAGATAGAAATGCAAAGATTTTTAAATCGAGAGTATGACCTAATTATCTGCACAAGTATTATAGAGAGTGGCTTAGATATACAAAATGTAAATACAATCATAATAAATAATAGTAATAAGTTTGGATTATCACAATTACATCAGATTAGAGGTAGAGTTGGAAGAACAAATAGACAGGCATATGCTTACATGGTCATACCTGAATACACCCAAATTACAAAAGATGCAGAAAAAAGGCTTGAGGCAATAGACTCTGTTGAAAGTTTGGGTGGAGGTCTGGAACTAGCTACGCATGATTTAGAAATAAGAGGGGCAGGAGAAATTCTTGGAGAAGAACAAAGTGGGCAAATTTATGAAATTGGATATGCTATGTTCACAGATATACTCAATAAAAGCATTGAGTTTCTAAGAACTGGAGATAACAAAGAGAATATAGATAGTGTTGAAATTGATGTAAACAAATCATGTTTGATAACCCAAGACTATATTAATGATATCTTAACAAGATTAAAATATTACAAGAAAATATCATCATGTAAAAATATTGACGAAATTATTTCTATTTGCGATGAATTAGTAGACATATATGGCCCACTCCCAGATTTTCTTGAAAATTTAATTGAAGTCACAAAATTAAAACTACAGCTACAAGATAAAAATATAAAACATATTAAAATTATAGAAGATACTGCAAAAATAGAATTTAAAAATAAAGAGAATATAAATGTTGAAAAGATTATCAGTAATATGAATCAATATGATATCAAAGTATCAAAGAATAATATGATTCAATTATCTTTAGATGATGAAGGGCTTCCGGGCATATGCTCAAAAATCAAAAATCTTGTTAACTCTATTTGTTAAGAGCTTATTATTTTTCAGGATTATCCATTTCAATAGTCATGGTAGGGAAAGCTATAGCAGCATTATGATTACTAATTATTTCTGAAACTTTATATAACACCTGTTCTTTGATTTTAAGAAATTCTCTCCAGTCTTTTGTATCTGTAAACGCACGAATAAAGAAATCACAAGATGATGCAGAAAAGCTCTGAAAATATACAGCAGGCTTATTTGATTGATCGATATCATTATGATTCTCTAAATATATTCTTACATCATCTACTATTTTAGGTATCTTATCTAAATCATCGTACCTTAGACCTATAATCTGATTGATTCTCCTGTTAGTCATTCTAGTAGCGTTTTCTACGACTATGTTAGAAAAAGCAGAATTTGGTATATACAAAACATTTTTTGAGAATGTTCTGACAACAGTTAATCTCCAGCCAATACTCTCTACAATACCCTCAATATTTCTATCAGGAGATTTAATAAACTCACCTACTTTGAAAGGCCTATCAAGAAAAATCATCAAACCACCAAAGAAATTTGATAAGAGATCCTTAGCAGCTAAACCTATCACTAAACCACCTACTCCACCAAATGCAAGTAAACCTGAAATACTTAAGCCAAATTCCTGCATAAGCGTTAATGCGGTAATTATTATTACAATAATTTTAAATATTCTTATAGTGATCTCATATGTTTGCTCAACAACCATGGGGTCATCGCCCTCTTTTAAATTTTTCAAAAATGATTTATTACTATAATAACCATTTAGAATTCTGAGTAATGTCCATGATATTAATACAACAATTAAAAGATAAATGGCTTTTGATGTATCAAAAAATTCAAATATTTGAAAAAGACTGTTTAATGCCTCGGATATTAAAATTAGTGAAACTAGTATTATTAAATAAGTTAATGGTTTTTGAATTGACTTAAGAATGATGTCATCAAAATCAGTTGCAGTTTTTTTTGATATTCCTGTAAACAAAAGAATAAGTTTATTTTTTATAAATAGCAACAAAAGTCCGATTAATGATATCGAGGCAACTTGTGTATATAAGTCTGTTTTAAATATTATAGTTAGAAAGTCATTCATATTCTATGATTCCATTAATTTAATGTTGTTGAGATATTTTTCATATCTATCCTTGCTTCTATGTAGTCTTTTTGGCATTACTATTTTTAACATTTTATCATGATTTTTTTGATAGTACTCAACGATATTGCTAGTAAAATAATTTTTTTTAAAATATTGGTAAGAAGATTTTCTATTAATTATTTCATTATTTTGCATTGTGGTGGCGATAATCATTCTACAGCCTGCGTTTAAAGCTAATAGTACTCTTTCTTCACATGATATATTTTTATTATCAATAGTAGTAGCAGAGAACATTTCGATATCATCACTGATAAAAAAAGGTTTTTTTATAAAAATTAGATTGGACTGTTTATCAAGCCATTCTTTCGAATAGGTTGCAATATATTTATCTATCTTAGAGTAGATAACATGGTTCGTCATTATTGGTAAATTTAATGTAGTGTATTTATTATGAAGATCCTTAAAGGGAAGTATGTCTGTATTCAACAATTCATCAATCCCTACATCTGATAAACAGTCTTCGGTATGACTGTCAGTCATGACTCTCCCATGTCCCGGAAAATGTTTCAAGACAGGAAGAACTCCACCATCCAGAGAACCCTTGATATATTCATTTGCTAATAAAATAATATTGTCAGTATTATCACCGAAGGTTCTGCCTTTTAATAAATTATTTTTTTTATTATGATTAATATCAATTACAGGAGAATAATTAATATCAATACTTACTTCAGATAATTCATAAGCACTAATATAGCCAGCCTGATATGCAATCTGTACACGAAGACTAGCATCTTTTATTTCTGAAATTTTTTCAAAACTAGGTAGATGCGTAAAGCCATTCAAAAGTCTTTGTACTCTTCCACCTTCATGGTCGATGGTGACTAATAAATTATCTTTTACACTTTTAATATCATTAACAAGATAGTGTAATTGTTTCTTTGAAAGAAAATTATGGGAAAAAAGTATAATACCCCCTACTAACTCATGTTCTATAAGCTGTCTCTCATTTTTTGATAGTTCAGTACTATCTAGGTTTATAATTAGAGGGCCAATATTTTTAAAATGAGCTGATGACATAAACCTTCTCTAAAATTCTTTAAGGGAACTCATGCAATAACAGGTTACCCCTCGCCCTTCTCCAATGAAACCAAGGGATTCTTCAGTGGATGCTTTAATATTTATCATGCTTTCATTAACTTTAATATTCGTATTAGCTTCATTGAATATTTTCATAATGTTAATTTTCATAAGACTTTTATATTTTGATATCTTGGGTGACTCTAATAGAAGAGTGACATCAAGATTATTAAGAGTCAACTTCATTAATATTGCTTTTTGAATAGCTAACTCCATGATTATTCTACTATCAAGATTTTTATTTTTAGGGTCCGTATCCGGAAAATGATCACCTATATCACCAGCCCCAATTGCACCTAATATTGAATCAGCTATTGAGTGATATATTATGTCTCCATCTGAATGAGCTTTTATAGATATATCTGCTGGCATATCAATGCCCGCTAATCTTATTGAATCACCAGAAACCAATTGATGCGTATCTATTCCTAAACCAATTCTCATATTTTTTTCATTAAGGTTTTTATTACCTTAAAGTCATCTTGATAAGTTAATTTAATATTGCTCGGAGATGACTTAATAAGTTTGACCTTATGCCCTGATTTTGTCATCGCCTCAATTTCATCATCAACGTTTTGTTCTTTTTTGATAATATCAGTGTAAGCCAGAAATAGCTTGGAAAAATTAAATATCTGAGGAGTAAAAGACATGTACAGATTATCCCTTTTAATATTTTTAGTTACTTGTAATCTAGAATTAACTTTTTTTAACGCGTTAGTCAATGGATAACCAAGAGATAGCCCTGTTGTTGAATTATTCCCTTTGGCAAATAGTTCTTTGAGGTCTTTAGTATCCAGACATGGTCTTGCAGCATCATGTATTAAGATATTGTCAGGCACATCTTCGATTTTAGACAAAAAGTTTAGTGATTTAAAAACAGACTTGGTTCTCGTGTTGCCTCCAATAATTATTTTTAAGTCCTTTCTGGCTTTGTAGGTATTATTTTTTTTTAGCACTATATAAATAGTCCTTATCTTTTTTATAGAGCTTAGATTTTGAACAGCTATATCAATTAAACTTTTATTATTAATTTTTAAAAACTGTTTTGGTACAGAAGAATTAAATCTTGTGCTGGCTCCTGCTGCAAGAACTATAGCATCACAGATTTTATTTTTCATTTTTTATAATCTGATAAAATATTTCATTTTTCTTTATATACCCAAAGTTTTCTCTTGCATATACTTCTATAAAAGTTTTATCTTTACGAATCTCTTTAATTTCTTCCTTTAGTTTCTTGTTATTAATTTTATAGCCCGCTACTTCTTCAGAGGATGCCTCTATAGCATCACTCAAACTAAAATATGTAAACAAACTGTTGTTACTTAAAAACAATGAATGCTGCAAGCTAATAAACAATATTAAACAGATTGCATGATAAAGTTTCATTTTAACCATTTACCAAAAACATTATCCTTGTTGAAACAAGCTGACCCTATTTCTTCTTCAATCCTTAGTAATTGATTATATTTAGAAGTCCTATCTGATCTTGAAAGCGATCCTGTTTTAATTTGACCTGATGCAGTTCCTACAGCTAGGTCAGCTATTGTCACATCTTCTGTCTCACCACTCCGATGAGAAATTATATAATTATAATTATTCTTTTTTGCCATAGATATTGTATTTAATGTTTCCGTGATAGTACCAATTTGATTAAATTTAATTAGTATTGCGTTTGCGATATCTTCCTTAATTCCTTTTTCAAAGATTTCGGGGTTTGTTACGAATACATCATCTCCTACTAACTGCAATTTACGAGCAAGGGCTTTTGTAAGGAGGCTCCAGCCTTCCCAATCATCCTCAGACATTCCATCTTCTACGCTTATAATTGGGTAATTATCCGTAAGTTCTTCTAAATAACTGCAAAATTCAACATTTGTATAAGAATTACCGTTTGAGAGCATATATTTTCCATTTTTATAAAATTCAGAGCTAGCAACATCAAGTCCTAGATAAACTTCTTCTCCAGCTTTATAGCCAGCATGACTGATTGCATCCAATATAATCTCAAGAGCTTCACTATTTGAATTAATATTGGGAGCAAAACCTCCTTCATCACCTACTGCGGTACTCAAGGAAAGCTTGTTTAACTTGCTCTTAAGCCCATGAAAAATCTCAACACCGGCTCTAAGACTTTCAGAGAATGACTCAAAACCAATCGGCAAAATCATAAATTCTTGGAAATCTAAGCTATTATTAGCATGCGCTCCACCATTAATGATATTCATCATAGGGATCGGCAGTGAAAAATTGCCATCAAGGGAATAAGTTTTGTAAAGTGGCTCCTTTAAGGACTTTGCATTTGCATGAGAGAAAGCAAGTGATATACCAAGAATTGCATTGGCTCCTAATCTTTTCTTATTATCTGTGCCATCAAGCTCTATAAGGAGGTTATCCAAAGATTCTTGTGTAAAACTAACATTATTTGTTATTTTCGAACTAATCTCGTTGTTTATACTATCAACCGCATTATTAACTGATTTTCCAAGATATCTAGTCTTGTCGCCATCTCTTAACTCCAATGCTTCTAGTGCACCAGTAGATGCGCCAGATGGAACAATACCGCGACCTATAGCTCCGCAAGCTAATTCCATATCTACTTCTATAGTAGGATTGCCTCTAGAATCCAATATTTGTCTTCCCTTTAAATTCTTTATAATACTCAACTATCTACTCCATGTTTCCTTTTATTATTTTATTTATGCTAACTATATCATTTAATAGTTTTCTTAAATCTTTGATATTTAATGAATTTTTTCCATCACTTATTGCCTTACTAGGGTCTGGATGAGTCTCAATAAAAAGTGCATCAATGCCAACAGCCACTGCTGCTCTTGAGAGCACAGGAATATATTCGCTTTCACCGCCTGACTGGTTTACTAATGCTCCTGGTTGTTGAACTGAATGAGAAGCATCAAATACGACAGGACACCCTGTTTCTCTTAATATGACAAGAGATCTCATGTCAGAGACCAGATTATTATATCCAAATGAAACGCCTCTTTCACATACATATATATCATTATTTCCCGTTGATTTAGCTTTTTTTACCACATTTATCATTTCTCTAGGGGACAGGAACTGTCCTTTTTTGATATTCACTGGTTTCATAGCTGATGCAACTTTAACGATAAAATTAGTTTGTCTGCATAAAAAGGCAGGTGTCTGAATTATATCTACAGCATCTGCGACTTCGTCTATAGGGCTATCCTCATGGACATCGGTTATAACTGGTATATCAAAAGTTTCTCTTATCTTTCGCAATATCTTTAGACCCTTTTCTATCCCTATTCCTCTTTTTGAATCTATAGAAGACCTGTTAGCTTTATCAAAAGAAGCTTTAAATATATACGATATAGGTAAATCATTGGTTACTTCGCATATATATTCAGCTATAGACATCGACAGTTTCTCTGACTCTATTGCACAAGGCCCAGAAATTAAGGTTAAATCTTTAGTTTTTCCAATATTAACTGACATTATCTATAATTTCCTTTTCTTTTTTGACGCAGCAATAAACCCATTAAACAACGGATGTCCAGAGATTGGCGATGATGTAAATTCTGGATGAAATTGACATCCAAGATACCAAGGGTGCCCCTTTAACTCAATCATTTCCATTAAATTACCTTTTTTTGATTTTCCACTAAATTTCAATCCACTTCCATCAAACAATCCCAAGAGAGAGTCATTTACTTCATATCTATGACGATGCCTCTCGTTTATTGCTAATTTTTCATACATTTTATATGCCAACGAACCCTTTGACAATGTACAATCCTGCGAACCCAGTCGCATAGTGCCGCCCATATTCTTCTTATCAGAAATAATCTTCTTGCCTGAGCTATCCTTCCATTCATCAACAAGAGCAACTACTGGATATTTAGTTTTACTATTAAATTCTGTACTATTTGCATTTTTTAGCTTGAGGACATTTCTTGCAAACTCTATAACAGATATCTGCATACCTAGACATATGCCCAGATAAGGTATTTTATTAATACGTGCATACTGCGCAGCCAATATTTTACCTTCTATACCTCTATTTCCAAATCCACCTGGAACAAGTATTCCATCCATTGCTTTTAATTTTTTAACATTAGCTTTGGTTATTTTTTCAGAATCTAGATATGTAATCTCTACAAGTCTATTATTTATAATCCCAGCATGATAAAGGGCTTCATTTAATGATTTATACGAGTCAGCAAGATCAACATATTTTCCAATCATAGCTATTTTAACAGTCTTCTTGCATTTTCCAGCCTTCGATCGATAATTATTCCAAGGTGACAAGTTAAGCCTTTTACTCTTCAGTTTAAATTGATTTAACATCAATTCATCAATTTTCTGTTCCCTAAAAAGTATAGGGATATCATAAATTGATTCTGCATCAACTGCAGAAAATACAGCATTTTCAGGAACATTAGTAAACAATGCTAATTTCTTCTTAAGTTTTTGATTTATAGAGTTTTTACCTCTACATAAAAGGACATCTGGCTGGATTCCAATAGATCTTAATTCTTTAACAGAATGCTGAGTTGGCTTAGTTTTAATCTCATTTGTTACCTCAATGTAGGGAAGAAGCGTTAAATGCACAAACATTGCTCGTGACTTACCTAGCTCTAAACTAAATTGCCGTATTGACTCTAAAAAAGGCAGGGATTCAATATCACCAACAGTGCCACCAATTTCAACAAATGCAATATCTGATTTCTTTGCGCCTTTTATAATTAATTTTTTAATTTCATCAGTAATATGAGGTATGACTTGAACGGTACTACCTAGATACTCGCCTTTTCTTTCTTTATTTATTACATTTGAATAAACCCGCCCTGCAGTAACATTACTATCTTGGGTCATTCTGATTCCCACAAACCTCTCATAGTGCCCAAGATCTAAATCTGTTTCTGCGCCATCATCAGTAACAAAAACTTCGCCATGTTGTATAGGGCTCATGGTTCCTGGGTCTAAATTAATGTAGGGGTCCAATTTCTGTAAAGAGACTTTAAATCCCCTCAATTTGAATAAAGAAGCAAGGGAGGCAGCTGCTATTCCCTTTCCAAGAGATGAAACTACTCCGCCAGTGATAAATACATATCTTGTCATAAATTTATAATAAAAAGTATAGACGATATGGAAGAGAATATATATAAATTACTTTTTTATATTACTCTGTTGGCCAATACATCTAAGACTCGTTTAAAGATAAAGATAAAATATTTCTTATTTTTCTTATTTTAATATTACCAAAAGCAAACAAAGGATTTGAGTCATTATTTGTGTTTATTATTTTGATAATTTCCTTGATTTGTTTCAAATTCAACAAAGTCTTGCTTTCCAAGTAAACCCATTCATGTAAAATTATCACTTTTAAATGGAACGGTTTATCAATCAGAGTTTCTACCAGTAATTCATTATTAGAGGCACCTAAGAAATTAGGTAGCGTAGAATTCACACTGTCTGTTGTATAAGCTGATTGAATATCATGAACAAGGATATTATTAATGATATTTTTATTAACAGACGGCCATCTTGATTTTAACAATGGAATTAGCTCGTTACGAAGAAAATTTCTATCATATTTATTATCGTTATTACTTATATCTTCTATATATTTAACTCTATTATCCTCCGAGTATTTCTTAATCTCTTCTTTAGGTATTTTGAGAAATGGCCTTGAAAGTAGGTTGTCGCCATAAACACTAGTTTCTTTCATGCATGAAAGGCCTCTCGCTCCAGAACCCCTTATGAGTCTTAAGAAAAAAGTTTCAATTTGATCTTCCTCATGATGCGCAGTAATTATTACCTCGTCATCCTGACAGTTCTCACAAAGCTCTCTATATCTTGCTTTTCTGCATTGCTCCTCAATATTAGAAGTTACTTTAAGGTTAAGTTTTTTAGTGGCATGGTTAATGCCATATTCTTTACAAACTTTTCTGCAATGCGCTTCAAACAGATCTGCTTCCTCAGAAATCCCATGGTTTACATGAATAGATCTGATTTTAATTGGAACAATATGACTTAATTTAAAAAAACAATCCAGCAAAACAGATGAGTCCATTCCCCCGCTATATGCTATTAAAAATTTATTTGCTGGAAGTTTTGATATATGGTCATTGCAAACTTTGACAAGTTTATGATGTTTCAAATTTACCATATGAGCTAATTTTTTCTTTACGTTTATATAATATTTCACCAATATCAGTATCTTCTAATTCTTCTAGCATAGAAATTAAGTTCATTTTTAGTGATGAAGTCATCGCGCTATGATCTCTATGAGCTCCACCTAATGGCTCCGGTATAATTACGTCAACCAAGTTAAATTTTACTAGCTTAGGCGCTGTTATACATAATGCATCTGCAGCTTGTTCAGCTTTTTTCGCATCTTTCCACAAAATTGAAGCACAACCTTCGGGGCTAATTACAGAATAAATACTATTTTCTAGCATTCCAAGCTTATCTGAGATTCCAATTGCAAGAGCTCCACCAGACCCACCTTCGCCAATTATTATCGAAATAACTGGTACTTTTAAATTGGACATAACATAAAGGTTTTCTGCTATAGCTTGACTTTGATTCCGTGATTCAGCATCAATACCTGGATATGCACCAGGAGTATCAATGAACGTCACGACTGGCAATCCAAATTTTTCAGCCAACTTCATTACACGAAGTGCTTTTCTATAACCTTCTGGTTTTGGCATTCCAAAATTTCTTTTAACTTTTTCTTTAGCATCCCTTCCCTTTTGATGCCCTATAAACATAAAAATATGTTCGTCAATTTTTCCAATGCCACAAATTAAGGCAGCATCATCGCCAAACATTCTGTCTCCATGAAGCTCGGTGAATGAAGAAAATAGATTGGGGATATAGTCAAGTGTATATGGTCTCAATGGGTGTCTAGCTAATTGAGAAATCTGCCAATCAGTTAAATTTCCAAATATTTTTCTAGTTAACTGAGAATGCTCTTTATCAAGCTTAGCAATTTTTGCATCAGCTTTTGCTGTTTTTTCTGGATCATTTTTAATTTGCTTGATTTTTCCTTCTATTTCTAGCAAAGGCTGCTCAAAGTCCAGGTAATTTGGATTAAATTCTTTCATTGTTGAGATAATTATAAACAATTCATATAAAATAACTATTCATATTTTACGATAATATTTTCCTTTCCAAGTAAATCAGACAATCCATTGATTAAAGTTGATGATGGGTTAATCAACCATTCGCTGTCAAGCTCAAGCGGGACTATATGTTGATTGCTTAAACACTTTATAGTTAAAGGACATTTTCCATTTTTATGAGGTTCTAATAAGTTTACTATTCTCGCTAAAATATTATCATTGATATGTTCTGGCAAAATAAAGAGCTCTATTTCTTTTGAATATTGTTGTCTTGCTGAGTCCATATCAATTACCTTTGTAGCCTTCATGCTTAAGTCTCCGTTGTAATCATCCATCGCTATGACTCCAGAAAAAAATAAGATTTCATTCTCTTTAATTAAGTTTCTATACTTCTCATAAACATCAGAGAAGAGAATTATTTCCAACCTATGAGTTGAATCATCAACTGTAAGAATATTAATAAATCTATCTTTCCCCATCCTTTGCGATCTAATACTAGTTATGACGCCACTGACAGTTCCATGTTCACTAAAATCATCATCAATATCTGTTGAATAAAGTTTATCAAAATATGACGCTATTGACTTTATAGACATTGAGCTAATCTCATCTTGATATTCTTTGATTGGATGACCGCTGAGATAAAACCCAATAACTTTCTTCTCTAATGAGAGGCACCTAAGCCTACTATCAATTGTATCATCAACCTTTAGTTTATGACTGGCATCATCATGCTTAACTGAAAATGCTTCAGATTTATTTTCAAATAATTCCTGTTGACCAGTAGTTTTAGAATTTTGCTTCTGTTGGCCATATAACATTGCTTTTCCAAGAATCTTTTTCATCGCTAACCTATTTTCTTTAAAAATATCAAAAGACCCAGAATATATAAGAGCATCCAAGGTGCCTATGTTGATAGTATTCAAAGCAACTCTTTCGCAAAAATCAAATATATTTTTGAATTCTCCATTAGACTTTCTTTCATCAATAATATGTTTAACAGCATTACTCCCAACACCTTTAATAGCACCCAGGCCATATAATATAGTATTCTTATTAACTGAAATAAAATTAAATCCTGACGTGTTGATGTTTGGCTGAAGAATTATTGTAGACATTTCGCTACAAGCATCAACGAGAGATATTACCTTGTCAGTGTTATCCATATCTGAAGATAATGCAGCTGATAAAAACTCTGATGTATAGTATGTTTTCAAGAAAGCAGTTTGATAAGAAATTGATGCATATGCCACAGAATGAGATTTATTAAAACCATAGCCTGCAAATTTTTCCATCTTAGAAAAAATAGAATCAGCAATTCTATTATTAATCCCTTTGATTTTTGCACCATCAATAAACTTTTTTCTATGCATCTCCATTTCACCTTTCTTTTTCTTACCCATTGCTCTTCTTAGTAAATCAGCTTCACCAAGCGTATAATTTGCAAGGGAACGAGATATCTCCATTACTTGCTCTTGATATA
Organism: Gammaproteobacteria bacterium; assembly: GCA_047611265.1. Lineage (GTDB taxonomy): Bacteria > Pseudomonadota > Gammaproteobacteria. Next base: position 60,910 of record JBLFWM010000003.1, on the reverse strand, counting down.
AAATCAGCCCATATGTTTCTGACAGGATTGGTTCAAGCAAAGAATGTTCATAATTGATTTTCTTACCATGTTTATTGTCAATAAAATCATCGACCATACCAGTACCAAGAGGTCCTGGTCTATACAGCGCCACAATCGCAACTATGTCATCAAAGCAATCAGGTCTAAGTTTACCCATATACCTCTTCATTCCTGATGATTCAAGCTGAAATACTCCAGTAGTCAGTTTTTGCTGTAATAAATTAAAAACTTTCTGATCATTTAATTCAATATCGTCATGAGTCCTAACATCGCCATGTTTTTCTTTAATTGTTTTAATTGCTCTGTCAATGATGCTTAAAGTTCTTAAGCCTAAAATATCAAATTTTACTAAACCTAATTTTTCAATATCATCTTTATCATATTGAGTAACAATTTCATCGCTCTCTTCAACTCTATATAATGGAATAAAATTATCTATATCACCAGGTGCGACAACAATTCCTGCGGCATGCTTACCAACATTTCTTGGTAATCCTTCGAGCTTTTTCGAAGTATCTATTAAATTCTGTATTTCTTCATTATTCTGATAATCTTTTTTTAATTCTTTATTTTGTTTAAGTGCATCATCTATTGTAATTCCAACACTGAATGGTATTAATTTTGCAATTCTATCAACAAACGTATAGCCCATTCCAAGAACTCTTCCGACATCCCTTATGACTGCTCTAGCAGACAATGTACCGTAAGTGATGATTTGGGAAACTTTGCTTTCACCATACAAGCTAGTTATATGTTCTATAATTCTCTGTCTATTAATCATGCAGAAATCTATATCAAAATCTGGCATTGATATTCTTTCTATATTTAAGAAACGTTCGAAAAGAAGGTTATATTTGATAGGGTCGATTGATGTAATTTTCAAAGCAAAAGCAACAAGAGAACCAGCTCCAGATCCTCTTCCTGGGCCAACAGGAATTGAATTTTTTTTAGCCCAATCAATAAATTCATGTACTATTAAAAAATAACTAACAAATCCCATTTCTTTTATTACTTTAATTTCATATTTCAATCTATCTTTATATTTAGAAACGTCTATATCTTTTTTATTTTTTATTATTTCCTCTAAGCCCTTCTCTACTATTATGTCAAAATAACTATCAACATTGGATTTGTCAGGAGTATTAAATACTGGAAGATGATAAGTTCCAACAGGAATATGTATATTACATTTTTTTACAATTTCAGAAATATTTTCAATTGCGTCTGGTATATCATTAAAAAGATCAACCAATTCTTTTTCAGTCTTAAAATATTGTTCGTCAGAAAATTCTTTTTGATTATTTCTGTCATCTATTTTAATTTTCTTATTTATACAGACTCTAACCTCATGTGCTTCAAAATCACTTCTATTCAAGAAAAGTACATGGTTAGTTCCAACAATAGGTAAGTTTAACTCTTCTGCTAATATTAAAAGTTTATTATTATATAATTTTTCAGATTCATGATTTCCTCTGTCAATTTGTACATATACCCTATCTTCAAATATTTCCTTTAATAATTTAACAAAATTAATTTTTGAAGTATTATCTTCTGAAAGAAGGTTTTTCCCTATCACCCCATATCTTCCTCCAGATAATATTATCAGTCCATTATTATATTTTCTAAGTTGAGCTATATCTGCTGAAGCAGTTTTATTTTTTTCTTTTTGAACATGTATCTCGGAAAGAAGTTTAATTAAATTCTTATAACCACCTATATCCTTGCATAAAATAGTAATATTAGGCGTGAATTTTCCTGAGGTATCATATTTCACAGGAATCTGACAACCAATTATAGGTTTAATATTATTATCTATACACTTCTGATAGAATTTTATTGCAGCAAAGACATTTAAATGATCTGTTATTGCTAGCGTAGTTATTTTATTTTTTTTTGCTAACTTGATTAGTTTATCAATATTTATTGTACTACAGCTCAAAGAATAAGATGTTAGAAGATGCAAGTGAGTAAAGTTAGTAGGCATATTTTTTAATTCTTCAATGGAGCAAAACTAAACCTATGATAGACCGAAGGACCAAATAATTCTATAGCGTGAATGTGCTCTTTTGTTCCATACCCTTTATGTCTAGAGAACCCATACACTGGAAGCATCTTATCTAGTCTTATCATGATATTGTCACGTAATACTTTAGCTACAATAGATGCTGCTGATATTTCGGGGATCAGGTTATCACCCTGTATGAAACATTGTGAGCTGATATCTATATCTGGTTTATGTATTCCATCAATATACGCCATATCTGGTTTTAAATCTAGATTCATAAGTGCTCGCCTCATGGAGATAAGTGTTGCGTTATGAATATTCACCTCATCTATTTGATGATTACTTGATTCTCCAACTCCAACAGAGTGAGAATTTTTAAGGATATAATTTGCAAGTTTTACTCTTCTAGGGGCAGTTAATTTCTTAGAATCAATCATTAAGGACCTATCTATAGTATCCTTGAGTATTATTGCGACAGATATGACTGGTCCAGCCAGACATCCTCGGCCAACTTCATCAACACCCGCTAAAAATTGACTTGTCATAACTAGTTCACTATATATAATTGAGATATTATAAATATAACAAATAATCAAAGCCAATACTTCAAAATGAAAAGAAAAAAATTAAATATAGGTGTTGTAGGGATAGGTTATCTAGGAAAATACCATCTTGAGAAATTTATCAATAATAAAAAATGTGATACTAAGTGGGTTGTAGATACAAATTTAGACAATATTAATCTAAATGGACACGACTCGATACAAAAATCTTCAAACTACAAGGAGATTCTTGATGATATTGATGCTGTATCACTTGTTACGCCAACTAAAATGCATTTTAAAATAGCAAAGTTTTTTCTAGAAAATAAAAAACATGTGCTTATCGAAAAACCTATGACTGAAACTGTTGCTCAGGCAACAAAATTAGTTGATCTCGCTAAGAAAAATAAAGTTATTCTTCAAGTTGGTCACCTTGAAAGATTTAACCCTGTAATGAAAAGATTAACAAAAGAAATATCCAGTCCTCTTTTTATTGAAGTACATAGGCTTGCTAAGTTTAACCCTAGGTCAACAGATGTTAATGTTATCTTTGATTTAATGATTCATGACATTGATATAGTTACAACATTAATGAAAAAAAAGATCAAGAATGTATCGGCTTTTGGAAGAAAAATTATTACAAAATCAACGGATATAGCAAATGTTAGGCTTGAATTCTTTGATGGAGCAGTTGCAAATTTAACAGCTAGTAGAATAAGTCAGAAAAATGAAAGGAAGATTAGAGTATTTGAAAAAGATAAATACTATTCTGTAGATTTTATGAATTCAAATATTAAGAAATATACTAAGAATGCTAAAACTAACAAAGAATTATTTAACTTTAAAGAATTCAAATATGATAAAACAGATGCTTTGAAAGATGAAATAAATAACTTTATACTATCCTGTCTTGGCAAAGAAAAACCTTTGGTTGATGGAAAGCAAGGGAAAGCAGCTGTTGAAACAGCTACATTAATATCAAAACTATTATGAATAAGAAAATTAAAATATTTGATTTAAGTGAGCAATATGAATCAATTTCAAAAGAAGTTGATAAAAATATACTGAATATTCTTAAATCAGGGCAATATATTCTAGGAGGAAATGTAAGGGAGCTTGAGGCAAAATTTTCTAATTTTATAGGGTCTAAATATAGTGTCTCATGTAACTCTGGAACAGATGCTCTCATACTATCTTTAAGAGCTCTGAATATTGGTCATGGTGACGAGGTTATCACTACTCCTTTTACTTATTTTGCTACTGCTGAAGCAATTGTTTTGGTTGGAGCTAAACCAATTTTTGTTGATATAAATCCGCATACGTTTAATATTAATTATAAAAATATTGAAAAACATATTAATAAAAGAACTAAAGCCATAATGCCCGTGCATATATTTGGACAGTCAGCAGAGATTTATGAAATTAAAAAAATATGCAGAAAACATAATCTTAAGTTAATAGAGGATTGTGCTCAATCATTTGGTGCTAAAAAAAATAATAAATATACTGGAACCTTTGGAGATTTTGGGTGTTTCAGTTTCTTTCCTACTAAGAATCTTGGATGTGCTGGAGATGGCGGAATGATAACCACTAATAGTCTTGCTAAAATGAAAATTTTAAAGAAACTCAGAAATCATGGTGGCTTGATTAGAAATGTCCATGAATACATTGGTTATAATTCTCGATTAGATGAAATACAAGCATCAATATTACTTACTAAAATAAAAATTATTAATAGTCTTGATAAAAAAAGGAATCGCATTGCAAAACTATATAAAAGTTTGATAAAAAACCAGCTGATAACTCTGCCATATGAATGCGAAGATAATTCACATCATGTATATAATCAATATACTATAAAAGTTAAAAATCGAGCTAAATTTATCAGGCATCTGAAGAGTAATTCTATCCCACATGGAATTTATTACCCAATACCGGTATATAAACAAAAGGCATTAAAAAACTTTAATTATAAATGTAATCTTAAAAATACAGAAAAAGTGACCAGACAATGTATTTCTATACCTATTTATCCTGAATTAAGCACCGATTCCGTTAAATATATTTCTAAAATTATTAATGACTATAAATGAGTAATATAAAGAACATATTTGTTATTGCCGGAGAATCTTCTGGTGATCAACATGCTGCAAATTATGTTAATGAACATAAAAAATTAAACCCAGATACCAAGTTTACAGCTATTGGTCAGCAAGAGCTAAAAAAAACAGGTTCAGATATAATCTTTAACTCAGAAGAGATTGCAGTAATTGGAATTATCGAAGTAATATCAAAATATTCTAAAATTAAAAAAGCCTTAAATATTGCATATAACCATATACTTGAGAACAAACCAAGTTTAGTTGTCTTAATTGACTATGTTGAGTTTAATCTCAAAATTGCTAAGTTCGCAAAAAAAAATAATATTCCTGTATTATTCTATGTGGTTCCCCAGGTTTGGGCATGGCGCGAGAAAAGAATCAAAAATATTATTAAAGTAGTGGATCAATTAGCAGTAATATTTCCATTTGAAGAAAAATTATTTAAAAAATATACTAAAAATGTTACATATGTAGGGCATCCATTAGCTGATGACAATAGATTCAAACCAACTGAGTTAAAGTATAATCACAGAATGACAAGCATAGGTATTTTTCCAGGAAGCAGAGAATCTGAGATACGAAATAATTTACATTGCATGATTGATTCGATTAGAATTATTAAAAATGATGATATACATACAAAAAATATTAAAATATTTTATGCAAATGATACAGCTAAAAAAATTCTGACAAAGTTACTTCCAAAAGGATGGGATATTTTATTAACTAGCGGTAAAAATGTTGAGGAAGTAAAAAAATGTCAAAAAGTAATTACCGCTTCTGGAACAGTTACCCTGGAATTAGCTATGATGAATATTCCAATGATTATAATGTATCGTCTTTCACCTCTGACATATATGATTATGAGAAATTTAGTGAAATTAGAATATATTGGTTTAGTAAATTTAGTTTTAGGTGAAACTTTGGGATCACAACCAATTGTAAAAGAATTTATCCAGCCAGATTATAGCGATGAAGTACAAGTTATGGTTGAATTACAAAGAATTGACAACGATATTGCTTATAGAGAATTAATGGAAGAGGGTTATAGTCAAATCAGAAAAATACTCAAACCAGGCGCTTCAATGAATGTTGCAAAGTTGGCAAACAAAATGCTTAGATAATTATCTAGTAATTCCTCTTTCACTACTATTTATAAAACTAACGAAATATTGAACCTCTTTATGGTTTAGGTTTAGGGCGCTAAATTCTGCATTAACTTCATCTCTACTAGCTTTAGATTTAATAAATAACTTAAACGCTTTTTCTAACCCTTTAATTGTATCTAAACCAAAACCTTTTCTTTTTAAGCCAGCAGTATTAATCTTATAGGCTTGAGCATGATTACCAGCAACAAGCGTATAAGGCGTAACATCTCTTGAAATTACAGTACCTAATCCACTAAATGCATAGTCTCCTATCTCGCAAAATTGATGGACTAATGTAAATCCACCAAGAGAGACATTATTGCCTATTCTGACATGCCCTGCTAATGATGCGGCATTCGATAATATGCAATTATCTTTTATAACGCAATCATGTGCAACATGACTGGATGTCATAAAAAGATTATTTGAACCAATTACAGTTTCATCTATACCTGTAGTAGTACCTCTGTTTATTGTACAGAATTCTCTAAACACATTATTGTCCCCAATAAAAAGATAAGTCTCCTCATTATTAAATTTAAGATCTTGGGGGTCTTCACCAATTGAAGCAAATTGATATATCTTATTATTCCGACCAATCGTTGTATTTTTTTTAATTACAACATGGCTCTCTAATATTGTATTTTCTAATATAACAACATTCTCACCAATTATAGAATAAGGTCCAACAGTAACTGATGAATCAATTTTGGCAGATTTACTAATTATTGCAGTTGGATGAATCATTATTTAGCTCTGACAGCTCCTAATAGCTCTGCTGTACAAACAATAGTCTCGTCAACCATGCATGAGGCTGTAAACTTGTGAACATCTCTCTTGCTTTGATTAAGCTTAACGTCGATTATCATTATATCACCAGGTACAACTGGTTTTTTAAATCTAGCTTTATCAATTCCTACAAAATAATATAAAAGGCTATCTTTTTCTCTTTCGTTACTTTTAAAATCTAGCAAAGCTGTTGCCTGAGCCATGGCTTCTAAAATAAGAACGCCAGGAAATACTGGATGACCAGGAAAATGTCCTTGAAAAAATGGCTCATTATTACTTACATTTTTTTGTGCTTTCAGAAAATCATGTTTTTTAAAATCTAGTATTTTATCTATTAATAAAAATGGATATCTATGTGGTAAATAATTTTGAATATCATTGTCGCTCATCTTTGTTCTCCAAATTTATATTTTCTTCTTAATTGATTTTGCCAATGTATCTAATTCTTTAAACCTTGCTTGATTTTTTCTCCAACTATCAGCTGGCTCAACAGTTGTTCCAGAAGCATACATTCCTGCTTCTTTAATAGATTTAGTGACCATCGTCATACCATGTATATGTACGTTATCAGTTACATGAATATGCCCATTCAATCCACTTCCACCACCAATTGTACAATTTTCCCCAATGCTAGTGCTACCGGCTATTCCTACACATGCAGCTATCGCTGTATTTTTCCCTATCTTAACATTATGAGCCACATGAACTAGGTTATCAATTTTAACATTGTCAGAAATTATCGTGCTATCAATTGTTCCTTTATCAATTGTAGTATTTGCACCAATCTCAACATTATTGCCAATTACAACATTTCCTATATGAGGAACTCTTACCCAAAGATCAGAATCTTTTATAAGACCGAAACCGTCAGAACCAATCACTGCTCCAGACTGGATTATGACATTATCGCCAATGATACTATCATCACATATTGTAACATTAGGGTATATTATCGAGAATTTTCCAATAGTAACATTCTTACCTATCACAGAGTTTATTCCAATAGTTGCTGATACATCTATGACATTACATGGATCCATTGTATTAGAAAACATGCTGCTGTCAGATGGATTATATGACTCGTTAATAATTTTAATGAATAATAATTGAGGGTTCTCATGAATTACTACAGGAATTTTTATCTTAGATGCAATCTCACTAGTTGTAATAACGCATGAAAGTCTTGTTTTATCTATATGTGAAACACTCTTTATATCATTTATATATGCAATAGAATTATCTTTACTATTAAATATACTTGATACATATTCAAAAGTAATTTGACTATCACCTAATATTTTACAATTATATTTCGAAGATATTTCTTCTAAAGAATATTTTTTCTTAAGCCTCATTATTGAAGTTTAGAGATGATCTCTTGCGTAATATTAATATATGATTTTGCATAAAGAGTAGTACCATCAGCTCGCATAATAATATCAAAATCATTGTTCTCAGCATATTCTTCAATTGCAGCTTCAACAATAGCTCTAATTTTAGAAAGCTCTTGCTGTTGCATTTTCTGTAAGTCAGTTTGAATTTTTTCTTGCCCGCTTCTAAACTTAACTTCTATTGCTTGAATTTTTTCAACAAGTACTTTTTTCTCCTTATCAGACATCACTGTTTCATTCTTTAAATACTTTTCATTCAAACCATTCCATTCCTCTTCTAAAGTTTTAAGGTTTCTTGCCTTAGGATCAAACTTTTTTTTTATTTTTGCTTGTGATTCATTATAGATAGGAATCTCTTTAAATAGTTGATCCAAATTTACTATTCCTAGCTTAAGCTCTGCGCTAGCGGATGACGGAATAAATATTGCCGTGATAAGACAAAATAGCATTGATTTAAATATAGTGTTCATAGTATTAAAAAGTTCCTCCTAGTTGAAAAATTACCGGTTGCAGGTCATCCCCTTCTCTGTCGTTAACAGCAGCTACCAATCCTACGGAAACTCCGCCTATTGGAGTGAGTACATTAAATTCTATACCATAACTTGCTCTTAATTGATTATAATTGAAGTTATTAACTTTCTCAAATACGTTTCCTACATCAAAAAACAAAGTTGTTCGTAATGCTCTCGTGTCTTCTCCTAAAAAGGGTGGTGGAGAGAATACCCAATTAAATTGCGCTGTCGTCATAAAATCTCCGCCTACTGCATCGCACTTTGTAAATTTACCGGGTACGGCTTTTGCTCTACATGAATGTGCGCCACTACCTTCGATCGTTCTTGCCGCATTATATGTTAAAGGACCTAAGCTAGAGCCCTTGTATCCTCTAACGGTAGTATTACCACCAGCAAAGTATTTATTGTAAAAAGGTAGAGATGTTGTACCTCCAAGCCCAGCACCAATTCCAACCGTTGTTTTAAGTTGAAAAACTGTTGCCCAATCAAAACCAAATGTCTTCAATATATATCCTCTATTGGACTCTGTTCTATGTGTTACCGACATATGAGAAGCTCCTGTGGCAGCTAGGAAAACATCAGCATTTAACCGGGTTAATACGCCAGTTTCTGCAAAAACCGTTCGATTCCTTGTATCCGTAATATAATTACTTTTAAGCTTTATACCAAAAGCAGCATTTCCATGATCAGAAACATGATGGGTAACTATAATTGGAGATCCTATGGTTGTTGTAAAATCAGTCAAAGAAATATCGTAACCTATTCCGAATGTAGATGTTTCTGAAACAGGCATATCATACATAACTCCACCAGCAAAAGTATCAGAAAGATATGATGCTGTAGAGGTAGCGCTAACATCTGTCGAGCTAAGTGTTGCGGTCACAGTTCTACTCACACCATCAAATGTATAATAAGGATCTGTTAATAAGAATTGCAATGATGTATTAACAGTACTTTTTGAAGCTTTTAAACCTATATTTTTTCCATAACCAAGAAAATTATCTTGTTGAAGATTTATATCAAAAATTGCCCCATCTGTATCAGACCAACCCGCGCTAACTTTGAATTCACCAGACTTACGTTCTTTAATAGCAAAAGTCACATCAACTAAATCACTAGAGTTAGACACCTTAGTTTTTGTAACCTTAACATCTTCGACAAATTTAAGCCTCTGGAGTCTTATTTTAGATCTTTCAATATTTTTATTACTATGAAGAGCAGACTCAAACTGACGTAGTTCTCTTCTATAAACCTCGTCATTTGTATTGTCATTACCTGTAATATTAATCCTTCTAACTGTACTTCTTTGCCCAGGATCTACTCTAAACTCAATATCAACAATTTTTGTTACGTCATCAATAACTGGCAATGATGAGACTTCCGGGAAAGCAAAACCTTCGTCTCCCAAAAGATATTCAAGTAGTTCTTCAGACTCCTGAAGTCTTTGACGCGAAAATGTCTGCTTAGGTAGTATTATTTGCGATAAGTTACTTTTAATGATTTCTGGCTCAATAACTGAATTTCCATACAGCTTAATATCACCGAACTCGTATTTTCCCCCTTCATCAATATTTATCGTGATAATTATATCTTTGTTATCGTTAGACAGGTTCACCTGATTTGATAAAACACGAAATCTTACATAACCTCTGTTTAAATAATAATTCTCTATCTTACCTATATCGGATCTTAATATAGAACTTGAATAAGTATCTTTAGATGACCAAAACTCAAAAAAATATTTAGTACCAGATGACATCACGCCAAGTATTTTATTTTTAGAAAAAGCTTTATTTCCAATAATATTTATTTCTTTGATGGCAGAGGCATCACCTTCATCAATTACTAATTCAATTGAAACTCTATTTCTCTCTAACTCAATAACCTTTGATGCAATGGTAGCGCTATACCTTCCTCTATCAAAATATAATCTTGTAAGTTCTTGTTCAATTTTATCAAATATATTCTTATCATATGGTCTAGTATTAGTAATACCAACATCCTCTAATGCTTGTAGGATATCCTCATCCTCAATAATATTATTATCAGTAATAACAATCTTTGAAATTATTGGTTTTTCACTTACATTTATAATTAGATCATTAAAGTTTAATGAAACTGATATATCATCAAAATACTTAGTTTCATATAAATCTTTAATTATCTGTTTCACTAGCTCGGGACTAAACTTATCTCCCTGTTCTACATTTGAATAACTCAGAATTGTATTATTCGTAACTCGATTATTACCCTGAATGATGATGTTAGATATAATGGGATTTTCCACACCCTCATCTTCCGCATAGACATTAGTGCTATTAAGTGGAGCTAAGAATATAAGTAATAAAAAAAATATTCTAAGTAACACTATAAAATCCTCGCGAAATCATTATAGAAGGCTATGATCATAATACCAAATAGGACTAATATTCCAAACTGTTGAGCAATAAGTTGAAATTTTTCCGGCACAGGTTTTCCAGTTAACATTTCAAACATATAATAAACTAGGTGACCACCATCAAGCACTGGTATTGGAAGCAGATTAAGAACTCCTAAGCTAATACTTAGTATCGCAAGTAAGTAAGCAAAGTACACAAATCCCATTGATAGTGATTTACCAGAAAATTCAGCGATACTCAGAGGACCACTTATATTATTCATATTGGCTTGCCCTGTGAATAACTCAAAAATCATTTTAAATGTTAGTAGTGAATAATTGTATGTTAAAAGCGTAGATTTATATATTGATTCAAAAAATGGATATTTAACAAGAACCCTAAACTCATTAAGTGCGTTTCTATCTGCTGATATACCAGCATAGCCTTTTCCATCCTCGGAAGCTGAGTTAACTGCTGGCACAAGAATTACGTCCAATTTTTCTCCAGAACGATTAATTTTTAACTTCAATATATTGTTTGGATTATCTTGAATGTTCTCAACTAGTAAGCCCCAATTATCAACATTCTTGCCGTTAACACTCAAAATTTGATCTCCAACCTGGAGGCCAGCTAAAGAAGCCGGGGAATTATTTTCAATAGTGCCGATTACTGATGGAATTTCCGGAGCCTTAGGATGGAATCCAAGATTAATGATGACATCTCCATCTTCTTGTAAAATATTATTATCATAACTAATATTAATGTTATTTATATTATTTTCATGATCTTTGACGAGCACATTTAGTTTTGTTTTATTTACTACAGCATTAAGCACTTCAACTCTAACATCTTGCCATCTTTGAGTCGCAACACTATTTACTTCAATAATTTCATGGAATGATTTATTTTTAACTTGAGATAAATTATGACCTTCGATTGATGTCACAAATGGTTTCATGCCAGTAATTCCAGAAAAATGGACAATGGTGAAAAAAATAACTGCCAAAATTAGATTAAAAGCAGGCCCAGCTGCAACTATTAAAAATTTCTTATATACAGATTGTTTATCAAAACAATGGGCATACTCGCTCTTATCTGTTTCGGGGTCTAATTCTGAAGACTCAAGCATCTTCACGTACCCACCCAAGGGAACTAATCCAATAGAATACTCTGTCCCTTCATTGCTAAATTGTTTTTTAAATAGCGTCTTACCGAAACCAATACTAAAATTAAGCACTTTTACATTAAATAATCTAGCTATATAGAAATGACCAAACTCATGGAATGTAACTAATATGCCAATTGCAATAAAAAAACCAAAAATGCTTTGTATTATTTCCATGTTGTATTTATGTAGTTAGTTATATAGTCCCTTGTAAGTTGATCACATTCTAATATAGATTTAAGCGTATTACTCTTAGTGATTGGCATATTCTTTAATGCTTGGTCAATTATAACTGGTATATCAATAAATTTAATCTTATTTTCAAGAAATTTTGAAACAGCTATTTCGTTAGCTGCATTTAAGATGGTAGGGGCATTATAGCCAATACTTAGAGCTTTCATACATAAATCTAAACATTTAAATTGATTTGGTTTAACTTCATGGAACGAGAGTTTATCTATTTTAAATTTTTTCAATGAGTTAATCTTTAATTTATGTCTTCCAGGCCATGATAAGGCGTAGCTAATTGCAATTCTCATGTCATGTGCGCTCATATGTGAAATTACTGATCCATCTGTAAATGTAATTAATGCATGAACAATACTTTGAGGATGAATAAGAACATTGATTTGATTAGGTTTTAAATCAAATAATATTGCAGCCTCAATAACTTCTAAGCCTTTGTTCATCATAGATGCAGAATCTACAGAGATTTTTTTACCCATTTTCCATGTAGGGTGATTAACTGCTTCTTTAGGAGTAACTTTTGACAATTTATTCTTCGAATAATTTAAAAATGGTCCTCCGGAAGCTGTTAAGGTAATCATCTCTACATCTTTAGAAATTTTTTTTCTAACTGAATTATCATAATCAATACCAAATGAAGATAAAATCTGCAAAACAGCATTATGCTCACTATCTACAGGAATCAGAATAGCGCCGCTTTTATGAGCTGCATTAATCAAAAGTTTACCTGACATAATTAAAGATTCTTTATTAGCTAAAAGTATCTTCTTTCCAGATTTTGCAGCATCATAAGTTGGCTTGAGAGCAGCAGCTCCAACTATTGCTGATAACACACATTTGCACTGTTTATGAGTACTTATAAACGATAAGTTCTTTTCACCAAATAATATTTTAGTTTTTATTTTATTTTTATTACAAAATTCTATAAGCTTTAATGCATTAGGTTTATCAGATATAACTGCATACCTTGGGTTGAAATCTTTAATCTGTCGAAATAAAAGATTGATATTTTTATTGGCACTAAGTGCAAACACTTTATTTTCTTTTCCTGTGTTTTTTAAAACTGATAATGTGTTTTTTCCAATTGTCCCTGTTGAACCTAGAATAGTAATCATTACAAGAATAACCAAATATGTAAAATAGAGATTGTAGGGAGATAACTATCAAGTCTATCCAAAATGCCACCATGGCCCGGCAGAATACTTCCTGAATCTTTGACGTCATGAAATCTTTTGTAAACACTCACTGATAAATCTCCAATCGTGCAAAATATGCAACATAATAACATAAAAATGATATCACTAATTAGGATAGGTGTTGAGAAAACAAAATTAAATAATATAAAAAATATTACTAATGGGATAATTAATGATCCAATAAAACCTTCTACTGTCTTTTTAGGGCTAATTGATGGGCATAAACTATTTTTGCCTATAGTTTTTCCAACAAAGTATCCTGACATATCTGTTAGTGAAACAATACTAATTAAGAATAAATAATATTTATTTAAACCTGATAGTTCAGAGTATGAAAATAATAAATAGTTGTGTAGAAAAATTTCTGTATTACTAGTGCTGCCAAGTGAAATAAATAAGAACCATGTCATCACTATAAATACTAATCCTACAATACTAGAGTTCAAACTTAGAAGTTTTTTATAAATATTAAGATTCAGTAATAAATCTAAAAGCATCATTAGCCATATAAATATTGAAAAATATGCAAATACTAAAACAAGGGAATGAGTGTGATACGTTAATAAAAGAACCATGAAGAGTATAATTAACAACAAGAAAAAGTATACATTATGTTTGGAAGCCTTGCAGATAGTTAGCCACTCATAGTATCCATATATTGCTATTATAGAAAATAATGTTCCTATAATGAATCCATTACTAAAAAGAAGTAGGATTAAAAAAAAAGAAGCTAAAGCAATTCCAGTAAAAATTCTATTTAGCATCTTTTTTAATTATGTCATTAGAGGAATTTAGTAAGCCAAACTTTCTGGTTCTTTTTTGATAATATTCTATAGCAACATCTAATTCCTTTTCGTTAAAATCAGGCCATAGGCAGTCTGTAAAATACAGTTCAGTATACGCATGCTGCCATAACATAAAATTACTTAACCTTTGTTCTCCAGCCGTTCTAATTAATAAATCTGGACTGTTACCTTGTAAAGATAAATATTTTTTAAAATCTGCAGCGCTAATTTTCTTAGTTTGTAATGAAAAATCTATATCATCCAACATATTATTAACAGCATTCACTATATCCCATTGTCCGCCATAATTAATTGCAAAATTTAATTTTAGACCAGTATTATCTCTTGTCATATTTTCTGCTTGACTAATATTTTTTAAAAGTTTAGGGGAAAATGATTCTAGGTTTCCAATAAACTCAATTCTCACATTATTTGAATGTAAGTCATCAACGTATTTATTAATTGAGTCTTCAAATAACTTCAACAAAAATTGAACTTCATAGTCAGGTCTATTCCAATTTTCACTGCTGAATGCAAATAATGATAATTCTGATATTTGTCTAACCAAGCAAGCTGAAACAATTTTATTAATAGCGCTTACACCTTCTTTATGGCCATAAGCTCTAGGCATATTTCTTTGATTTGCCCATCTTCCATTTCCGTCCATTATTATAGATATGTGGGAAATTATTTTGCTAGACATTACTATACTTCACTTATTTCTAAGATTTTTTTATCTATAATTTCCTCGGATATTTTTATATATTTATCAGTGATTCCTTGAATCTCGATAATATAGTCACGCTCAAAATCTTTGGATATTTTTTTTTCTTTTTCAAGATTATTGATATTAGTATTTATATTCCTTCTTACATTTCTTAGAGAGACTTTGGTGTTCTCACCCTCTTTCTTAAGAATCTTAATTAATTCGTTTCTCCTTTCCTGAGTAAGGGGTGGAATTTTAATGTGAATTACCATTCCATTAATGACAGGTGACAACCCTAGATTAGAATTTAGTATGGCTTTTTCAATAGCCTTGATAGCTGTTTTATCCCAAATGTTTAAACTGATTGTAGACGCGTCAGTGATCGTTATGTTTGCTAGCTGTTTTAGTGGTGTTTTAGCATCAAAATAATCAGCCTCAATTTGATCTAACATGCTTGGGTTAGGCCTCCCAGCTCTTATTTGTCCGCATGCGTTATTTAAAGCCTCAATTGCCTTCGCCATGCTAACTTCTGCATCTTTTTTAATATCATCAATCATAATTAACCTATTTTAGTTCCTATCTTATCACTTAATATGGCTTTTTTTAAGCTACCTTTTTTAAGTATATTAAATACTTTTAAAGGCATATTATTTTCTTTACACATCACTACAGCAGTAGCATCCATTACCTTTAAATTCTTTTTAAGAATATCTGAATATGAAATAGATTTGTATAAGACTGCATTTGAATGCTTAATTGGATCTTTATCATATATCCCATCAACCTTTGTTCCTTTCAGCATAATTTGCGCATTCAACTCAATTGCACGTAAACTTGCCGCAGAATCAGTTGTAAAATAAGGATTACCAGTGCCCGCTGCAAGAATAATTATTCTACCTTTTTCTAAATGCCGTTCTGCTTTACGCTTAATATACTTCTCGCAAACAGCATCTATGGCAATTGATGACATTACACGGCATTCAATATTCAACTGCTCAATAGAACTTTGTAAAGCAAGAGAGTTTATAACTGTAGCAAGCATGCCCATATGGTCAGCTGTTACGCGTTCAATCCCTATTTTTTCTAAATCACTACCTCTGAAGAAATTACCGCCACCTATAACTATAATAAGTTCAATTTTTTGTTTTTGTATTTGTGATAGTTGAGATGCAAATTCTTTGATAATAGTATCATCGATACCATATTTTTTATTACCAACTAAAGCCTCTCCGCTAAGTTTAAGTAATACCCGTTTATATTTGGGAGTAGTCATTCTTTTGATTATTTGATTTGGCTGTATACTTCGTCAGCAAAGTCTTCTTGTTTCTTTTCTATACCTTCGCCAAGCTGGTAACGAGCATAAGAAATAATTTTATTATCTTTAATAATTTTTTTAAGATTTAATGAGCTATCTTTAATATAAGGTTGGTTTAACAAAGTATTATCAGATATAAATTTTTTAACCTTTCCATCCATGATATTTCTTTTAATATCATCTTTTTTGTCAATTTTATCTAACTCAGCTTTGTATACATCTTTTTCGTTTGCCAACAAGCTTTCATCTAAAGATTTTTCATCTAGCCCTAAAGGATTAGAGGCAACTATTTGCATACAAATATCTTTTGAAAGCTGATTATCTTCTTTTGCAAGAGTTACTATAGCGCCAATCTTATTATTATGAGTATATCCAGTCACAAAATTCTCTGAATTATCTATACAATGAAATCTACGTATCTGAATATTTTCCCCAAGCTTTGTTACATAATTTTTTCTCAATCCTTCGAGATCATTTTTGACTGTATCATCACTAGAATCCATTAGCATTTCCAAAGAATTATATGGGCTCGAAATTATCATTTCACATGTTTGATTAACATACGATAGAAAATCATCGCCTCTGGCAACAAAATCTGTCTCAGAGTTTATTTCAATTAACAATGATTTTGATGAATTTGATTTAAAATAAACAACACCTTCTGCTGCAATTCTAGCTGACTTTTTATCAGCTTTGATGCCTTCTTCGGATCTCATGAGTTTTATTGCATCGTCTAATACGTTATTAGCTCTGACTAGATATTTTTTACAATCAAGAATACCTGCGCCTGTAATATCTCTAAGTTGTTTTAATAGCTCAAGATCTAATGACATTTAAACCTCTTTATTATCTGCTTCAGGATTACTTTCCATTACTTTTTCTTCGGTCTTAGAAGCTGGTTTAACTGATTCTGTTTTCAAATCAATTACTTGTTTTTTCTTAAAAGTCTTTGCTGTTGATGATTGAATAGGTTTTTTTTCACTATTCTGAGCAACTGGTTTAATAAATTTAGATCTAGTATTAATTATTGTGCTTGAAATTGCATTTAAAAATAAATCTATAGATGACATTGAATCATCATTTCCAGGAATCATATAATCAACTCCATCAAAAGAATTATTACTATCCACCAATGCTATAACTGGTATATGTAATTTATTAGCTTCCTGTATTGCTATTTTTTCATATCTTGTATCTATCACAAATAATGCGTCTGGTCTTTTATCTAAATTCTTGATACCAGAAAGGTTCTTTTCTAATTTAGCAATTTGTTTTTTAATATTTAAAGATTCTTTTTTAGTTAACCCGTTTAACGTAGCTAAATCCAATGCTCCCTTTAAAGACTCTAATTTTGCAATAGATTTTTTTATAGTATCAAAGTTTGTTAACATTCCACCAAGCCATCTATTGTTTACATATGGCATCTTAGCTTCAACCGCATGCTTAACTATTAACTCTCTAGCTGCCCTTTTAGTGCCTACAAAAAGAATTTTTGCATTATTCTTTGTTAATTTCTCAACAAAAGTAATCGCAGCATTAAAATGCGTTAAACTCTCCTCTAAATTGATAATATGCAATTTCTTGTACGTTGTGTAAATATATGGGCGCATTTTAGGGTTCCAGTATTTAGATTGATGGCCAAAATGCACGCCCGCATTGATCATTTCTTTGATAGATAAATTAGCCACTCTTTACTGTACTCCTATAAATTTAATTGCTCATACGCCACAATATCACTTTAAATATTGTTGATAGGGTTTTTTATCATATTTACATGGATTCAACAATAAAAATCTGATAATTTGAGCTAAAAAGTGCTATTTAGGTAAATTTAATGGTAGATATCAAATCAAAAGCAGATATTGAAAAAATGCGTATAGCTGGAAAGCTAGCGTCTGAAGTTTTAGAAATGATAGGACAACATGTCAAACCTGGAGCATCTACAGAAGAACTTGACCAAATATGTCATGAATATATAGTTAAAGAACAAAATGCTATTCCTGCACCATTGAACTATAAAGGTTTTCCTAAGTCCATATGCACGTCTGTTAATCATCAAGTGTGTCATGGAATACCATCTAACGATAAAATCTTAAAAGAGAGTGATATAGTAAATATTGATGTAACGGTAATCAAATCAGGGTTTCATGGAGATACGAGCAAAATGTATCATGTTGGAAAACCTAGTATACTGGCTGAAAGATTATGTAAAGTTACACAGGAATGTATGTATAAAGCTATTAACATAGTAAAGCCAGGTCTTCATATTGGTAATATTGGTGCCGTAATACAAAAACATGCGTATGATAATAATTTTTCAGTAGTGAAAGACTACTGTGGGCATGGGATAGGGAGAAATTTTCATGAGTCACCTCAGATATTACATTATGGAATTAAAAATACAGGTATGCGTTTAGAAGAAGGTATGACATTTACTATTGAGCCAATGATCAATGCAGGTAAATATAAAACAAAACTCTTGAACGACGGATGGACTGTGGTTACCCAGGATCATTCGTTATCAGCGCAGTGGGAACATACTATACTAGTAACAAATAATGGTTATGAGATATTAACCTTAAGAGATGAAGAAAATATTGAGAGCGAATTATGAGTAATGAAAATGTAGTTGAAATATTAAGCAAATTAATAAGTTGCAAATCACTGACTCCTGAAGATGACGGATGTCAAAAATATATTGCAGATTATCTGGAAAAATTAGGTTTTGAAATTGAAATTAAAAAAAATGATGATGTAATTAATTTAATAGCAAGATACGGGAAAGATAGTCCTGTTTTCGCATATGCTGGTCATACAGATGTTGTGCCAACCGGTGATTTAGATAAATGGAAATCTAATCCATTTGAGCTTACAGAGATTAATTCAAAACTATATGGTCGCGGTACCTCTGACATGAAAGGTAGCGTTGCATGTATACTCATATCTATAAAAGATTTTATTAATTCTAATAAAGATTTTAAAGGCAGCATCATAGTTATATTAACAAGTGACGAGGAAGGTCCAGCCCAAAATGGCATAAAAAAATTAGTCAATGATGGCGATTTAACAAAACATCATATAGATATGTGTTTAATTGGAGAACCGTCTTCTAAGAAAATATTGGGTGATACTATTAAAAACGGAAGAAGAGGTTCTTTGTCAGGAAAAATTATAATTCAAGGAATTCAAGGTCATGTTGCATACCCTCATAATGCAATGAATCCAATACATGCATTTTCGTCTACACTTAAAGATTTAGTAAATAAAGAATATGATAAGGGCAACGAATACTTTCCACCCACATCATTTCAGATATCCAATCTCAATAGTGGCGTAGGAGCGACAAATATTATACCTGGTCAATTAGATATGGATTTTAATTTTCGTTATTCCACAGAGACAACGTGTGAAGAATTAATGAAAAGTATAACTAAAATAATGGATGCGAGTAATCTTGAGTATACTATTAAGTGGCATCATTCAGGAGATCCGTATTTGACTGAAAAAAAAGAATTATTAAATTCATGCGTAAAAGCGACAAAAGATATGTTAGATATTACACCAAATATTTCAACAGATGGCGGCACATCAGATGGACGGTTTATTGCTAAAATATGTGATCAAGTAGTTGAGTTTGGTCTTATAAACGAATCTATTCACAAGATTAATGAATATACTACCGAAAATGATTTAAAGAATACCACTAAAGTCTATACTCAGATTTTAAAAAATATTTTTAACTAACTTAAAAAGGATGACTTTATAAGACTCCTTGTATAGTCACTTGTGGGATGATTCAATATATTTTCGGTAGAGTTTGTCTCCACTATTTCAGAATCTTTAATAACATATATTCTATGAGAAATAGATTTTATAACTTTTAAATCATGACTAATGAAACAATAACTTAAAGAATATTTTTCTTGTAACGAGACAATTAGTTCTAAAATATTTTTTTGAACAATGACATCTAAAGCGCTTGTTGGCTCATCAAATATTATAAGCTTAGGTTTCATAGATAATGCTCTAGCTATTGCAATTCTCTGTCTTTGTCCACCAGAAAACTGATGAGGGTATCTTGAAAGCATGTCATTACTGAGCCCAACTTCTGATAACAAGGAGGTGCATATGCCCAGTAACTCATCATGCTTTATATTTTTATTAAAAGCCACGAGACCTTCGGAAAGTATTTCTAAAATATTTAATCGCGGTGAAAGTGACGAGAAGGGATCTTGGAAAACAATTTGAAAGTTATCTCTATGTTTTCTAATATCCTTGTTTGAAAGCACAGAGAGGTCTTTGTTGTCAAAAATAATATTTCCATCATAATTGAGTAACTGCATTATCGCCATTGCAAGCGTAGTTTTACCAGACCCTGATTCACCAACTATCCCTATTGTTTCCGCTACATTTACATGAATATTTATATTAGAAAGCGCTGTAAAATATTTTTTATTTTTTATAAAAAAAGGATTATTCAGTGGAAACTTGCAGGATAAATTTTTAGTTTCAAGTATTTTTTTATCACCAGATATTCTGGTAATAATCCTATCTGGCTTACTTGATATTAATTTCTTGGTATACTCATTTTTAGGTTTTTCAAATACATCTCTGGTTAATCCCTCTTCAACTATTGATCCATTATTAAGAATAACTATATGGTCAGAATAGTTTTTAATAAGATCCAGATCATGTGAAACTAAAATCATTGACATGCTATTCTCAATTTTAAAATTATTCAGTAAATCTAATATCTGTAATTGTAAAGTAACATCTAACGCTGTTGTTGGTTCATCAGCAATAAGTATGTCAGGTTTGCAGACAAGAGCTATTGCTATCATTACTCTTTGGCGTTGACCACCTGATAGCATATGTGGATAGCTTGACAAGATCTTATCAACATCGTCGAGACCTGTTTTAACAATTATTTCTTTTGATAGGTAATCAATATCTTTTTGTATTTTCGTCACATGCAGTTTAATTACTTCATGTAATTGTCCTTTTATTGTCTGCACTGGATTCAGTGATAACATTGGTTCCTGAAAAATCATGGATATTTTTTTAGTTCTTATTTTTCTTAGATACTCATCAGGACATGTGAGTAAGTTTTTACTATTATATATAATTTCTCCCGATACAACCTCAAAAACACTTGGGTCTAAAAGTCCTGTGACAGATAACCCCATTAAAGTTTTACCAGACCCAGACTCACCAACAATCCCTAGAGTCTCACCTTTATTGAGTGTAAGGCTTATATTATTTAGTAAAAAAATATTATTTTTTTTATTTTTTAGAGAAAAGTTTTTAATTTCTAATATTTTCATTATGATCTTGAGTCAAGTGACTCTCTGATTCCCTCTCCTATAAATATTAATGAAAGCAAAGTTCCAGTAAGTACTAGAAAAGTTGATATAGATAACCACCATGCTTCTATATTTTCTTTGCCTTGCGCCAATAACTCTCCTAGACTTGGCGTATCTGGAGGCACACCTAGACCTAAAAAATCTAAGCTTGTTAATATTAATATTGCCCCACTAATTCTGAAAGGGAGAAATGTTATAACGGATACCATGCTGTTGGGTAAAATATGTTTTAGAATAATTTTAGTATCCGAAAGACCTAGTGTTCTTGCTGCTATTACATATTCCATATTTCTTCCTTTTAAAAATTCAGCTCTTACATAGTCTGATAAGCCCATCCAGCCAAATAATGATAAAAGAATTATTAATAAGAATATGCTGGGTTCAAATAATGATGAAAATATTATTAATAAATATAATTCAGGCATTGACCCCCATATTTCTATAAATCTCTGCAAATATAAATCAGTTTTACCTGCATAATAACCCTGCAATGCTCCAAAAAATAGACCAATCAATATCCCAATTGCAGTCAGGGTAAACGCAAATAAAACAGATAATCTAAAACCATATAATAGCCTAGCCAATACATCTCTTCCTCTATCATCAGTTCCTAAATAATTATATTGAGATGGAGGCGCTGGGTTAGGAGTTGATTTGTTTAAATTAATACTGTCATGTGAATGAGGATTAAGTGGGAATATTGCCCAATTATTTTTCATTGCAAGTTTCTGAGTCATGAAGTTATCCTTATAGTCAGCTTCGGTATCAAAATATCCATCAAAATGCTTATCACTATATGTAATTATTATTGGAAAATATAATTTACTATCGATACTCATGATAATCGGTTTATCATTGCTTAATATTTCGGCAAATAAGCTTAGGATAAAAACAAATCCAAATATGAATAAACTATATTTATTTCTTTTATTCTTTAAAAATTTTACCCAGTAAGAATTATATTTATTAATAACTTTCAATTATTTCTCCCGTCTTCAACAGAATCAAATTTAATTCTTGGATCAACAAATAAATAACTAATATCTGTTAATAGTTTTGCTAGTAAACCAAGAAGAGTAAATAAAAACAAAGTTCCTAAGACTACAGGGTAGTCTCTATGAAGAATTGACTCATAAGATAACAAACCTATGCCATCTAGTGAGAATATAGTTTCTATTAGTATGCTGCCGGTAAAAAATGCAGAAATAAACTGTGCTGGGAAACCAGTTAATATTGGAATTAAGGCATTTTTAAAAACATGCTTATATAGTATTTCATTATCACTAAGCCCTTTAGCCTTTGCTGTTAAAACATACTGCTTTTTTATTTCTTCTATAAAACTATTTTTAGTCAACATTGTCATTACGGCAAAACTACCTATGACAGAAGATATTATAGGCAATGTCATATGCCAGAGATAATCTAAAACCTTTGCACCAATTGTTAGTTCATCCCAGTTATCTGATATTATGCCTCTCGTAGGGAACACATCATAGAAACTACCACCTCCAAGCAATACAATTAAGCTAATTCCTAAAACAAATCCTGGTATTGAATACCCAATAAGTATTAGTGTGCTACTAGTTAAATCAAAATTAGAACCATGAGATACTGCTTTTTTAATACCTAGAGGAATGCAGATGGAATAAATTATTAAAAAAGTCCATAGTCCTAGGCTAATTGAAACGGGTAATTTTGAAATTATCAGTTCAGATACAGATTGATGATGAAAGTAGCTGTCACCCAAGTCAAACGAAAGATAATTTATTACTAAGTCGCTAAACCTCTCTAAAAATGGTTTATCAAAACCATAAAATTCTTTAAGGCTCTCTATATGTTCTTCGCTAAGCCCGCTTGAGCCACGATATAAATTAGCTGATCCAGAAGAAGCTTCTCCAGATACATTAAGACTTGTGAGTTGATTAGCAAGTTGCTCAACTGGGCCACCAGGAACAAATTGTGTGACAACAAATGTTAAAAATAATATACCTAATAAGGTTGGTATCATTAATAATAATCTTTTTATAATATAATAATACATTATTTCATAGACCAGGTTTTTAGAATATAATTTGTAGCCTCATAATATTTAGGAAGATCTTCAGGCTGGTTAAATTTATCAAAAAAAGCAATACGGTGGGTATTTATATACCAATTAGGTAACATATAAAACTCATTCCAAAGCAATCTATCTAATAAGTTTGAGGCAACTATCATCTCCCCTCTCTCGGAACTATATATAATTGTTTCTAGGAGAATATCAATGTCAGGATCATTAATTCCCCCTACATTATAGGCTCCTTTGCTGTTAGCACTACTAGAATGAAACATAGACATTAGTTCATTCCCTGG
Source organism: Gammaproteobacteria bacterium (assembly GCA_047611265.1). Taxonomy (GTDB): domain Bacteria; phylum Pseudomonadota; class Gammaproteobacteria. Next base: position 36,894 of record JBLFWM010000003.1, on the reverse strand, counting down.
TGATTGAGATTGTGGATAGCTCATTACCATCATATCAAAATCAAAAGAGTCTACACGTCTTTGATACAAAGAAAGGTCTATAGTTCTATAATTTAGCTTTATACCCAGCTTCTTTAGATTTTTAGCAAAAGGAGCAAGAATACGCTCAAAGCCTTTTTGGGCCAGTAAAAAATTAAACTCTACTCTTGTATTTGTATCATCATATAGTACCTCATCTTTTACCAACCAACCTAATTCATCAAATATTTTTTTTGCATTTAAAAGATTTGTCCTGTTATTTTTTGATGATTCATTAATAAAACCATTATCTTTTTCTATAACTCTTGATAAAGGTATAGATAGTTTTTTAGCTAAACTTATTTCTTCTATTATTGGTTTTGTTTTCCCAGAAAGCTCACTATTACTAAAGTAACTTTCACATCTCGTATATTGGTTATAAAAAAGATTTTTATTAGACCAATTAAAATCGAAAGCAAGAGTGATTGCTTTCCTAACTTTTTTATCCTGAAATACTTTCTTTCTAGTATTGAAAATAAACCCCTGGATCCCAGCATTATTCATATGCTGGAGCTCTGTTTTTATAATTGTATTATTATCAAAGTTTGGGCCATTATAATCTCTAGCCCATCTCTTTGAATGATTTTCATAAATAAAATCATATTCTCCAGCTTTAAAAGCTTCTAAAGCCACAGTCATATCCTTGTAATATTTAAAAATAATTTTTTCAAAATTAAACATTCCTTTTCTTGTGGGTTCATTTTTAGCCCAATAATTTGGGTTTTTTTTATATTCTATAAATCTTCCTGTTTCGTACCTGCTAATAATATATGGTCCGCTAGCAATTGGTTCATCTAATATTGATTGACTAAAATTTTTTCCATTGAACCATTTTTTAGAAAAAACTGGGATGTCCCCAATAATCATATGGAGCTCTGGATTTTTTTGATTAAATGTGAATTTTATTGATTTTTCATCTAAAACAGTTACATCTCTAATATCTGACCAATAAATTTTATACTGAGGATGCGCATCTTTCCCTATAAGTGTTTTATACGAAAATTCTACGTCATTTGCTGTGATTTTATCGCCATTGGAAAAATAAGCGTTACCTTTGATATAATAAACAACAGATAGCTTGTCATCTGATAAAATATAATTAGAAGCGATATGTCCATAACTAGAAGAGGGTTCATCAAGACTTCTTTCCATTAATGTTTCAAATACTAAATTAGTTAGGCCTGTTGGTGCCAAAGATTTTAATAAAAAAGGGTTGAGAGACTCAAAAGTACCAAATGCTGATAATTTAATGACTCCGCCTTGTTTAGATTCTAGATCCACATAATCAAAGCTAGTAAAATTATCGCTATATTTAGGTTTATAACCAACACCAATAGAATAATCACCCATTGAGACAATACTAAAAAGCAAGGTGCAAATGATAATCGATGGTTTAATTAGCTTTTTATAGTAAATATTCATGAAAGTTTCAGATTAATACATTATTATAATATTCTATATAACCATTAAAACAAAATTATAAGAACATGAATCTAAAAAACAAAAAGGTGTTAATTATAGGTGTCGCTAGCAAAAGATCAATAGCGGCTAGTATTGCCCAAGTATTTAGCCAAAATGGTGCTGAAATTGCACTGACATATCAAAATGAAAAACTTAAATCACGTGTTGAAGGAATAGCTGATGAGCTAGAAGGTGATATATTAATCCACCCCTGCGATCTTGCAAAAGACAAAGATATTAGTGATCTAAAAGAATTCATTAAAGATAAGTGGTCTAGTATTGATATTATAATTCATTCTGCTGCATTTGCTCCAAGAGAGCTATTGAATGGAGACTTTGTCGATAATATAACTAGAGAAGGGTTTCAGATTGCACATGACATTAGCTCGTATACATTTGTAGCTCTAGCTAAAGAGTTTAGCGAGATCATCAATGAAAATGGTTCTATGATTACGCTTAGTTATCTAGGGTCAGAAAGAGTGATTAAGAACTATAATGTTATGGGACTAGCAAAAGCAAGTTTAGAGGCTAATGTAAGATATATGTCGCATTCTCTTGGCTATAAAAATATCAGAGTAAACGGGATATCAGCTGGACCAATCAAAACCTTGGCTGCAGCAGGAATATCGGGTTTTAATGAAATCCTGAAGCATGTGGAAGATAAATCAGCACTGAGAAGAAATGTGACGACTGTTGAGGTAGCCAATACTGCATTATTTTTGGCAAGCGAATCATCGTCCGGCATAACAGGCCAAATTATTTATGTTGATTGTGGTTTCAATATAAGTGGAGTCTAGTCTCTTTGCATATATTCGTCATTCATATTCACTTCAGCATTAGATTTAAATAAACCATAGAATGAATTAAATTCTGACTCACTTCGAGTATTATAAGCAAAATTATAATAATCTTCGGCATCCTTAATATCATTGATATTTTCTGGGTAGATAATCTCGTTTACTGAGAAAATTATATAGTCTTTGCTGCCTAATTTCATTGCAACAAAACCCTTGGATGAACTAATATTGAAAAACAGCTGTTTAATCTTCTCGTCTATATCGGTAGAGTCAATACTTCCCACAAAGTTAGAAAGATTATTAAATTCATCAGAGATTCCTGCGTTTAAATCATCTCTAGTATTTTGAGAATTTAAAAGAATTGCAGAATTTGTTTTTTTATTCAGAACAAGAGCTTCAATAATCTGTTTTGAATCATCATAGCTCAATTGCTCAGAATTCTTATAGTCGTCTAATTCAGTAATGATAAATCTATCACCGTTAAGATATATAAGGTCGCTTGTTTTAGAGCCAGTAATCACATCATCTGTAAAAATATTTGTTCTAACAAATTCATAATCAAAAATACCATGACCTTCGTCTTTAGAAATATATTTAGACGACATAATTTTCACATTAAATCTGTCAGCAAGCTCTTGAAGTCTATATTTTTTTGTAAAATTCATTTCTGATATATCATCAATTAAATCAAAATATTTCCTTGTTCCAGTTTCTTTCTTATAATCTTTTATAATTGTATCTTTTAGATCTTTAAAGCTACTCACAGTATCATCAGTCTTTCCTAGTATGGAAATAATATGATGTCCTTTGGAAGATTTAATAACTTTTGAGATTTCATTTATCTTTAAATTAACAACTTCAGATGATAGATAATCTGGCAAATCAGTTAGCATAAATTCTCCAAGATAGCCTTTGCTTTCCAGCGTCTCAGTATCAGTAGAGTGCTTTATAGCTACTTCTTCAAAACTTAATCCTTCTTTTAATTCTTGAAGCGCTTCTTTTGCAGATATTTCAGAATCAATTAAAATATGATTGATCTTATAAGTTATTGGTTTGACATAAACACCCTCTTCTAAATTTAAGTTGTATATTTGCATTGCTTGTTCATCAGTAACTTTAATATTTTTAACTAAATCATTCTTGTTAATATCTAGGTATAGGTATTTAGCATAAGCCGGTGAACGATAAACATCTAAATTATTTTCATATTCTTCTTTAAGCTCTTGTTCATTTAGCACTATATTTTCTTTTGTGTCATTGTAGTCAAAAATAATATAACTTATATCTCTTTTATGATGCCTGAATTTAATTAAATCATTCTTTTCATTTTTTGTTAAAAAAGCTGTATCAGTTATTGAGTTTTGTAATTGCCCTGTAATTCCTTTCTGGTACACATATCGTTCATAAGAATTCGCATTCATTCCAATCCTATATAACTGCGATAGATATTTTTCTTTGTTAAAACCATTTTCATCTCTAAAAGAAGATGTTGAGTATATTTTATTCAGAATAGATTCATTGTGGAACACAAGCCCAATGTCTCTAGATGCTTGATCAAGCAGTATAGTTCTAAACATATAATCAACCGTTACTTCTTTGATAAAGCTATTGGTATATAGTGGTGGAAGATTTCCTTGGTAGTTTTTTTCCAAAGCTTGTCTATACTGAAATACTTCTTGTTCTAATTGAGAGGTTGAAATGACTTGATCATTAATTTTAAAAGCATAGCTTTCTGCTGAAGATTGATAATTCCCTAAACCCATAAATACTAATGGTACTGCTACTAATAAAAGTAACACTCCTATAACCCATGTACTCATTTTATCTCTAATCTTAGATAACATATATTCACTAATTTTGTTAAAAGGTTCTCGGGAGTGAAGGGACTCGAACCCTCGGCCTCCTGCGTGACAGGCAGGCGCTCTAACCAACTGAGCTACACCCCCAAAAACCTAAGTTATATTATCATTAAACTCTATACACATAAATAAAAAGAAGCAGATAAATCTGCTTCTTTAAAATTGTATGGTGGGTGATGAAAGATTCGAACTTACGACCCCCGCCTTGTAAGGGCGGTGCTCTAACCAGCTGAGCTAATCACCCTAAAAATCAATTAGTTTAGTTTAAAGCGTCTTTAAATGCCTTACCTGCTTTAAAAGCTGGTACCGTCGATGCTTTGATTTGTATAGTCTCACCAGTTCTTGGATTTCTTCCTTGTCTAGCTTCTCTTTTTTTAGCAAGAAAAGTTCCAAAACCAACTAATGTAACTGGATCATTACTTTTTAAAGTATTTGTCACCACATTGATCATCGCTTCAACATGTGCTGTTGCGTCTGATTTGCTGCTACCAGCTGCTTCAGCTATTGCTGAAATAAATTCTGCTTTATTCATTTGAACCTCTTTATAGTTGAATTTGTTTTTATTTTTTATACAGACTGATGTAAATTTTAAATAAACACCCTTCCGGTAACCCCATGATTTACAGCCTCTATTCTACATCAATTTACTCAAAAATATAATATTCTTCTTACTTTTTCATCATTTACAAGCAATTAAAATTATGCTAATGCGGCAATGCTTTACCAGGTGTTTTAGCCTTTTTTGATGATTCCGAGGATACTTTTTTTGCAGCTTTGATTTTAACTGGCTTAGTTTTTAATGCGATTGCAAATACCTCATCAACAAATTTTACAGGATGAATTTTAAGACCTTTTTTGACGTGATCTGGTATTTCCACCAAATCTTTAGCATTATCAAGAGGGATTATAACTTCTTTAATTCCACCTCTTAACGCAGCTAATAATTTTTCTTTTAATCCACCAATTTCTTGGACCTCACCTCTGAGTGTAATTTCACCAGTCATTGCTACATCTGCGCGTACAGGAATATTAGTTAGTGACGATGCCACAGCTAAAGCCATGGTTATACCTGCACTTGGCCCATCCTTAGGGGTTGCTCCATCAGGAACATGTATGTGCAAATCTTTATTTTCATGAAACAGACTATCAATTCCAAGTGATGTAGCTCTTGATCGAACAACTGTAATGGCAGCAGTGATCGACTCTTGCATTACTTCCCCAAGACACCCTGTTTGAGTAATTTTTCCTTTACCCGACATAAGAGCACACTCGATTCGTAATAACTCACCACCCACAGATGTCCAAGCTAAACCATTAACTTGACCAACCATATCTTTTTTATCAACCATTCCATAGTTATATGGTTTAACACCAAGGTAGTCATTTAAATTTAAAGAAGTTACTTTTATCTGACTGAGATTTTTCGTAGATGTAAGTATATTCTTTACAACTTTTCTGCAAATTTTTGATATAGCACGATCTAGTCCTCTGACACCAGCTTCCCTAGTGTAATAGCGAATAATATCTTTCACGGCAGAGGAAGCAATCAATAGCTCTTTCTTTTTTAATCCATTTTGCTGAAACTGTTTTGATAATAAATATTTTTTAGCAATATTAACTTTTTCTTGTTCAGTGTAACCAGGCAATCTAATAATTTCCATTCGGTCTAATAGAGGAAGTGGGATTGAATCCATTGAGTTAGCTGTTGCTATAAACATAACATCAGATAAATCAAAATCAACTTCCAAATAATGATCATTGAAGGCAAAATTTTGCTCTGGATCCAGAACTTCTAACAACGCAGAAGACGGGTCTCCCCTAAAATCCATAGCCATTTTATCAATCTCATCTAACAAAAAAAGAGGGTTATTTTGTTTTGCTTTTGAGATATTTTGTATAACTTTACCAGGCATTGAACCTATATATGTTCTTCTATGCCCTCTAATTTCAGCTTCATCTCTTACGCCACCTAATGACATTTTAATAAACTTTCTATTAGTTGATTTAGCGATAGACATACCCAAAGATGTTTTACCGACTCCAGGAGGACCAACTAAACAAAGAATTGGACCCTTAAGTTTTTGAACTCTTTTAGTTACAGCTAGATATTCTAATATTCTTTCTTTAACTTTTTCCAAACCGTGATGATCATCATCTAATATCTGAGCAGCATGAGTTAAATCACTATTAACTATAGTTTTATTTTTCCATGGTAATGCAATAACTGTATCAATATAATTTCTAACAACAGTGGCTTCTGCTGACATTGGCGACATCATTTTAAATTTATTAAATTCTGACATCACTTTTTCTTTCGCTTCTACAGACAAGCCTACTGTTTCAATTTTCTTTTGAAGAGCATCTAGGTCATTTGGTTCATCACCAATTTCACCAAGTTCTTTCTGTATGGCTTTCATTTGCTCGTTAAGGTAGTACTCTCTCTGGCTTTTTTCCATTTGCTGCTTAACTCTTCCACGAATTTTTTTCTCAACATGGAGAACATCTAATTCAGATTCCATAGCCTTAATCAGGTATTCCACCCTCTCTTTAGTTATTGAAAGTTCCAATACTTTTTGTTTTTCCTCTAGTCGCATAGTCATATGCGCGGCAATACTATCAGATAATTTAGATAAATTTTCTATACCGGCAATAGAAGATATTACTTCTGGTGGAATTTTTTTGTTTAATTTAACATAATTATTAAACGTATCTTCGAGCGCTCTTCCAAGAGCATCATCTTGCAAGCTTTCAGTTTGTTTTTTTGAGTCTAAGGTTTCGCATTCTGCATACAATATTTCATCAGTATCTGAAAACTTTAATACCTTCTGTCTTGATACGCCTTCTACTAATACTTTCATCGTGCCATCAGGTAACTTGAGAAGTTGCAATATAGTCGCACTACAACCTATCTTATATAATTCTGAATCAACAGGGTCATCAATATCAGCTGATATTTGAGTTAGCAACAAGATAGTCTTGTTGTTCTCATTCATGGCGTTTTCAAGAGATCTTATAGATTTTTGCCTACCAACAAATAATGGTATGACCATATTAGGATAAACTACTACATCTCTAAGAGGTAGGACCGGCATAACTTGTTTATTAATCTTTTTAACCATGCTCTAGCTCCTTTAATTGTTATTAATGTAAATATATGGGCGATTATAAATAAATCAACCTAATCTTTGGAATTAGCTTTTGATTTATTTTTATCATAAATTAATAAAGGTTTTTTTGATGATTCAATAACTGTTTTATCTATTACTACTTTTGATATTTCTGGTATAGACGGTAAATCATACATTGTTTCTAAAAGTGTTTTTTCAAGCAATGTTCTCAGTCCACGAGCACCTGTCTTCCGTTCTGTTGCTTTCTTAGCAATACTGAGTAGTGCATCTTCTCTAAACTCAAGATCACATTCTTCCATTTCAAATAACCTTTGGTACTGTTTTACCAATGCATTTTTTGGTTCAGTAAGAATCTTGATTAAGGAAGCTTCGGATAATTCTTCAAGCGTAGCTATAACAGGTAATCGACCAACAAATTCTGGAATTAAACCAAATCTAATTAAGTCTTCAGGTCCAACAGTACTGAGTATTTCTGCCAAACTTATTTTTTTATCTACATCTCTAACAGTGGCTGAAAATCCTATTCCAGATTTATCCGTCCTATCTTGAATAATTTTATCTAAGCCAGAAAATGCACCTCCAACAATAAATAATATTCCAGAGGTATCTACTTGAAGAAATTCTTGCTGAGGATGTTTTCTTCCGCCTTGCGGTGGAACAGATGCCACGGTTCCTTCAATCAGTTTTAATAATGCTTGTTGCACACCTTCACCGGATACATCTCGAGTTATTGATGGGTTGTCAGATTTTCTTGATATTTTATCAATTTCATCAATATAAACTATTCCTGTCTGAGCTTTCTCTACATCATAATCACATTTTTGCAGTAGTTTCTGTATGATATTCTCAACATCTTCACCCACATATCCTGCTTCAGTTAACGTTGTTGCGTCAGCAATCGTGAATGGAACATTCAATAACCTAGCTAATGTTTCTGCAAGCAAGGTTTTCCCTGACCCAGTTGGTCCTATCAATAAAACATTACTTTTGTTTAGCTCAACAGCATTTTTAGAGTCAATAGAATTCAATCTTTTATAGTGGTTGTATACAGCAACAGATAAAACTATTTTTGCGTGATCTTGACCAATAACGTATTCATCTAATATTGTTTTTATTTCTTTTGGTTTTGGAAGATTTTCTCTACTTTTTAGAGATTTTTCTTCCAACTCATCGCTTATGATTTCATTACAGAGGTCTACGCACTCATCACATATGAATACAGAAGGTCCCGCAATTAGCTTATTAACTTCATTTTGATTTTTACCACAAAATGAGCAGTGTAATAATTTATTAGATTCTTTAGTATTTGTAACCATATTTAGCTTTTAATTTTATTATATATCTCTTTTGAAAGAATGTACAAACTATATAAAACACTTAGGTTGATGGGGTTTTATCTTCCGCTGGGCGTGACTCTAGAATTTCATCTATTAAGCCATATTTCATTGCTTCTGGAGATGTCATAAAATTATCTCTTTCAGTATCCGACTCTATTTTCTGTAAAGTTTGACCAGTATTTTTAGCTAAAATTCCGTTTAACCTTTTTCTAACTAAAAGTATTTCTTTAGCCTGTATATCAATATCAGTAGCTTGCCCTTGAACACCGCCTAATGGCTGATGGATCATTACTCTTGAGTTTGGTAATGCATAGCGTTTTTTTTGTGCACCACCGCATAGAAGAATAGCTCCCATACTTGCAGCTTGACCTATACATAACGTGCTGATATCAGGTTTAACAAATTGCATTGTGTCATAAATTGACATACCAGCAGTCACCGAACCACCAGGTGAATTAATGTACAAGCTAATATCTTTGGTAGGGTTTTCTGATTCTAGAAAAAGAAGTTGCGCGACAATAAGATTTGCAGAATAGTCTTCAACAGGCCCAACTAAAAATATTATTCTTTCTTTTAGTAATCGAGAATATATATCATAAGCTCTTTCTCCACGAGATGTCTGCTCAACCACCATTGGAACTAAATTATTCATAATTTCATTACTTTTCATCTAATTCACAACCTCTAAGAATCTCTTTTTTACCTTCTTAAGTTTACATTTTGATGCTATAAGATCAATAATAGCATCTTCAAGTAATTTGTTCTTAATATGATTTAAATAATTTTTGTCTTCTTTCGCCTTCTGTATCAACTGTTCTTGAGTTGCAGGGTCTGATTTTGAAATGAACTCATATACATCTTTTTCAGAAACAGTAAGCTTATTCTCTTCGGTTAATTTCATATATATTAGATTTAATTTAACACGTTTACGAGCAATCAAATCTAATTCAGATTTAACTTTATCATCAATTTTTTGCTGCATTCCCTCATATTGCGAAGAAATATTCTTAACTTCTGTATCAAGCATATGCACTGGAACTTCAAAATCATTTTGATCTAATAATTTTTGATTTACAGCTGCAGATGTAATTGATTTCATTTTTTGATCAAGCTCTACTTTCATATACTTTGATACGTTATCCTTAAATACTTCATGGTTTGAATTCTCTACCCCAAACTTTTTATAAAATTCATCATTAAGCTCTGGGAGCACTCCCTCATAAATATTTTTAATTTTAATTTTATAGTCTATCGTTTTACCGGCAATTTTTTTATCACTGAAGTCTGCAGACATTTTATACTGAAATGATTTTTCACTACCTGGCAACTCATCCTTTGTATTATCATAAAATGCTTTAAATAAACCAGTTGTAGCTTCGTCACCATTCACTTTATCGTCGATAATGAATGTAAAATTATCTTGCTTATTACTCTCAAACTCATCTCCTCCAATCAAACCTTTATAATCTAAAATAATTTTATCACCAGATTTAGATTTGCTTGTTTTTTCTTCCCATTTTATATGTTGTTTTTGTATATTTTTGATAACTTCACTGATATCAGTTTCATTAATCTCTACCTCTGGTTGTTCTATTTCAATATCCTCAATCTTTTTAACAGAAAATAAAGGGTAGATTTCAAACTCTGCTTTAAATACTAAATCACTATCGAATGAACCCACCTGATCAATTGACAATTGTGGAGGACTCGCGGTATCTAGCTTATTTTCCGTCAAGGACTCCATTAGAGATTTCTCTATCAAGGAATTCATAGCATCACTATGAATCCTGTCTTTATAATTTTTAATAATAATATTTTCTGGGACTTTTCCTGCTCTAAAACCATCAATTTTAGCTGAAGCTTTGTACTTGCCTAGTCCCTTGTTAAATTCATCAATATATTCATTTTTATCTACAGTTATGGATAAAGACCTTTTGAGTCCTTCTAAATTATTTACTTTTGAGGAGATATTCATTATTTTTAATTTTTATATAAGTTAGTTATTTGGTTAACAAAGTACTTTACAGCAATTTGCCCATTATCGAAAGAAGCAGATGTAACTTCATTTTCACTAAGGTCATCACATTCGTATAAGATACACTCCCATGATTCTCTTCCGTCATCAGATAAATCAAGCAGAGAAAGAGTAACGTGAAAAGCTGATTGCGTACCATAATCTGAATTTTTTAAAAAAGAGCCAAATTTAACCGTGTAAGGGTTTATCTTCAAGATAGATTTGCGAATCTTGGTGTCTTTCAAATACTTTGATAAGCATGACACAAAAGCTTGATTTCTTTTATTGGTGAAATCATTAAAATCAATTTTAATAGAGGATGTCCCAAGAGAAGAATCTTTGCTATTCTTTTTTGCGAGTTTATCTCTAAATTGATTAAACAGTATATTGCCCATATGTTTTCCTAGTTTTGATATTTTATAAACATCTAAAATTTACGATATATTTATCTGATTCAAAAAGATGATTATAGTGTTCTTCTCTCAATAAATCATATGAATTAACACATTTTTCTCTAATATAATCTGAACATACTTTTGCATCCTCAGAAAAACATGTAAAACTATCTTTATTTATCAAAATCTTATAGTTATTATTTGATGAACATCCTAAGATAATCATAGTTTGTAACAATATAAGTAATTTAAAATATCTCATTTATATATCACCTTTTTACGAGAGGGGAGACTCGAACTCCCACACCATAGGTACTGGTACCTAAAACCAGCGCGTCTACCAATTCCGCCACTCTCGCAAAATTTGGGTGAATGATGGGATTCGAACCCACGACAACTGGTACCACAAACCAGGGCTCTAACCAACTGAGCTACACTCACCACGTTATAATAATTCTAACATGGATCTTTATACTTGCGCCTGGAAGGACTCGAACCTCCGACCCCATCGTTCGTAGCGATGTACTCTAATCCACTGAGCTACAGGCGCAAAATTCGGGGTGATAGGATTCGAACCTACGACCTACTGGTCCCAAACCAGCCGCGCTACCAAGCTGCGCTACACCCCGCGATATATGCATATTATACCTATAGATAAGATTATTGAAATTATTAGTTGTCTGGATTATAGTCCCAAACAGTCTCACCTTCCAAATCTTTTATTAAAATACCCATAGATGACAACTTATCTCTGATTTCATCAGCTTTTTTAAAGTCACCCGAACTTCTTGCTTCAACTCTTTCCTCTATCAAAGATTTTATCAATCCTTCATCTATGGTCTTCAAAATAGACGTATTATGGGCCAGAAGATTTATACCTATAAACTTTGAAGACACTATTAGAGACGCTAAATCCTTTTCATTAGTCTTTGCTGCCTTAGCTAATTCAGAAAGATGTTTGATTGCTTCAGGAGTATTTAAATCATCGGAAAGAATATCAATGATTTCATTATCTAAGTTATCATACTGATTAATATCACCTGCATATGATCTCGCTAAACTAGAAAATTTCTTTATGAGATTATTAGATTCTATTAAAGTTGAGTCAGACCAATTTAAGGGCTGTCGGTAATGAGCTGAAAGTAATGCTAGTCTAATTGAATTGGATTTATTATTTTTCAGAAGATCTTCGAGTAAAATAACATTACCTAAAGATTTTGACATTTTCTTTTTATTCACTAAAACAATTCCATTATGAAACCAATAATTACAATACTTAGACGAGGACATGCAGCTTCCCTGGGCAATCTCATTTTCATGATGGGGGAAAATAAGATCATTCCCTCCTCCATGGATATCCAAAGTATTATCATTTCCAATAATATTCTTAATCATTGATGTGCATTCAATATGCCATCCTGGTCTACCTAAACCCCAGGGGCTTTGCCAGCCAGGCTGATCATCATTAGAAGGTTTCCATAATATAAAATCTCTAGGCGACTTCTTATAGTCAGCTACCTCGATGCGAGCTCCATCAATCATTTCATCTAAAGCACGTTTCGATAATTCTCCATACTTTTTGTACTTACTAGTATCAAATAAAACATGATTTTCTGATATATAAGCAAAACCATTTTTTAGTATTTTTTCAATTGTGCTTATTATGCTAGGCATATTATCAGTAACTTTTGGCTGATATGTCGGTTCAAGAATATCCAATGAAGCCATATTATCTTGATAAATTTTAATAAATGTTTCGCTTATTTCATAAACTGTCTTATTTTGTTTAAAAGCAGCATCTGAAATTTTATCATCAACATCTGTGATATTCCTAATATAGGTGACGTTGTCATATTTTCTTTTTAATAATCTAAATAATATATCTGGAACTAGAGCTGCCCTGGCGTTACCTATATGGGGATGACTATATACCGTAGGACCACAAACATACATGGAAGCACTGCCAGGTTTAACAGGCTTGAATATTTCCTTTTTTCTATTAATTGTATTAAATATTTTTATGGTCATGATATGATGTATTTACTATAATATGATTCAGAATTAAAAAATTAAGATGATAAGAAATACATACCTTTCTACTGTTGCATTGATTTGTATAACTATATCATCTTGTTACGGCGACAGTATACATAAAATTAATCATGGAGAGGAAACTAAATTGATAAAACTTACTACAACAAAAGGGAATATTGTAATAAAATTATTCTCAGATAAGGCCCCTGAAACTGTTAAGAATTTTCTTAATTATACTGAAAATGGTAATTATAATGGGACAATTTTTCATAGGGTAATACAAAATTTCATGGTACAAGGTGGTGGTTTAATGCCTGACATGTCAGAATTTGTATCCAATGCACCAGTTGTCAATGAATCTAATAATGACTTAAGTAATAAGAAAGGTACGGTAGCAATGGCAAGAACAAGTGACCCCCACTCAGCTACATCACAATTTTTTATTAACCTAAAAGATAATGACTTTCTAGATAAAAAAAATGCCCCTGATGGTTATGGCTATTGTGTATTTGGTGAAGTTGTCGAAGGAATGGACATAGTTGAAAACATAGGGACTGTATCTACAGGCAATACAGGTGGGCATGGTGATGTTCCGCAAGAACCCATTGTTGTTGAAAAAGTTGAGGTTATCGAAGAATAAATTATGACTACTATGTTTATCTCAGATCTACATCTTGATAAAGATAGACCTAAGGTAATAAAATATTTTATAAACCTCTTGGGTAACCTTGAGTCAGATATAGAGTCACTGTATATACTGGGTGACTTTGTTGAATATTGGGTTGGAGATGATGATCCTGGAGATGGTCTCAGAGAAGTCTTTAGTAGTATCAAAAAAAAATCTAATGATGTTCCTGTGTATTTTATGCAAGGAAACCGTGATTTCATGGTATCTGAAAAATTTTGTAACCATCATGGAATGAAGTTTTTAAAAGATCCAACAGTGATAGAACTTCATGGTAAAAAAATACTATTAATGCATGGAGATACGCTGTGCATTGATGATATTGAATATCAAAAATTTAGGGCTATGGTTAGATCTGCTTCATGGCAAAATGAGATGCTCAAAAAATCATTAGAGGAAAGAATAAATCTTGCAAAAATGCTTAGAGCTAAAAGTCTTTCTGAGACTGATACCAAGAATGAAGTAATTATGGATGTTAATAATGACGAAGTTATCAATCAGTTAAAAAAACATGATGTAGATATGATTATTCATGGGCATACTCATAGACCAAATATTCATAAAATTATCTCAGGAGAGAAAGAATATAAAAGAATAGTTCTGGGTGACTGGTATGACAAAAGCTTCGTACTAAAAATAAGTGATAGTAAAATAATAATTGATAAGAATAATCTTTCTTAACCCAATATATCGTAACTTTTTATATCCTTATCTCCTAATATATGTTTAATAATTTTTTTAATTATAAGCCTGGTATTCTTAGTATCAATAATTTTATCGAATTTTTTTTCTAGTAAATTATCTAAACATTTTCCAGAGATTGTAATAATATTATCGTTAACATTTTTTGCTTCTTTAAAGCCTGATCCATATTCATAAAAATATAAAATATTTGGGTTAACAACATAATTTTCTAAATATACATGATTAAGCTGATACCCTATTTCTTTTAAAAAGAAAAATTCAAACCTTAACAAGATTAACCATGACTCATATTCTCCATTATTCATATATGACAAGTGATCTTTATAAAGAGAAAATAATGACGGTAATGGTTCATTTCTAGGAATAAATTTATATATTAATTCATTAAAATATAGCCCTTCCAACATATAACTCTTATATACTTTCCCATATGATGTTAAAACATCATATTTTGTCAATAATGGCAATGAAGATTTTGTAAAAGTTAGTTGCAGCTCTTTAAAAGGCTGCATAGATAAACCATCTTTTTTTCTTTTTACTCCTTTTGCTATTACAGACATCAACCCATTAGTTTCAGTCAAAATATCATATATCATGCTGTTTTCACTATAAGGTCTGGAGTGGATTATAAATGAGTTTATAAGGGTATTATTCAATCTATATAACCAATCTCTTTAAGTAATATATAGTTATTTTTCCAGTTTTCTTTAACCAGTACTTTTAATGAGATATAAAATTGCTTACTATGAATTAATTCTAACTTTGATCTAGACTCGATCCCAATCTTTTTAATCATTGACCCACTCTTTCCGATTATAATTTTTTTCTGGTTTTCTTTATTTACATAAATATTTGCATTAATCTCAATGATCTTCTTTTTAGCCACATGAGTCTCAATATGCACAGCTGTATCGTATGGTACTTCACCATGTGTCAACTCGATAATGACCCCTCTTATAATTTCTTGCATAGAAACAATTTTTTGGTTTACTGGAATAATATTTTTTTTATGCAAAGGAGGTTTGGTTTCAAGAATTTTGCAGATACCGTTTACCATCTGCGTCACACCTTGCTTAGATTTAAGAGACATAAAATATAGTTCTAAACTATAGTTTTTAGATATCCTTGATTTTAAATTCTCTAACTCAGATAGATCATCTTCCGCAAGATCAATCTTATTGATAAGCATGACGACATTAGTCTTAGCAACATTAGCTAAATTTAGTATTGCATCTTCATATTTTAAATCTGTATTATCGATATCTATCATAAGGAGAAGCAAGTCAATAGACTCTAGTGTCTTAATATATGCATTTTTCATAGATGTAGAAAGCAAATCATTATTTTGCAACGAGACCCCTGGGGTATCTATGAAATTGATATCCATACCATTAAGTGATACTGAGTTATATAGATTAACTCTGGTTGTCTGAAGTTTTTTACTTTCAGCTGTCACATATTTATCGCATAGATAATTAATTAATGTAGATTTTCCAGTATTACTTTGACCAACAATTGATATATTATATTTTTTTTTCATTATTAATCTTATCTAGTATTATTTTTGATACTGTTTGTTGACCTTCTCGAACAGTAACAGATTTAGACTCAAATGTTTCTTTATATATAGATATTTGACAAGTTATTTTAAATCCTGGCTGATGTGGCGGCCCTTCCATATGTGTAGTTGTATATAATGGAAGTGGTTTATTCAGTGACTGCATATGCTCCTGAAGTAATGTTTTTGAATCTTTAACCCCAATATTTTTTTTCACTACTAAATGTTTAGAGAATATTTTTGAAACAATGTCTTCGCATACAGAATAATTACTATCTAAAAATACAGCACCTATTAATGACTCAATCATATTTGCAGCTATAGTATTTTTTAATGATAAGCTACTATTTAAATCTAAATTTTTTGCAATTAAAAAATCAATGAGTTTGAGTTCTAGTGATATTTTTGAAATTATTTTCTTACTGACGATAGACTGTTTCTCTCTAGACAAAGTTCCCTCATCTATATCCGGATATGTTGTATAAAGATTTTTAGTAATAATAAGCTGTAATACCGCGTCCCCTAAAAACTCTAGTCTTTCATAATTATTTTCTGAAATACTTTTATGAGTAAATGATTCAATTAAGAGTCTTTTATTCTCAAATTTATAACCAATTAATTTATTTATTTTTTCTGCAGAAATATTTATATCGTCTTTTTTTGACATTTTTACTCTATTGATGATCCAACGCGTTCTAATATTGAATATGAACTATCTGTATTCCAGTACATCCATATAAAGAAAGCTTTTCCTATTAAATTTTCTTCAGGAACAGGCCCCCAGTAACGACTATCATTACTATTATCTCTATTATCACCTAAAACAAAATATGTCTTATCTGGAACGGTATAACTAAAATCTTGGCCTCTGTCATTATTCTTCATGACATTGTATTTTATTAGATTATTGCTTTCATTCACAACAACGCTATCACCTAAATCTTCCGCTGACACCAAGCTTTCTGAGGTACTAAATTGTGTATATTTTTCACCATTAATATAAACTACTTTATTAAGATATTCAATATAATCACCCGGCAAAGCAATAACTCGCTTAATATAGTTAATTCTTTTATCTTGAGGATATTGAAATACTATAACATCTCCACGAACTGGTTTACTATTATCAATTATCTTGTAATTTGATACTGGCAGTCTAATTCCATATTCATATTTTTTTACTAAAATAAAGTCACCTACTACCAGTGTTGGTATCATGGAACCTGAAGGAATTCTGTATGGCTCAATAATGAAAGAGCGAAATACTAAAACAAATAAAAGTATAGGAAAAAATGAAGAGAAAAATAAATATATCTCACTAGAGTATATATCGCCTGCAAAGATTTTACTCAGAAGCAATAGTAGTCCAGAAAATAAAGTAATTATTATTAAGAGTAATGTAAAATCCATGGTTATTTCTTAGGCATCATAAATTCATAGAATGCTTCTTTAGGAATTTCTACGGTTCCAATTTTTTTCATCTTCTTTTTACCTTCTTTTTGTTTCTTTAATAATTTCATTTTACGGGTAGCATCTCCACCATATAACTTTGCCGTAACATCTTTTCTAAACCCTCTAACTGATGTTGACGCAAGAACCTTGGCACCAATGCATCCCTGTATAGATATTTCAAACATTTGTCTTGGTATTAACTCTTTAAGATTATCAATTAATTCCCGTGCTTTCTTGTCAGAATTTTCTTTATGGAGAATTTGAGACAGTGCATCCACCTTTTTCTTATTTACCAGTATATCTAACTTTATCATCTTACTTTCAACATAATCAATAATAGTATAGTCATATGAGGCATAGCCTTTTGTACATGATTTTAATTTATCAAAAAAATCATAAATTATTTCAGATAATGGGATTTCAAAAGATATTTCAACAGAATTTGTTCTATATTGAAGGTTAGTTTGAGAAGCCCTCTTCTTAATGCATAGTTCAATTATAGGCCCAAGATAATCAGCTGGAGTAATAATATTTATTTCTGCAATTGGCTCTAAGAATGCTTTGATCTGATTTTCATCTGGCAAATCTTTAGGGCTTTTAACCTCAATTATAGTTCCATCTTTAATTTCAACTTTATAAGTAACAGAGGGAACTGTCATAAGTAAATCTAAATTGTATTCTCTAGATAAACGCTCTCTGATAATTTCCATATGGAGCAATCCGAGAAATCCACATCTAAAGCCATGTCCAAGTGAATCAGAATTTTCTGGTTCATAGGTAAACGAATTATCGTTTAATGATAATTTATCCAATGCTTTTCGTGATTCTTGATAATTTTGAGCATCAATTGGATAAAACCCAGAAAAAACACGGGGCTGAATATGCTCAAATCCAGGCAATGGGACAGGGTTTAATGCCTTTGAGTCAACAATTGTATCGCCCACTGGTGCGGCATCTAAGTTTTTAATAGATGCAATAATGAATCCAACGTCACCTGCATTTAATTCTGACAAATATGTAATTTTAGGGGTAAATATCCCAACTTTATCTATTAAGAAATCTTTGCCATTCGATAATACTTTAATTTTTTGTTTTGGACTTATTTTGCCACTAACAACTTTAACTAATACAACAACTCCTAAATAATTATCAAACCAAGAATCTATAATGAAAGCTTTTGAGTGATCATCATTAGTTTCTTTCGGAGGCGGAATTTTAGCTACAACATGGTCAAAAATATTTTCTACCCCCATTCCTGTTTTAGCACTTACCTCTATTATATCCTCATCGTTTACATTTAAAAAATCAACTAAATCTTTTCTAACAGCTGGTATGTCTGCTGAGGGTAAATCAATTTTATTTATGACGGGTATTATTTTTAATCCAAGATCTATGGCAAGGTTGGTATGAGCAATGCTTTGCGCTTCTATTCCTTGTGAGGCGTCAACAATAAGTAGCGCGCCATCACATGCAGATAAAGATCTCGAGACTTCATATGAAAAGTCTACATGCCCAGGCGTATCTATAACATTAATTTTATAAACCTCATTATCTTTTTTATAATTCAAAGATACTGTTTGGGCTTTAATAGTAATACCTCTCTCTCTTTCTAAATCCATAGAGTCAAGAACTTGATCTTTCATGTCACGCGAAGACATGGTTCCATATTTTTCAATTAATCGGTCTGCTAAAGTCGATTTTCCATGATCAATATGAGCGATAATAGAGATATTTCTTATGTTTTCCATGTCCTCTATATAATAGCGAACAAATAGTAAACATCAATCATTTAGAATTTTTATTGCAAGATATATAGGATTGGTATTTCGGTAAACCAAAAGGTTAGCCAAAGTATTCTTTTCAAGACTTTTAACTTTTTTATCAAAATCAGCAGTATTGTATACAGGTTGATTATTTATATGCGTAATAACATCATTAATTTGTATCTTAGAGCTATTTAGCTGTGAAGCAGATACTTTGTCAACCTTGACGCCTCCATAAATATTGAGCATTTTCTTTGTATTTTCAGCAATATTACTAACAGTGATCCCAGAAATACTGGTCTCCTCAACCTTTTCTTCTTTCATGCTAGCAATTAAATCATCTTCTGGTAGTTCTTCAATCAACACATACTTTTCAATAATTTTTCTATTACGTAATAATTTGACCTTGATAGTTGAGTTAACTAATGTAGACCCTACCAGTAAAGGAAGGTCTTTTGATCTCAATACATCCTTACCGTCATACATCAATATAACGTCACCTTGCTGAAAATCAGCTTTTTGAGCTGGACTTTTATCTAATATTTTAGCTATAACTGCGCCTTTAGGCTTATCCAGTCCAAAACTCTTAGCCAAGTCTTGATCTACTTCCTGAATAAAAACGCCTAACCAGCCTCTCTTAACTTTTCCATCATTTTTAAGTTGATTATAAACATTTGTTAACGTCTCTGCCGGTATCGCGAAAGAAACGCCCATAAACCCGCCGGATCTAGTATAAATTTGAGCATTAACTCCTACAACATCTCCATTTAAATTAAATAAAGGGCCGCCAGAATTTCCTGGATTTATTGCAACATCAGTTTGAAGATATCCCACATAGCTTTCGTTAGGCAAACTCCTCTTCTTTCCGCTAACTATACCGGCAGTAACCGTATGCTCAAACCCAAATGGTGATCCTATCGCGAGCACCCACTCACCAACTTTGAGATTTTCTGAAGTACCAACAGATACGACTGGTAAATTTTCTGCTTCTACTTTAAGCAATGCTAGATCACTTCTAGGATCCGCTCCAATCAGAACAGCTTTTAATTCTGTTTGATCACTGAGAGTAATTTTTATTTCATCAGCGTTTGATATCACATGATTATTAGTCATTATATAACCATCACTAGATAATATGAATCCAGAACCAAAATTTGGTGCCTGTCTTTTTGGGCTATCATTATTTTTGTTTTCATCAAAAAATTTATCGAGAAACGGTTTGAATTCATCAGGTATATTAGACATGTCCGGCATGACACTTGCAGCAGAATTCATCTTTTTTGTCGCATGGACAATTACTACAGCAGGTATATTTTTCTCTACAACATCAGTGAAATTAGGAAAGGCCGGGTTTGCATGCAATGAGTTTGAATAGAAGAATAATACTAGAGCTATAGTATTAATTGATAATATATTTTTAAGCGAAATGTTTCTTGTCATTTACATTTTAAGCGATCAGATGATTGGATGCTATCTTTAGCATCTTCACATTTTTCCATCTGATTAGCAACATTCCTTGTTGGTGATAAAATTTCCTGATTAATAGTGCTAGATTTAGAATATTGAATTTTATCAGTAAATACGTTATCCATTACAAACAAAGTAATAACCGCAAATGTCATTGCGCTAGCTATTCGCAAACCATAGTTAAAAAAACTATATTCTCGAACAGGCTTATTAATCTTTTTCATGATCTTAGATGAAAAGTCTTTAGACATATACAAAGGATACTCATTTTTTAAAATAGCTTTTACAAATCCAGTCAATTTTATGTTCTTAACATCATTCATCTTCAATATATTTTTCCAATGCTCTAGTTAATATTTCTCTAGCTCTATGTAGCTTTGATTTAATAGTTCCTATCGGTAACTTTGCTATCTCCGCCATTTCATCATAACTCAAATCATCTATATCCCTAAGCTTTATCAACAATTTAAGGTCTTCTGGGAGACTATTGTAAACAGATTCTATCTTTTCAGCCATCATCTGCATATTATAAGCATTGTATGGTGTTTCAACAGAAGCAACCCCCTTATGTTCGGTTAGACCAAAATTTTCGGAA
This sequence comes from Gammaproteobacteria bacterium, assembly GCA_047611265.1. Classification (GTDB taxonomy): domain Bacteria; phylum Pseudomonadota; class Gammaproteobacteria. The sequence continues at coordinate 15,587 of JBLFWM010000003.1, read as the reverse complement.
ATAGTTTCCTTTTCTTTGGTTTTTTCTTTTGAGTTTATATAATTTAAGGAACAGTTAATTGCAATTCTATGCAGCCATGAGTAAAACTTACTCTCAAATCTAAACTTATTAAGTGAATTATACGCCTTGAGAAATGCTTCCTGGGCAACTTCTTCTGCGTCAGGATAACTTTTTGTATACCTAAAGCATAAGCTAATTATTCTAGCTTGGTATTTATTAATGATAATTTCATATTTAGAGCTATTTCCACTTATAATTTCATCAAGAACAGGTCTATCATCATCTTGCATAATTAATCCTTTTCATTAAATATGTTTTTTTACAATTTTACATATAAATGCTATTTTATTATATTATGAGCATGAGTAAAAACACAGATGTTTTAATTGTTGGGTCAGGAATAGCGGGCCTTAGCGCAGCGTTAATGCTTCCTGATAATACAAGAATTACCTTAATTACAAAAGGAGACTCAAAGAGCTGCTCAACCTCATGGGCTCAAGGTGGCATTGCTTCAGTATTATCAGAAACTGACTCATTTGAAAAACATCTCAATGATACTATAAATAATGGTGGTGGTATTGTTGATAAAGATGTGGCTTCAACAATAATAAAAGAAGGACCATATTGTATAAACTGGCTAAAATCTCATGGCGTCCCATTTACTGAAAGAGATAATAAAGTAGATTTAACTCTTGAAGGCGCACATAGTGAAAGAAGGATTGCATATATTAAAGATGAGACAGGAGCTGTAATCCATAAAATTTTAAATGATAAAGTTAAATTAAATAAAAATATAAATGTATTAGAAGAAAGTTCTTTGGTTGATCTTATCACAGAAAAAAATGGTTCAAATAATAAAAATAGTTGCATAGGCGCATATGTCTTTTGTAAGAATACAAAAAATATATTTACTGTAAAAGCTAAAAAAGTAATTCTAGCGACAGGTGGCGCGAGCAAAATATATCAGTTTACTTCAAATCCCAATACATCTACAGGTGATGGAATTGCAGCTGCATGGAGGGCTGGATGTTCCGTTGTAAATATGGAGTTTATACAGTTTCATCCAACATGCCTTTATCATCCTGATATAAAATCATTTCTCATATCTGAATCATTAAGAGGCGAAGGGGGTATATTGTATACGCCAGACAATGTTCGTTTCATGGGGAGTTATGATGAACGGAAAGAACTGGCCTCACGTGATGTAGTTGCAAGAGCTATTGATAATGAAATGAAAATGCATGGCTATAGTAATGTTTACTTAGATATAAGTCATATGTCATCAGATTTTATTAAAAAGCGTTTTCCAACAATATATAAAAAATGCATGGGTGTTGGTATAGATATAACTAAAGAACGGATACCGGTTATTCCTGCATCTCATTATACATGTGGTGGAGTTAAGACAGATGTAAATGGCAAAACTGAAACTAATAATTTATATGTTATTGGTGAATCAGCACATACAGGTTTTCATGGTGCCAATAGATTAGCTAGTAATTCATTGCTTGAATGCCTGGTAATGAGTAAAAAATGCATAGAAGATATAAGATATTCAGAACAAATATCTGACAATAATTTACTACCTAAATGGGATGATAGTTTAGTCACAGAATCAGAAGAAAAGTTTGCCATAAGTCATAACTGGGATGAATTACGAAAAATAATGTGGAACTATGTAGGAATAGTTAGGTCTGATAATAGGTTAAAAATTGCACTAGAAAAAATAAATCTTATAGAGAAAGAGGTTAATGAACATTACTATCAACATAGAATAAGTGTAGACTTACTGGAGTTAAGAAATATCATTCATGTGTCAAAGCTTATTATTAAATCTGCAATGCTAAGAAAAGAAAGTCGTGGCCTTCATTATTCAATAGATTATCAAAAAACAAATAAAAAATATAAACAGAATACTTATATTAAGGGAAGAAAAAATGAGTATCATCTGAAGCTAGTAAGATTTAAAGTTTAAATATAGTTTTCCTATAATATTTTAACTCCTCGATTGAGTCTCTGATATCACCCAAAGCTCTATGATTACCATGTTTTTGAAAACCATCCATATCATCATAAAACCATCTTTTTCCAACTTCTCTAATCGAAGAAACATCCAAGTTCCTGTAATGACAAAATGCCTCAAGTTTAGGCATACATCGAGCTAAAAACCGTCTATCTTGACAGATAGTGTTTCCACATAATGGAGACTCACCTTTTAAAATATATTCTTCTAAGAATGCAATTGTATCATTCTCTGCCTGGGTTTCATTTATGGTACTAGCTTTAACCTCTTTAGTAAGGCCAGTTCTAGCATGCTGCCTAGTATTCCAGTCATCCATGTTATTCATGACTTCATCAATCTGATGAATAATTAAATTTGGGCCTTCACCTAATATATTAAGATTTTTATCAGTCACTATAGTGGCGATTTCAATAATATAATCACGCTGGGTGTCTAAGCCAGTCATCTCTAGGTCTATCCAAATTAAGTTACTTTTATCTTTCATCGTCATAGAGTAGTATATTTATAAAGCAATGTAAAATTAGAAAGGTTCTATATGTTTTTTATGTCTGTAATAATTTTAGTGGCAGCATACTCGGTATCTAGAATATTTCTAGACCTTCATCAAATTAAATATATAAAATCTACTCATATATCAGATGATGAGCTAAATTTAATAAAACTAAACCAAGAGTATGTAGAAAAATCAAAACTATATAATATTGAAAAACTTTATTTATCAATTTTTAATACAGTAATCAAATCATCGATAATAATAATATTTTTAGCTTTTGATGGAATATCTCTTTTTGGGAATATCTCAAACATTATCAATATTTTTACAATTAACATCGAGGTATTTAACATAATATTATTCATAGTAATTCTAACATTAATAGATTTGCCATTTTCTTATTATAAGATTTTTTTTATAGAGAACCATTACGGATTTAATAGGCAGTCAAAACTATTATTTTTTAAAGACCTAATATTATCCTTAACAATAAGTTTAATTATTTTATCAATGTTATTTATAGTTTTTAATAAATTATATAATGTTTACATTAATGATTGGTGGCTTTATATGTGGCTAATTGTCATTGTATTTAATACTTTGGTAATTTATTTATTCCCAATCATAATATCACCACTCTTTAATAGTTTTAAAAAAATTAATGATGAAGAAATAATTTCAGAAATAAAAGATCTTTCAGATAAAACTAATTTTAATATATCCAATGTTTATGTGATGGATGGGTCTAAAAGGTCTAATCATTCTAATGCATACTTTACTGGGTTTTATAAAAATAAAAGAATAGTATTCTATGATACGTTAATAGACTTATTAACGCCTAGTGAGATAAGATCTGTCTTAGCTCATGAGATTGGACATTATATGAAAAAACATATCATGCAATCTATGATTATAAGTTTTTTTATGAGCCTTTTATTTTTCTATATCATATATCAAATAATTTCTATTGAAATATTCTTTGAGGATCTGGGTATTGATAAAGGATCTTCTTCACAGGTTGTAATCCTATTCAGCTTGCTACTGCCGTGCGTCTTATACTTTATTGCCCCATTATTTTCAATTTTATCTAGAAAAAATGAATATGAAGCAGATAACTATGCTAAATTACATGCAGATAAGAATGACTTAATATCTTCTTTGCTGAAGCTAAATAAAGAAAATTTGAATTTAATTAAGAGTAGTCCGATTTATTCATCAATATATAATAGTCATCCTACTGTATTTGAAAGAATAAATAATTTAAAATTATAATATTATGAACAGTGAAATAGAATTATCAAAAAGAAAGTGTCTCCCATGTGAAGGTGGTATTGATGCTATTGATCATAAGCAAGCAAAGGAACTAATGAAAAAATTAGATGCTGGCTGGGCTTTGATGGACGATTCTAAAAAAATATATAAGGATTTTAAGCTCAAGAATCATTATGAAATCATGGCAGTTATTAATTTAATTGCATGGATATCACATAGAGAAGATCATCATCCAGAAATTATATTTTCATATAACACTGCGCGTATTATATATTACACATATGCTATAGACGGGTTATCTGAAAATGATTTTATTTGTGCGTCAAAAATTGATAAAGCCATATAATTATAATATTTTTCGCTCATTGAATGCGTGAGAGATAGTATCACTGTCTAAATACCCAAGTTCTCCATTTAGTGGTATCCCAAAAGCAATTCTAGACACTTTAATATTATATTTACGCGTAAGCTGTTGAACATAATGAGATGTTGCCTCACCTTCAATAGTTGTACTGGTAGCAAGTATGAGCTCTTCTACATCACCCTTCTCCAACCTAGCTTCTAATCTTTGAATTCCGATCTCCACGGGACCTCTTCCATCAAGAGGAGAAAGATTACCATCGAGAACAAAATAGTAACCTTTGTAATTAGTGCTGGAGTCAATTGTATATACATCTGCGGGGGACTCAGTAACACATATTTTACTAACATCTCGATCTTCCTCAATGCAAAGTTGGCAGTCACCAGAATCATTTTGCATGGCCGTGTCAGATAAATCTAAATAAATACCGCAAATACTACAGTTTGCAACTTGACTTGTTACATCAGATAATTTTTCAGACAAATTTAATGTTTTTTCTTTATTTGATCTCATTAATTTATACGCCATTCTTTGAGCAGACTTTTTCCCAACTCCTGGCAGAACTGTTAATGCGTCAACTAAATCATTAAGATATTTTGATTGTTTCATATTTTAAAAAGGAAGTTTGAGTCCACCAGGTAAATTCATCATGCTTCCCATTTTAGACTTAACCTCCTTATCAACTTTCCCGAGAGCCTCATTACAAGTAACTAGAATTTGTTTTTCAATATCCCTTAAATCAGAATTTTGAAGTTGGTCATCAATTTTTATGTTTAATATTTGATGGTTACCTTTAACCGAAACTGTAATCAGCTTATTCCTAGACGAGGCTTCCACAACTATCTTCTCAACTTCTTGCTGCATTTTCTTCATGTTTCCATACATGTCTTTAGCTTGTTTCATTTTATCCATAATTCCCATATATTTTTCTCCTAATATTATTCAATAATTTTTTTTATAGACCCTTTGTTAATGTTTGCTCCAAATAATTTTTGCAATTTATTAATATCTGGATCATCTTTAACTTTTTGATATCTTTCATTTAATTCTGACTCATTTTGCAATGATTCGATTACTATAGGAGTAGACAAACCTGCTTTATAATCAATACTAACTTGGTTTGATAATTTAAAATGAGATTTAATCTTGTCCAACAAATCATTTACGCATAATTTAGGATATATATCCTTTTTATCCTCATTGATATATAACACGGCATTACCTAAGTCCATTATTTCTAATACAGAATGTTTTGCTAAATGAAGAGTTAAACCTGTTAGTGAAAGACTATCAATTGTAGACAACCATTTTTCTTCAGAACTTTTATCAGTATTTTTGTCAAGATCTTTCTCTTCAGAGAGGGTCTTTTTATCCTCTTTATCTGGCGTCTTAACTTCTTTCAAAAAAGATGGATTAATTTTATTTTTCTTATGCGGTACTGCTTTGCCAGGAGACGGATTAGCTTCATTGCTAAATATGATCATACGAAGCATTATCATTGTAAAATGATCTTTTTTTGAAACTGAATTTACATAATCTTTTTTAGATGATACTGCTATCTGATAAAAAAGCTGTAAATCTTCTAGTTCAAATCTAGTAAATATTTCTTTATAAAATTCATTACCTGCATGATCAGAGTCAAGATTATTTTCATGGATATTCATTAATGTTAACTCATAGAATATATGCATAATAGTATCTGTGATTTTCTCATAATCAGAATGGGTATTTAATGCATCAATAGTATTTACCAAATCTACGGAATCTTTGTTAGCAATACTAGTGATAATATTTTGTATAACAGAATCATCAACCTCTCCAAGAAAAGATTTTATTCTAGTGGCCTCAAGATCACCATTACAATATGCAATACACTGTTCAAGAATACTCAAACTGTCTCTTATGCTTCCATGTGCATTTTTTGCAATAGTATCGAGTGCATCCACATCATATTTGATATTTTCCATCTTGAGAATATTTTCCAGATGTTTTATGATAATTTTATTCGTAGCAGATGCTAACTTAAAATGTAAGCATCTAGATAATATAGTATCTGGCAATTTTTCAGGTTCAGTTGTTGCCATCAAAAATTTCACATGCGAAGGCGGTTCTTCTATAGTTTTAAGTAAGGCATTAAAGCTTTTCGTCGAAAGCATGTGCACTTCATCTATTAGATAAACCTTAAACCTGGAAGATGATGGGGCATATTGCACATTATCCATAAGAGAGCGAGTATCCTCAACTTTTGTTCTTGATGCTGCATCTATTTCAATAAGATCTAGATGGTTACCATTATCAATTTCAGTACAAGCTGAACACTTGCCGCATGGTTGAGATGTTATCGAGGTTTCGCATAACAATGATTTTGCAAATAATCTGGCAATAGTAGTTTTACCCATGCCTCTAGTACCTGAAAATAAATAAGCATTATGTATTTTATTCAAATTAATCGAATTAGCTAAGGTTTCAATAACAAGATCTTGTCCAGTTACTTCTTTAAAAAACTTGGGTCTATATTTTAATGCGAGGACATCAATATTCATAAATTATTATAACTTATCGGTAATATGAAAACCATATAGATTATTTTAAAAAGTCTTTTTCTATGTTTAAAAAAGTGGTTCATCAAAAGGTTGAAGCAGATATGTTCACGGCGATATTTACACTACAGTAAGTGTCCCGTCTTCACAAAAATAAGAGCACCCTCTTCTTTAGTAAAAGGTTTATGCTGACTTAGATGAGGACTTCTAATCCATGTTCCCTTAGGATAGCTTCCATTTTCATCATAAAAAACACCTTCAATAACCAATATTTCCTCGCCACCCCAATGCTTATGGGCATTAAAAACAGTATTAGGTTCCCATTTCACCATTGCTGCATGCTCAGTTTGGAACTCATGTAATGGCATTACAGATAAGCCAGGTACTAGCCCCTGAAACCATGGAGATACCTTTGTATCTTTTATCACTCTCGAAGTATCATTATCTTGAAATTGTCTTAATTTTACAAAAATAATGCAACCCTCTTTGCTGAATGGTTTATGAATAGATTTATCTGGATTTCTTAAATAACTACCCTTCTTGTAATCACCATATTGATCAGAAAATGTACCATCTAAAACATAAATTTCTTCTCCATTGTCATGAATATGTTCGTCAAATGAGCTATTAGGAGAAAATTTAACCACAGAAGATGCTACAGAAAACTCACCCATGTTGTCTCTTTCAAGGTAAATTCTATCTACTCCTGTCGCAGGAGAATTATGCCATTTTTCCGTTAATGTATTAATGACAACTTTCTCATTAAAGTTTTGGTTAAGTGAATCATTCATTTTATTACCTTTTAATGTTCTAATAGATGAACTACCAATCCATCATATGTATCTTTTATCTCAATCTGACAACATAGCCTGCTTAATTTTTCATTATAATTTTTAGATTTCTCTAATAGGTATGGTTCTAGTGAAGCTAAGTATATTGGCTCAATAACGTCGACCCATTCATGATCAATATGTATATGGCATGTACCGCAAGCACAATTACCCTTACAATCAGCAGTAATCTCAGAAATATTTATTTTTTTAGCAGCATCTAGCAATGTTTCACCAGCACTAATGTCTACCTCGAATGTTTCATTTATTTTTTTAAAAAATATTTTAGCCATTTATGATTTTATTAAATTATTATTTTTTAATTCCACGTTCTGAACTCATCTCACTAGGCATTTTATTTTGCATTTTAGCTATATTATCAATAACTTTATCTAGATTATGCTTTTTTTTACAAACCCAAAATATGTGTTTATAAAAGAGCGTGGTGAAGGATAGGTTAAGAAGGCAGCGGTCCCAGAGTATTAATTTTTTAACACTCGAATCAATATGTTGGTTTTTTTTCATAGATGTCATATAGGCAATGATATTTAATATTAAATAAAAAGGGTAAAGAAATAATCCCAAAAATACAGATGATCTAGATATTTTCGTTCTTTTATAAATAAAATCACCAAAACCATTCAGAGCCAGTAAAGTTTTTAGATGATTCACCGGTAAGAGAAATAAATGACCAAAATAAAATGTTTTAGATGTATCTTCTATATGCCAAATACTATCTATCTCAGTATATGGCATTCTTTTCCACATTTCTGATTCAGTAAAAAGATTAGATATCTTTGATCTTATATTAGAAATATTAGGGGTTGTGATAATTAGTTCCCCTTCTTTTTTTAAGATACGATTAAACTCTTTTAGAAGACTGAATTGATCAGATACATGTTCTATTCCCTCTTGGCAAATAATTATATCTATGGAATTATCATTTATATCTAATTTTTCACCCATATCACCATATTGGCTAGTATAAGATTTCTCTGTTCTAGGAAAGATATCAAGCGAGATAACTTTTGCGCCCTGTTCTTTGAAGATATTAGTAGCACGTCCATCACCACTTGGTATATCTAATACAGTATGGCCGCTTAAATCACCCATTTTTTTTATATAGGAGAAGACATAAGCATGAATGCCTACCAAAGAATTTAATGAATCATTCATATTTTTGGTACAATAATTTTTAACAAGTAAGTCTTAAAATAGTTATAAGGCTAAATATACTATTAATATCTTATTGAAGGAAGAAGTATATTATTTAGATACAAAGTCAAGAAATGTCTCTGTTACAAGGTAAGGGCTTTTATAGTTTTCAAGAAACTCGTCTTTTAAGTTATTAGCCAATGGAACAGAGTCTACGCAGGCATCCCCGTTAACATTCATGCCTTTGTTTGTTAATAAAATACAAAAACCAAGAAAATCTTTCGTGCCCTCAATACGTAAAAGAAAATTTCTAGTTCCGCTGTATAAAACATATACTCTAAAATTATTTATTATTGATATTGATTCAATCTGACCATCTTTTTCAACAAAGCCAGTAACTTTAATCTTTTCTAACTCTTTCTTAAAATCTTCAATTGATATATCTGAGGCAGACAGATGGTTTATTAGAATTTTTGTAAATGGGACCAAGAATTCAACGGAAGATCTTGTGACATGAGCGTTGTTATGTATATCCATACTAACATTATATCATGACTTATTAGGATGATAAGAAGTTGAATCTAAGCCCTGCTTCAGATGTGCCTTTCCTGTGAATAGGATTATATCCTTCTACTTATGGTCTTTTGCTAAAAATTCTTCTCTTCAGTGTTTTCAAGAATATTTATTTCAATCATGTTTTTTGCATCATCAAGGACCTCTATGCAATCTTGGCTTAAGTTAATAAGACGTAAGGTTTTACCTGCCAGTTTATATTTATTTCCTAAATTACCAATTGCCATTAGTGCTGAATGATCAGCTACTTTTGATAGCTTAAAATCAATAATGATTTCATCTGGATCATCTTTTATTGTGAACAGATCATTAAAGTTTTTTACAGATGCAAAGAATAGCGCACCTTTAAGCTCATATATCTTCCATCCTTTCTTATTTTCAGATGTCGTGACTTCAATAAATTTTGCATGTTCCCAGACATATATAAGTGCTGAGACAATGACTCCCAACATGACAGCTATAGCTAAATCTGCAATTATAGTTACTGCGCCCACAAGAAGACCAACAAAGATATCCTTTCGAGGTACTTTCCCGAACAATCTTAGACTGCCCCATTCAAAAGTTTTTTCAGCAACTACAAACATTACGCCGATAAGAGCAGCTAATGGAATCATTTCTATCCAGTCAGAAAGGAATAAAACAAATGATGCTAAAAATATTGCTGTTGCAATTCCAGATAAACGCTTAACGGCACCATTATTAATATTAATCATGCTTTGACCAATCATGGCGCAACCACCCATTCCACCAAAAAATCCAGTAACAACATTTCCAATACCCTGAGCCATAGATTCTTTATTTGGTTTTCCTCTGGAATCAGTCATATCATCTATTAAATTTAGCGTTAAGAGAGATTCTATTAACCCAATTGATGCCAGAAGAAAAGCATAAGGTAATATGATTCTAAATGTTTCTAAATTTATAGGAACAAGTGGAAAACTAAACACTGGAATTCCTCCGGCAATAGAACCAAGATCTCCAACAGTCTTGGTATCAGTGCCTAAGAAAAATACAACAGCTGTTGTAAAAATAATTGCAGCTAATGTTGATGGGATTGCTTTAGTTACTTTTGGAAATATATAAATAATAGCAACTGTTAAGGTTACCAAATATAACATAGTATAAAGTGGTGGACCTGCTAACCAAGTAGAAATACCCTCGGTGTTAATAACTTTGAAATGATTAAATTGTGCAATAAATATCACCACAGCTAATCCATTAACAAATCCAAGCATCACGGGATATGGAACCATCCTTATAAACTTACCTAATTTAAAGAGTGCAAAAATTATTTGCAAGATTCCCATCATTATTACTGTAAAAAAAAGATACTCAGAACCATGTTGAGCTACAAGTGATACCATGACAACTGCCAAAGCACCTGTTGCACCTGAAACCATTCCTGGGCGTCCACCAAATACCGAAGTAATAAAACAAATTATGATGGCAGCATATAATCCCGTGAGTGGTGAAACTTGTGCAATTAATGCAAATGCAATAGCCTCGGGAACCATTGCTAAAGCTACAGTTAGCCCACTTAGCAAATTAACCTTAACTTCATTATAATTTATTATTGGTATCATTGTTGATTGAGCTCCTTCCTTGGAAAAATTTAGTTCAAAATCGTAGAGAAAATGTAATTTAACACATATTGAATTAAATTATCATATAACTTAAATTCTGTTGGGCGGCAGTAGAATATAGTCTATTCAATAAGAGAACTAGGTAGGTAAGGGATTCGAATCCATTCTTATCCCTTTAAACCTAATCTAAAATTATTTTGTAATAAGTTTTATAAGTGTTTTACATCATTGATAATAATGTTTATGTTATCAATCTCACCTTTTAAACGATCTAATTTCATTTGATTAGTTATCTTGTTAGACCAGTCTATTACTTTTATATGCCGTTGTTTATACATTGCAGTAGCAAAAGATGTTGCTCCACCACCAGATTTTATTCTTTCCATGGATAAACCTGCTCTTTTATTTTTAAGCATGTCAATTAAGTAGTTTTTTCTTTGAGTATTCATGTTTTCTCCTTTTAGCGTTTATTTAATGTCCCAGCAAGTAGAGTTTATCTAAATCAGGACTAGTTAATTTTTTCTTTACTATATTCACTCTCAATTTCTAACATGACGCTTATTAACGTATGCTGAATCTTATAGAATCTCTTTCGATTACTTATAGACGAAGTTCTAAATGATTTATCGCACTCTAATGACAGCATGCAGTCTTCAAGAGCATTTAATAGCATAAGATTATTATTTTTAATGGTACCTCCTTTAGCGTTTTATTTAACGTCCCAGCAAGTAGCGTGTTTCTAAATCAGGACATGCCAATGATAGCATTTTTTATTATGGAAATAAAATATAAATAGAGTTTGTTGATTTCATTGGGGTTTCTGAGGTAGGTAAGGGATTCGAAATCTCCGACACAGTCTATGAGTCAAGTATAGATTGATTCTGAAAAAAGTGTATGACAAGTGTATGACAGGTCTCTTCTTTTTGAAAAAGTGTATGACAATCTCATAGGATTATTTCTTTCTTTTGAATTCTCCATTTTCCCAAAGACCTTTTAATGTGCGATTATCGGGAAAAGTCATAGTGCCTTGTCCGTGTTTCTTGCCATCTTTAAATTCACCAACGTATTTCTCTCCAAAGGCATTATAGGAAAGTCCTTGTCCATGATATTTGCCATCTTTAAAATTACCGACATATTCAGTTCTGCCTTGATCAGTTAAAGTGCCTTGTCCATGAAATTCGCCAAATTCAAATTTACCTTGGTATTTTCGTTGCCCATTGCCATAAGCAGAAGTGTAAGTGCCTTGTCCATGAAATTTACCATTTCTAAATTCACCGACGTATTTAATTCCATTAACATAAGTCTTGTCCGGTTTCCTTGCGAAAAAGTAAGTACCTTGTCCATTAAATTTATCATTTCTAAATTCACCGACGTATTTCCCTCCAATAGAAAATTTCCAGTATTCAATATATTTATCACCTTTATTCGCATAAGTGTAAGTGCCTTGTCCGTGTTTCTTGCCATCTTTAAATTCACCAACATATTTATCTCTATTGGCATATGTTAAGGTGCCTTGTCCGTGATATTTACCATCTTTGTATTCACCTACGTATTCGTCTCGATTACCATCTACCCATTGACCAATATATTTATCACCATTGGCATAAGTGTAAGTGCCTTGTCCGTGTTTCTTGTCACCTTTCCATTCACCAACATATTTATCACCATTGGCAGAAGTGTAAGTGCCTTGTCCGTGACGTACATCTTTATCAAATTGACCGACGTATGTTTCTCCATCAGTAAAAGTTAAAGTGCCTTGTCCATGAAACATACCAATTCTAAATTCACCAACGTATTTCTCTCCAGTCTTAAATTCCCATTCTCCTTGCCCACTTGGGTTTCCATGTTTAAATTCCCCTTCATATGTTCCAGATTTATAAACTTTTGTAGCAGAGCAATCCGTCCATTGATTTGAGCGAATATCACTATCGCATGTTGGTCCGCCACAACCTGCTAAAATTGTAAAAGATAGAAGAATTAAGTAAGTTTTTGTTTTATTGAATATAGTCATATATAAAATATTACATGAAGTGTTAAATAATATACATTAAAAAAAAAGAGTTTTTTCGGAGATGAGAGGATTCGAATCCATTCGTGCCCTCTATAAGTCAAGTATACCTTCATTCTTAAAAAAGTGTATGACAATCAAAGTGTATGACAAGTGTATGACAATCAAATGTCGTGAATCCGTTGTAAATATTAGGTTTTTCTCGGAGAGAGGGAGATTCGAACTCTTTCATGTCGTCTACAAGTCAAGTATAGATTCATTTTGAAAAAAGTGTATGACAAGTGTATGACAGGTCTGTTCTTTTTGAAAAAGTGTGTGACAAGTCACTCAGACTTTGATTGATACTGGGCAGTGATCACTGTGCTTAATCCAATTATCGTATAGACCTATATCCAGAGATTTTATATTCATGCCTTTTATGTATATATAATCTATATGATATTTCTTATCTTCTTTTTTAGTATGATAGAAAGTAGTTTCTTTTTCTTTCCCAAATATATCTTGAGTTTTTTTATGGTAAGAACTTTCGTAACCTAAGAGATTCAATTTATTATTAATATTATTAAAATCTGGGTTACTAGTTTTATCCCAAATAATAGAGTTATTAAAATCACCAGCGAATATTGATTTTTGAGAATCTTTTAACCAAACATCATAGTAATTAATTGCTTCTAAAGTTCTACCGTTTGCATCTTCTCCGTATTTTACTGCTCTATGATTAAATGCCCAAACTCCCATAATACTTAAACCATCTGTTTCTATAGGGAGGAAATGTATGAAGTTTTGATTATGTAATTTACTAATTTTTGCAGTATCTTTTTTAACTAGTACCCCAAGACCTTTGTTCTCATCTCTCCCAGTCCAAAAATACTGAGTGTTAGGAAAATAATCTTGTTTGAGTTTTTCACATTCTTGAATAATTAAAATATCTGAATCTAATGATTCTATATACTCATATTTACTCTTTAGTTTTAGATTACAGTTCCAGGTTGTAATAATCATTTTAGATTAAATATTCTTTGATTCCTTGCGTTGACAAAATTAGTCATATTTTTTTTATATAATATATATTCATCTACATCTTTAGGTAATGGAGAATTTTCAAAACTCTTAAATGGAATTAAATATTTAATAGATAAATAATCTTCTGCAACTAGATCCTGAAGTAAGAAGAAATTAATATATCCTTTAAAGTTATCAAATAGTTTAAAGAATGATGCATATCTCTCTAATGTCTCACTCAAAGGACTTTCCTCATTAAGATAATGTCTTCTAATGCATTCTAATGTTAAATCAAATCGATCTTTAATTTTTCAATTAGTCCCACTAGCACCATTAATGGTCATTTTCTTATCAACTCTTTTAGAAGGATAGATAATGTATGCTCCAATAGTACTGCATAGTGAATAAAAGGAATTTATTTCTTCAGAGGGGATTTTGTTAATAATATGAGACATGCTTTGTATATTGCTATAGGTATGCCCTACTGCATCACTGGATAAAAAGAATTCACCTAAATCTGACTTATGATGCAATAACATTCTTGTCTCATCATCTAAATCAAAACTAATGCCATTAGGCAAAGGTTTGCTCCAAAGAGTCTTATGATAACTACGAAGGGTTGGACTGTATGAGTCTGGATCTTTCCCCTCAGGAGTATCAGAAAATACATTAAAAGTAATATCTATCATAATAGAACAGTATCTATCCTGCTTTAATCTCCTTCAGAAAATGAACTACATCCACCTAAAGTCACCAACCCTGCTAATATTCCAATAAGTACAAAAAATGCATCCCATCCAATAAAGTCGGGTATCCATATTATTATTATGGGCAGATAATATGTCTCAAAAGGATTTACTATCAACCAATATGCAACATAGATTCCAATAATTATGGATAATGGTATTTGAATTTTTTTTATAAATAATTTCATAAAACTACTCCTTTGTGACTGATTTATTTTGTTTTGTCATGCGTTTTGCTCTCTGATATTTGCAGGGTTTATTCATTTTCCTTATTTTTAATGTATTGCTCGAATCTACTTAAGTTAGACCAATTAACTATTGTCAAAAGTTCTGAGTCTACTTGCTTTAATAGTTCTTTCTGACGAACAGAGTCCTTTAATCCACTTCCTGCGTTTCTCATTGCAACTCCTAGATCAGTCTTTGATTCACTATCTGGGAATGAATTAAAGTAACTCCAAAATCTATCCTTATTTGCGAGTTGATAAGTTGCTGCAAGTACACATAACATCATTTTATATTTATCATTATTTGATTCAAAATATTTCTCCAAAGCAATCTTTCCTATTTGATCTAAACTTTTTGTCGCTGCATTAGACCAAATAACAAATGCGACCACTAAGATTATGATAATGTATATAAAATTCATTTATACCACCGTTACTGATTTAGTTTTCATAGGAGAGAATATATTACGATAGAGTATCTTTTCCATACTCATTATTTCCATCTGTTCCTTTTATAATATACCAATAGAGTAAAACCAGGATCCCAATAATTGTAAAAATAATTAATTGCCACCAACCAGATTTACCCACATCATGCAATCGTCTTGCACCTACTGCAATTGAAGGAACAGTGGTGCCAACTATAAGAATTAAATTTATTGGACCATTATCTTCGATGGGATAATATAAAATCATCGTATCTATGATAAGAGAAACAATCGATAAAATAATGATAAATAAAGAATAGAACCAATATTCTGATCTAGATGCTCTTCC